>NZ_JAAHHX010000269.1:0-2537 GCF_010672065.1 Moorena sp. SIO4A1 | reverse complement strand
AGGATTGGGTAAATCGACAGGATTACTCCTGTTTCGTCCCCTTGGCACCGTGCGAACAAGTCTCCAAGTACACGGCGCGACCAATTCCTTTAGAACTCATTTATCATTACCTCCTCTTTTCTTAGGTTTACGGTTTTGTACCTTTTGGTTTTTGTTCCGTTTCAAAGAGGGTTTTTTTATCCCGGCTTTCAGCATTTCCTGTATGTCGGGATTGGAGGCACCCAAGGCGTGTATGGAGTGGTGGCAATCGGCATGTAAATATATTAGATTATCATACCGGTCGTTCCCACCTAAGTGTTTTGGTATGATGTGATGTATGTGTAAATCATCACTTATACCTAAGGATTGATTGCAAACAGGACATATATAGTTCTGTCTGTTTGCTATTTTATCCTTCCCCGCAGAAAGTCTTCCTTTTGCCGTTTTTTCTCTTTGTTTAGCTTTGCGCTCTTCCCAGTATTCTTTTAAGTCAGGGTCATCTGGGCTGTTTGTATGTTGCAGGAGAGTATGGCGTTTTATAGGAATCCAGGCGAGTTTTTGAAGATATACTTCTTTTAAGGATTTGTCTCCGAATACCCATATGTCATCCCTGCCGGGACATAGCTTTCCAAAGTATTTTTTGGATATCCAGTTCCAGCTTTTTTTGGGATGTTTCCGTTTCCCCCATCTTTTTAATTTCCAGAATATGTATGAATCCAAGGAATTAAATGTTTTTTGGGCTACCACTCCATCCTGATAATTTCCCCATCCTTTTATTTGAGGATTAAGTTTATTAATTATCAGTTCTTGTGATAAGCTTTTGAATCTTTTAAATTCCTTTTTCAAGTTCTCTTTGAACTTTTTGATATTTTTTTTGGAAGGTTTTATGAGGGTTACCAATCCGGTTTTTCTGGCGGTTGTTTTATATTTCCTAAAATTCCATCCGAGGAAGTCAAATCCTTGTGTTAGATGTTGTATTTTGGTTTTTTCGTCTGAGAGTTTCAAGCCTTTTTTGATTAACCATTTTTGAATGATTATCTTAGCGTTCGCTGCATCTTCTTCGCTTTCAGTTAAGATGACGAAGTCATCGGCAAAGCGGATGAATGCTCTTTTCGATATGTTGTCCCAATATCCTCCGGATTTTTTTCTAGTATCTTTTCGCCATATATATTTAATTCCCAACTCCTTTTCCATGCCGTGTAGAGCGATATTTGCAAGTATTGGGCTGATTATTCCCCCTTGTGGAGTCCCTGAATCTGATTCAAAAAATACATTGTTGTCAATGTATCCTGCTTTAAGCCATTGGGCTATTAAAGTTTTGGCTGGAAATTTCCCTAATGTGTCTAAAAGTGGTTTATGTGCAATATTATCGAAACATCCGGAGATGTCGGCGTCTAATACCCACCACTTTCTATTGTTTTCGCCCTTAATGTTGTTGAATATCCTTTGTCTTGCGTCATGGGTGCTTCTGCCTGGCCTGAAGCCATATGAGGATGGTTCAAAGGTGGCTTCCCATTGAGGCTCTAATGCATTCTTGACGATACCTTGAATACATCTATCAATCATGCAAGGTATTCCCAGGGGGCGTTTCTTACCATTAGGTTTGGGAATATATACTCGTTTTGCCGGGATTGGTTTCCAAGCCTTGTAATCTTTTAGAGCATCGACCAACTCTCCCCTGGCTTCTGGATTTAATTTTGCTATTTTGTCAATGCCAGGGGTGTTTTTCCCTTTGTTAATTTGGGAGGCTTGTCTCACGGCTATGAGTATGTTTGAGTAGCTGCGTAGCATCAGGCGTTGCAGCTTGTTCACTTTTTTCCAATCGCCTTCACGAGTCGCGCGGAATATTCTACGTCTCAATTTCCTGACTTCCCTGTAGGCTTTCTTCCAATTAATGGAGTGCCAGTGGGTAGTTTGTTCAGTTACGATACCGTTCTTTGGGTTCGGTTCTATCTTTTCCATTACAATTAAGGATGAAAATGTATTATATTCCTCCCTCGGAATCAGTTCTGAAATTCAGCACTCTGCACGAGTTGAGGGATTTCCTCTATCCAACCGGTTATACGCTTTAGCGCTTTCCCGTTAGTTTTCACTGTGTTGGCTTTAGCTTGGTTCAGACTTTTACCGGATTGAGAGTTATACCCTTTCTTACGATTGGGCTACCCTATCTATCGACCTAAGCTAGGGACTCAATCTCGGCTTACCCGGTTACACACAAGGAAGATTCGAACTATAGGCTGTCGTCTCTACGCCGAGTCCGTGGAGTTCTCAGTTATCCAATATCTACTGGATTAACTCTTGGAGCTATTACTCCCATTACCGCTTTAGTAGGAGTATCAATTATTACGACGCTTCAATCAACGATTCCTTTCGTCAACCTATTGGTTCTTTCCTTAACGACCCATTGGCTTGCGGTATAAGTTACTGGTTACGCATTACCCTCTAGCTGTGAGATAAAACGATTCGGGATTATTCTAGCTAATGCCGGAATATCCATCTCGTAGTACCCCTTCGGGTAGGAACTTTGCTTGAACCCTAGCTTATAGGAAGGTTACGGA
>NZ_JAAHHX010000268.1:0-2538 GCF_010672065.1 Moorena sp. SIO4A1 | reverse complement strand
TGGGTGCGGCTCTTTTAGGAAGACTAAGGATAAAGTCTTAGACAGTTATCGGAAGAGTAGTGGGAGCAGTAGTAGAGCAACGAGCATAAAGGAGTCGTTTCATCAAAGGAACACCATCAAGATACAAAACATGGTGATTGCGTTGATACTCTTGTTTTAAGTGAAACTGCCAATATTGATGCCAATCACCGCTAAGGTAAAGTGAGCGAAGACGTAAAACAGCTTCAGCTCCTTGAAGGCTCCATCTAGCTCCAGTAATATCCATCCGGTCTTTGATCAGATGACGACAAGCACCTTCAATTACCCCAGTGGCAATGGGAAGACCGGCTCTGAGGTAATCATCGTATTTGAGGTAAGCCGCGTTGTTGAGTAAATATCTGGCACAATTATCCACCGGTTTACGTTGTGATGGGGAGAGTTTGCGTAATGTGGCACTGCGACGCATCCCAGCAGCAACTGTACTTGAGTGTCCTTGAAGAATGAGTAGTATCCTTTTACTTACCCAATCCTCCGCTTGTTTGCTGGTATCGGAATAAAAGGCAAATGCCGCCTTCCATAAATATTCAATTACATGGATAATATCGAGAACAATTGTTAAGTTAATCTGGTGTTTGCGAGCAAACTTATTCAACAGCGATAATTGAGTTTTATTACCGTCGACCAAAGCACAAAAGTGTTTTTGTTGAGTGCTTCGGCGGTGCAATACCTCGTCAAATGCTTCGCTAATAACTACTTCTGGCTGTTTAATTAAGCTTGCCCAAACACGCTTGGATTGAGGCAAGGGTCTTTTGAGTTCTTTTTTATCTACCTCCTCCCCTTCCGGATTGACAATTTGTTCAGGTGTGCGCACGAATGGGTCAATCGTATAAACCGAAGCTACTGTAGCCATTCGCTTCGAGTTTCGTTTTTCACCCTTCGTTAATCGTTTATTTAACTTCTTGCTCGAAGCCAGCGCCCTTTTTCTGGTATGAGCACGTAAATCTTCTGTACGCATCACTACACCTTTACCGTCAACAGTAATCACTACTATTTCCCCTGTTTGTGGAGATTGCTCTATATGTGATTGTTGCTGGTGGTAAAATTGGTCAAAGTCACAGGCACTATTGAAGGCTAATTCTTCCACTTGACGCTTACCAACTTTGGCTGCGGTTGTTTGGGAAATTATCTCTACTGTTTCACCAAACCCCGAACGGGCTACTTCTACTGCGACTCGCTCTGTCAGTCCGTGGGAATATTGGGATGGCGGTAGGTTTAATTCCGCATCCAATGGACTCAGGGAATTGAGCTTCCTTCCTCCATAACCAATTCGATTGACTCTTACGGTTCCAAATAAGGTGGTCAGTTTACGAGTCAACTTCTTCTTATGAGTTCTTCTGGCTTGGTCACTACCCAAACACTCACCTTCAATCTCGTCATCACTACGTCTATCAAAATAACCTTGCAGAAGCCGTCTTAATAGTTCGTACCCGTTCTCCAGTAATTTGTTCTCTAACTCCCCATGCTCTAAACCGCAAACCCGATCTGAACCCAACCACTCTACGATTTCTTCAAATAGCTCTCGTGCTGGTGAAAAGAAGATGTCTTCATTTGAGTACGATCCTTGCATATCTCTGAATTTCACCCCGGTTTTCCACTTATGTACAACAAACGTCACTTAACGGTTTTTTTGACTCAAAGCCTTACTCTGACAAGGTTGTTAGTTTTGTTATTTTAAATAATACCGTATTTCTATAAGAGCCGCACCCAAATAGTATTTGGCTTACTGTGTAACCGAGAAGGATGTCCCATAGCAGTAGAAGTCTTTGAAGGAAATACATCCGATACAACGACCTTGGCAAAACAAATCGAAAAAGTCCGTGATCGCTTTGGACTATCAAGAATTATCTGGGTCGGAGATAGAGGAATGATTACTCAGACGAGAATAGACCAAGAATTGTCTTCTGGGGAGGATAAGAATTGGATTACCGCTTTGACAGCCCCTCAAATCAAAAAACTCGCCCAGCAAGAGGTGATTCAACTGGGGTTGTTTGATGAACAGAATTTAGTTGAGGTTGAATCGGTTGATTATCAGGGGGAAAGATTAATTGCTTGTCGCAACCCTTTGACTGCTGAACAAAGCGCACAAAAACGAGAAAAACTATTACAAAAAACTGAAGAAGAATTAGAAAAAATTGTCCAAGCAACTCTCCGAAAAAAAAGAGCTTTGAAAGGAGCCGAGCAAATTGGTATCCGAGTCGGTAAGGTGATTAATAAGTATCGAGTCGGTAAGTTCTTTGAACTGGAAATCACGAACAACAGCTTTTCATACTCCCGCAAGCCACAAGACTTAAAAGTCGCCGCCGCCTTAGATGGATTGTATGTAATTCGCACTTCTGTAGAGGCGGAAGTTTTAGATGCTCCAAGGACGGTCAAAGCTTACAAAAGTCTGTCTCAAGTTGAACAGGCTTTTCGTTCTTATAAGACTATGGATTTAAAAGTACGTCCCATTTATCATCACCTTGAAAGCCGAGTTAAATCTCACGTTTTTCTTTGTATGCT
>NZ_JAAHHX010000267.1:0-2546 GCF_010672065.1 Moorena sp. SIO4A1 | reverse complement strand
CAGTGAGAATCGTAGGGTGGGCAGTGGCTAAAGGGATTGGTAAGTTTGGTAAATCTGTGTGCTCCACTGCCCACCAGACATAAACTACGGGATACTCCATCGGGAGACGCGACGCGATTCTCCTAGGGAGATGCTACGCGATTGGCCGTAGGCCACGCTACGCGAACGCGTTTTCCATGAAAGCTATCCCCTTGGTTAAGGTAAAATTCCTCGGCAGTAAGGGTTGAAAATGGCGATAAAATCAAAAATTAACTATTGAGTTAGTTTAAAACATTGCTCACAATCACGATAACAGTAGCACTCGCAATTAAGCCAAAAGCTAACTGAATCACCCATTGTGTGGCTTGTTGGTAATTGCTAAATCTTTCATCAAACTTTTTCACTTCATCTGAAAGCTCATCAAGTTTTCGGATTACATCAGTTAATGTCGGTTCTGGATATTGATTGTGGTTCGGTTCTGGATCGGTAGTTAGTGTCATCGTTAAACTGTTATAATCCTAGTTATAATTATAACAAATTCCGTAAGCAATCCCACAGCATTTTACTTATATATAGCCAAGTATAATGTGTATTAATAACCGTTGCAATGTAGACATAAACAAACTCAAATTAATCCCAAAATATTTTGATTAATCCGTGTAGTAATTCTGATAATTTTTGTGCCCTAATACCTACTCCATATTTCCTACTCCCGTCTTGATGCAGTCGCTCATGGGGGGTAACTGCTCACTGCAATAGAGAAGTCTTGTTGAAAAACAGTGAAGTCAGAGCAATTTTGAAGAGAGTTGTGAGTAGGACTAATACTGCAAGAGCTCAGAAACAGGGAATTATTTGTTCGCGTATTTAATACGCGAACACTAAAGAACTTCAAAACCCATTTACTTAGAACTGTTCACACCAATAAGTTCGGTCTTTTCCCCGTGCTTGATAGCGCCAGAAACCACATCCAGGAGCGCGACAACTCCCGTGACTTCAATTTGTTGAATTTGTAAAGATGTAGTAAGTCGAGCAGAACTAATGAGGTCTGCTCTATGTTCTTGGTCTTCAGTTTTTTCAGTGTGGGGTCGGGATTTGATTCTAGGAAATCTTTAATCCAGGAGGACTTCGACCAGAAGCCGGATAATAGTTCACATAAAGCCAATATCAGGTTATTCCCCTGGGGGGGCGACGAAATAAGCTAAAACCCAGACTCTATAAGCGATATAGCCCTTAGACCTCGTTGATAATACTTTCGTTTATTAGGATTTAGTCTCATTAATTCGGTTACTAATTCTATACAAATATCTTTGAAATTAACCCAGGTTTGACCATATAAACCAACGTAAAAACTGCTATTTCTGCGCTCTATTCTATCAGGTTCTTTGACACGAGCCACATAGGTTTGTATTCCTTGACGTTTAATATGCTGACCTTTAATAGTTGCAGAAGTGTAAGCTATAGCTATCAATAAAACTAAAGAAATAAACCGTTCACCTTCAACTTTAGTATTCTCTAAATGATAACCACCAGTCTTGAAGTCTCTAAACATTTCCTCTATATTAAATCTTTTTTTGTAAGCTGAAATTGCCAGCTCTAAGCTATCAAAGTTTGTCAGAATAAACCATCCTTCCTTAGGAGCTATACCTTTGAGTTTACGTTGCCACTTACAAGCTACATTAAAACTTGTAAATCCCCGAGTCTTAGTCACTTTTACTCCTTGTATAAATAAAGACACTCCAGGTATTAAACCTAAATCATTGAGTGCCACCCAATTATCTTTTTTATATTCAACAAACTCATTCTTTTTTAAACGTAAACAAAAGTATACACCCAAGCTCTGGAGATACTTAGCTAGTTTAACAGAGCAAAATTCTCTATCTCCTAATACACACACTTTATAGTTTTTAATAATCGGGACAATCTTTGATAAAATACTTTGTTGTTCTGTTAAATTACTACTCCCTAACTTGGGCAACAAAGTAAAATATATTGGAAACGCTCTTTTATCCCAAATAAGGCTAACCATGAATAAATTAATGCGACCCCAATTTGTTCTATCAATTGCTAGATAAATTAGGGTTTCTGAAGTAAAGTATGTTTTCAATAATTCTTCAAATATTGGAAACCAAATTTTTTAAATTGTTAGGTTTGGTAAGGATAAAAATCTTTGTAGTCTTTTTCTTCTACTTTCAAATTTAATTGGTAAAGGGAGAGTATTGGCTAATTTTTCTAAGTTAACTTTTTTAATTGACTGTAAGAGATTGATCAGAATTTTTAAAAAAATATATTCAGTTAGACTAAGTTGACTTTTTAGGTGGTTTTGGTAGAATGCTGGTAACATTGTTAATAAGTAGGTCTTGTTGCAAATTAGAGACCTACCTTTTTTTACCACAAAATGCTACTAACTTTACATAGCAAGCATTTCAGCCTGTTTCGTCGCCCCCCCAGGCAAAAAGCACATAAATATATTAAAGTTTATCTCACTATTATTCTTCTTATTATGAAGCATTTAATAACTAGTTTTTTGATGATTATTGTTATAATAAAATTTTTGATAATCCATGGCT
>NZ_JAAHHX010000266.1:0-2549 GCF_010672065.1 Moorena sp. SIO4A1 | reverse complement strand
AACTAAGGATCCACTCTACTCAGGTTTCGTTTCCGGCACAACGGAACCTGGGTCATCGACCCGAACGCTTGCGGAGAGTGCGATTCGTTGGCTAGAAAACCTTGCCCTAAAAAAAAAGCTTGGAGGATTAGCCGCCTGGTCAGGAAACTGAACCATGACAACTTGATAACCATGATGGTGCAAGACCATCCCTCGTGAAATCCGAGTGACAACCCTACCCTGATTTATGGAAATAGCAACTCCATAAATTGAACAGCAAAGGGTCAAACGGGCAAAACACCCTTTAACCTGACCGGTGTCAGCCTAGGTATAAGAACTCATGGGTACGAACAGGAAGGTACATCTGAATCATCGTTAAGCGTGGGTAGCGAAATAAAAAGGTCGAATAGCGCTACAGACAAAAAGTCAATGGAAAATAAAGGGTTTATAGGATTTCTCCTTCTTATAAAGATTTTCCCCTTCTCCCGGTGAAAAGTACCACCCTAAAAGTTCAAAGAATGGTTATCAGGAACGAAGTAACCCATATATGTACTCTTGGAAAGGTCGAATATTCCAAGTAGGTAGCTAACCGCAAGTCATAGAGGGGCGAGATTGAGTCAGAAGCCAAGGCCTAGGGTAATTCCTAGGATATGCTAACGGACTCACGTCAACGGAAAAGATATGGTTGTAAGTAGCAATTGATATGTCTAAAACTCGGGGGTTCGCCTCACAGTCGGAATGGAAGTCGGTCAACTGGCGAAAGCTAGAAATGACAGTCTTTAAGTTGCAAAAACGAATATATCAAGCCTCGAGCCGTGGTGACGTGAGCGTGGTAAGAAAACTGCAAAAAACTCTGATGAAATCCTGGTCAGCAAAAATGATTGCGGTCAGAAAGGTTACCCAGGAAAACAAAGGCAAAAAGACTGCCGGAATAGATGGGGTTAAAGCTTTAACCAATAAGCAGCGCCTCACCTTAGTAGCCAGCCTCAAAATCTCCAAAAAGGCACAACCCACCAGAAGGGTATGGATTCCTAAGCCCGGACGGTCGGAAAAACGCCCATTAGGTATCCCAACCATATACGACCGTGCATTACAAGCACTTGCCAAACAGGCATTAGAACCTGAATGGGAAGCCAAATTTGAACCTAATTCCTACGGGTTCAGGCCAGGACGCTCATGTCACGATGCAATAGAAGCAATATTTACAGTAATAGCCCAAAAACCCAAATGGGTTTTGGACGCAGATATTGCCAAATGCTTTGACAGAATCAACCATGATGCACTTCTAACAAAATTAAATACTTACCCATCCATGAGACGTTTAATTAAGTCCTGGCTAAAAGCCGGTGTGATGGATAATGGAACATTCTCATCTACAAATGAGGGTACCCCACAAGGTGGCGTTATATCACCACTTCTGGCCAATATAGCCCTCCACGGAATGGAAAATGCCATCTGGAATCACGCTAACTCCATCAAGGGAAAGAAAAGACACTATAAAACAGGTCTATCCCTAGTCAGATACGCAGATGATTTTGTCATTCTCCACCAAGACCAAACCGTGGTAGAAGAATGTCTTGAAGTCATTAATAAATGGCTGCTGGACATGGGTCTGGAATTAAAACCAAGTAAAACAAAAATTACCCACACATTTGACGGATTTGACTTCCTCGGATTCAACATTCGGCAATATAAAGTAGGTAAACATCATACTAAACAAGGTTTTAAAACCATCATCAAGCCATCTAAGGAAAAAGTACTAGAGCATTATGGGCAGCTCTCAAATGTCATAGAACGACACAAAGCTGCCCCACAAGAGGCTTTAATAAGCCACCTCAAACCTATTATACGCGGATGGTGCAACTACTACAGGTCAGTCTGTAGTAAAGAAACATTCAGCAAATTAGGACATATGCTATGGAACAAACTCCAAAGATGGGGATACAGGAGACACCCCAAGAAATCAAAAACCTGGGTAATCAATAAGTATTGGGGAACTATTGGAGGAGATAACTGGGTGTTCATGACCAACGAGGATAATTACCTCCCTAAACATGCCAAAACCAAAATTGTCAGGCACACCAAAGTCAAAGAAGCCAGAAGTCCCTACGATGGTGACCTAATATACTGGAACACCAGAATGAGTAAACATCCTGAAATGACCAGTCAAAAAGGAATACTTTTGAAACGGCAAAAAGGAAAATGCGCTCATTGTGGGCTTACCTTTAGGGAAGAAGATTTATTGGAAACACACCATAAAATACCACGCGCCAATGGTGGAAGTGATAATCTCAAAAATTTAGAACTACTACACCTCCACTGTCACGATGAAAAACATAGAATCGGAATTCAGTCAAAACGTCAAGAGTCAAATACAGACTCCTCTGAGTTAGATGAAAACCCATTCTAGAAGGTACCAATGACAATGGTTCCGTTTGATGAGGAGCCGTATGATGCGAAAGTATCACGTACGGTTTTGAAGACGAGTCAGTGGGGTGACTCACTGACTTAGTTAACTATCGGCAACTGCTCTGCTTGGATCCGGCCTGGATGAGCAAGATGACTCTGTG
>NZ_JAAHHX010000265.1:0-2578 GCF_010672065.1 Moorena sp. SIO4A1 | reverse complement strand
AAGTTATCGGGCGACTGAAAGGCGCTCTTGGAAGTGAAAGGCTAGAACCCTTTCCTAGTCTTGGATTCAGACTAGTTTCCACCCGAAGGAGCGTAGTGAGATGGATATCGCGGCTAAGGCTACGACACTCCCGAATCACTAGGTTTCAGAGCTAGAGGGGAATGCACAACAAATCTTTACATGCCGTGAAAAAGATGTTGTTGGGTTAGGAAAAGAATCAAAAGGTTGAAATTGATGAATCGCCACTATAAGGCATCGTTATAATAAACACCCTCTGATAAAGCGGTAATGGAAGGTGCCAGCTCCTGGATTAGCCTTGCGATGAAAAGGCAATCGAATCCCAAAATGGACTCGGTGTATAGGCGGCAACCTCAGATTCGTAACTTCTTAGTGTGTCAACAGGTAAGCCGAGGTTGAGTCCTACATCTAGGTCGATTGATGTAGGTAGCCAAATCGTAAGAGGAGGTATAACTCTCAGCCCGGTAGAAGACTGAACCAAGCAAAAGCCAACAGCCGAAAGGCAACAGGAAAATACGAAAGTATATAACTGGTTGGATAGAGGGAAATCCCTTAACTTGAAAGAGTGCTGAATTTCAGAACTGACTTCGAGCTAGGGAAATAATACGTAAGTACCTTAATTGTATATGGAAAAGATAGAACCGCAACCAAAAGGGAACGGTATCGTAACTAAACAAACCACTGACTGGCACGCTATCAATTGGAAACGTGCCTACAGGACGGTCAGGAAACTTAGACGTAGAATTTTCAGAGCGACACGTGAGGGTAATTGGAAAAAGGTCAACAAACTACAAAGACTAGCTCTCCGTAGCTATTCCAATATCCTGATATCAGTCAAACAAGCAACCCAAGTAAATAGTGGTAAAAAAACAGCAGGGATAGACGGAAAGAAAAAATTAAACCCTGCGGAAAGAGGGAAAATGGTCGATTCCCTCACCACATATAAGACATGGAAGCCAATACCAACCAAACGCATCTACATCCCAAAATCCAATGGAAAGAAAAGGCCATTAGGGATTCCAAGCATAACCGACAGATGCCTACAAGGTATAGTCAAAAATGCACTTGAGCCATCATGGGAAGCAATGTTTGAACCAGTATCATACGGGTTCAGACCTGGAAGAAGTACCCATGACGCAAGACAAAGGATATTCCTAAACATTAAGGGAGAAAACAACAGGAAATGGTGGGTAGTAGACGCGGACATCTCAGGATGCTTCGATAACATTGCCCATGAACCATTACTAGAAACAATTGGAAGTTTTCCCGCAGCCAAACTAATAAAAGAATGGCTGAAAGCAGGATATGTACACAAAGGAACTTTCTACGACACCGAACAGGGAACCCCTCAAGGTGGAATAATTAGCCCTCTCCTGGCCAATATAGCCTTACATGGATTAGAGGAAGAATTAGGTATTAAATACACCTGGTGCAAAGACAATAAATCTAAAAACGGTGGTAATTGGAAAAATAGGACACCAAGGACTTACGTCCGCTTTGCCGATGACTTTGTAATCCTCACCGAAAGCAAAGAAGATGCGGTGAATGCTAAGAAAATCGCTGAAGAGTGGTTATCCAAAAAAGGACTAACATTATCCTTCGAGAAAACTAGAATATCCCACTTGACCACCGGATTTGATTTTCTGGGATGGAACTTCAGGAAACATAATACCAGTACCAGAAAATCCGGGTATATAACCATCATTAAACCTTCAGATAAGAATGTAGCGAAATTTAAAACCAAACTTAAAGAGGAATTCAAGAAGGTACGAGAAGCTCCACAGGAAGTGGTAATCAAAAGACTCAACCCGATTATAAGAGGGTGGGGAAATTACCACAGCGGAGCAGTATCTTCAGAAATCTTCAATAAGATTGACAGCTACATATTCTGGAAGTTAACAAGATGGGGATTAAGAAAGCATCAAAAATCCCGGGAATGGTTGTACAAGAAGTATTTCGGGAAATTATGTCCCGGAAGAGACGATAAATGGGTATTTGGAGAAAGGAAAGTTTATCTCACTAAGCTTGCATGGGTCAATATCGAAAGACACACCCAGGTCACACATACTCATAGCCCGGACGACCCAGAACTCAAAGAATACTGGGAAAAGAGGGAAAATAAACAGAGACAAAAGACCGCAAGAAATAGACTATCCAACGGAAAAGACAAAATAGCAAATAGACAGAAATACATATGTCCTGTCTGTAATCAAACCCTTGGAAGGTTTGATTTTGTGCATCTACATCATATAACACCAAAAAAGGATGGCGGCACAGATAAGTATGACAATTTAATATACTTACACAATGACTGCCATCACTCAATCCATGCCCTGGGTGCGACAAATCCCGAAATACAACAAATGCTAAAAATGGGATTAAAAAAACCCTCCAAGAAGAAGGGACAAAAGCCAAAAGGTACAAACCCGGATTCAAGGAAAAGTAAGTCGCAAAAGAAAACGTGTTCTAAAGAAGTTGGGCGCGCCGTGTGCTTGGAGACTCGCTCGCACGGTGCCTTGGGGACGAAGCGGGAGTAATCCCGCAGATTTACCCGATTCCT
>NZ_JAAHHX010000264.1:0-2581 GCF_010672065.1 Moorena sp. SIO4A1 | reverse complement strand
GTACCGTAAATTAGTTGGTTAGGCTTGTGCAGGGGTTTGTACTGGAATTGACTTGGTTTGGTGATTGCTGTCATTTTAATGCAGAAGTTGAAGCTTGAATGTTGACTGTTAAATTTTAAATGTTAACAGGGTAATCGCATCTTAGTAGAGTTCTAAAAGTCCAGTAACCTGACCTAAAATTTGACTGTAGAATGGCTGATTATACCCTCAGAAAAGTTTGAGGATATCGTTGGTGTGTACCAGTCCTGTTAGTCAACACTCCTGGAGCCTAACCGGCTTCGGTTAATAGATTCAGTCCATCACCTCCAATGATTGCTCCTCAACAATCTTGCATCACCCTCAAAAAATGCCTCACTTCGCCGCACTGGCGGCCAGGATTTTGATTAGGAAGTCATTATCCATCCCCGCCCTATAACGCTTCATCTTGAGACTCTGGCGGGAGGGTTCGCGCTTGAGCAGGTTAACACTCAGGCGGCGCAACAGCCCTAGATTTTCAGCAGCATAGCCCTGGCGAACCCGACTGGCATCTTCATTAAAAGTGACATCAAGGACCCAATGTAGACCATTTTCAACACCCCAATGGGAGCGAATTACCTGGTTGTGTTGCTGGCCATCGGGTTCGAGGGCACTGAGGTAAAACTGAGTTTGTGTCGTGGTTTTGTTCCATAACTGCCGCCTTCGCTTCACCATCACCACGCTGGTTAAACCTTGCCATTGTGTTTGCCGATGCAACGGGGGTAGTTGACTCACAGGCACCGCCCACACCTGACGGGTTTCTAAGCGGTGATGCCCGGCCTCCACCGTTTGGTGGTAACTCAATTCAATCCCTTGCCAGTTCTGGTCTTCGGCCATAGAAAACCACTGTTCCACCTGCTGACTAAGCTTGCCCTGGTTGCCCTTGAGCGCCAGGACATAGTCCCCACCAGCTTCCTTAATTTGTCGGGCAATGTTGGTCTGGGTGCCCATGGCATCGAGAGTTACCACCGCTCCTTTGAGGTTCAGCAACTTGAGCAGCAGTGGCACTGCTGTGATTTCATTTGATTTACTCTCGACTTTTTGTTGGGCCAACACCAGTCCATGTTCGCTGCTCCAGGCACTGACGCTGTGAAGCGCTTTGAGGTCGTTGTTACGGTCATAGGAGCCTTTGGCCGTCTTACCATCAATATGAATCAGTTCAATATTCAAGCTCTCGGTGATGCTGCCCACCCAACTCAGGAAGCTGGCTTCGAGTTGCTGGGGATCGAGAAGGCCAAACACCCGACCAAATGTATCGTGAGATGGTATTCCATGAGGTAAGTCTAAAAATGTTTCCAGCCACTGTTGCTTGGCTTTACCGTAGGTTTCGATGGCCACAAACCCATCGGCACCCGCAATCACAGCCAAAATGGCTATGGTAACAATCCCGACAAGATTATGGTCGATTCTGCTACCCACACGGGGTACCGACCGATGCTCAAAATGATTGAGTACACTCTTTTTCAGGATCTGAGCCTCATGCTCATTGTGAGTGTTAAGAACGGGTCTGCCAAAACCTTTTGCCATGATGAGTGACGAGAAAATACAACCCTTTACACATCCTAGGTTACCCTTGATGAGAGATGAAGGACTTGTTCATGCAACCGTTTTTTTTGTCAAGTACAATTTATACCAAATTAGATGCGATTACCCTGCAAGATTTCCATTCCACCAAACTATTAAAATCATCCTCAATTTATACAACACAATAATTCTCCCCATCTCCCCATCTCCCCATCTCCCCATCTCCCGACTCCCGATTCCCGATTCCCGTATAAAGCACCTATTAATTGTTACCTACTCTGAATCTATTAAATAGAATAATATATGAAATTATTTATTGCTTAACTTTTGTAAAAAAATCATCTATTAAATAGAATAATAGATAAAATTATTTATTACTTTACTTAACTTTTTTTAAAATACTAAAATACTGTAATACTTTGCTTAAAATTTAAGAAAAAAAATAAAAAAAGTGATTACCAATTTTCCATAAAATTCTCAAAAAACGTAAAAAAAACCTTGACTTATCTTCCTCTGATATTTGACTATTGTTACAGATCACAGATTACACTAAGCTGATTTGATGTACATGAAATATTTGATCCAGATCAACGATCTAGAAACCAGACCAAGCCAAGAAACCGACCTCCTAATAAAGTTGTCATACGAGGAGGAAAAAAAGGTAAAAGGCGGACATTCTGTTGTAGAATTTCCACGATTGAGTTTTCTTGTGAACAAGTCGATTCAGATAGGGAAGCTTGGTGTGCGTCAGGAGTTGTGGCGTCGATTTTTGGCGTAGTATTTTGTAGCAAACGCAAAACATCTTTCTCCGTTATGTCAAAAGTCTTTTTTATCGGCGATGGGCGGTCGATTAGCACGTCTTAATTGACGGGAAACCCTGGCTACGACCGGGTCTTCTACCTGGCACGCCACCGACCTCTTGCCCTTGTAAGACTTTTTTTGAAAAATGTGATTCCTTCTGAGAAACCCCAGCTAGGAACCTACTACAAAGCGTGGCACCTAGTTGGGGTTTTCTGTTTAAAGACGGGAGTGGGGAATCGGA
>NZ_JAAHHX010000263.1:0-2584 GCF_010672065.1 Moorena sp. SIO4A1 | reverse complement strand
TCCCCAAAGACGACGCCTAGGAGAACCATTAAGACGCTGGTGGGTATCAGAGAGTAAGGAAGGAATATCCAGTTGTTCGGGGCAACGGGGAAGACACTCACCACACTGGGTACAACGGTTTCCCTTGACCCCCCTAAACCAATGACCAGCATTTTCAAACATTTGATAGCGATATTGACCAAACTCGGTCATGTCGTAAGCCAAAGCAAGATTGCGCAGCCGCAAGACTTCTGGAATGTTAATGGTTTCTGGGCAAGGTAGACAAGCGTAGCATTGACTACAGCGGTCAGTTCCTAGAGCATTGTTCAAGTGGGTTTCTAAACGAGAGAATGCTGCCACTTCCATTGGGCTCAAAGACTCGTCTCGGTTAGCCACACTTAAAGGCAGGGTCACCTGATCTGGGTTAGCCGGTCCAATACTAAGGGTGGTAATGCGACGATCGCTTAATAAAAACCGATAGTTCAGTTCCAGTGGCGAGAAGGGATGGCACAGTTTCTCTAACTTTGGTGGTGGGGTGTAGAGTTTGCCTCCTTTATCAGCAGGAGATATGATGAATATACCCATATCCTTCTGATCAGCCAATTCAATCGCTGCAGCATTGCGTTGAAAGAAGTAATAGTAATGCAGGTTGATGAATTCAAAAAAATCTGTTTGAATTGCCCCTAGAATCACTTCTATTGAACCGTGGGTTGAGAAACCAACGTGGCTTATACGTCCTTGGGCTACGGCTTTTTGGACAGCTGCCATACAGCCACTGTCAGACTTTACCCAGGACAGATGCTCTTCAGTGTTAATCCCATGAATTGCTAAACAATCGACATACTCGAGCTGTAGACGTTCTAAGGAATCATTAATCCACTGACTCATCAAATCAGCATCAGGGGTTGGTGGAATCTTGGTGGTTATATATAGCTGGTCTCGTGGTACTGATAATCCAGCTTTCAGGATGTTACCAAGGTACTCTTCACTCTTGCCGTAACCCCTGGCAGTTTCCAGGTGATTAATTCCTTGATCGATTGCCTGTTGCACCGTCTTCTGAGCATTTGACTCAGATGCTAAGCAACGCATGGTGCCGCAAGAAAATACTGAAAGCTGGAGATTAGTTTTACCAAACCGCCGATAATACATGTTCCCCAACTGCTGGAATAATCAAAGTCTTTGCGTGACGTACTCCCGACGTTGCCCTAACGGGACAACGCGGGCTTCTTCCCAACACCACCCAATGGTATCGGCGAAGCCGACGCTACGCGAACGGTTACAAGGCCTTTGGCCACGCTACGCGAACGGGAAGCTTTACTTCTGACGGGACGCCCCACCGCCAAGTTTAATATATTAATTGCCGCATTTAAATCCCTATCCGCCACATAACCACAGTGAGGACAAGAATGAATACGGTCTTTTAGTTTTTTGGGAACTTTTTTGCCGCAATTAGAACAGTTTTGGCTAGTGTTGCGGGGATTTACTGCAACTGTAACCAAACCAGCATTCTCAGCTTTGTTTGATAATATTGACAGAAATTGACCCCACCCAGCATCAAGAACAGATTTGGCCAATTTAGTTTTAGCCAAACCTTTAATATTTAACTTTTCGTGGGCTACTAGATCATGATCGTCCAGTAAGTTTTTAGCTGTTTTAAAGTGAAAATCTTTCCTGGTGTCGGCTACCTTCTTGTGAGCTTTCCCTAATTTAGTGACAGCCTTTTTCCTGTTCTTACTACCTTTTTTAGATCGGGTGACAGCTTTCTGAATTTTCTTAAGTCGTTTCTGAGCTTTCCGGTAGTATTGAGGTATTTGCACCTCTGTTCCATCGGACTTGACCAAGAAGGATTTTAGACCCATATCTATGCCAACAGGATTAGAGACGTTATCTACTGGGATAGTACCTGGAACAGAGTCATCTTTAATCGATAGTGTAACGTAATACCCATCAGCCTTTCGAGTTATGGTAGCGGTCTTTATCTTGAACCCTTTTGGAATAGGCCGATGATAAACCATCTTCACTTTTCCCAATTTTGGAAGGGTTAAGATATTGCCGTTTATGGGATTCTTAGAGAGTGATGGAAAGGTAAATGACTTGTACCTATTTTTTCCTTTAAACCTGGGTTTGCCGCTCTTTTTTCCGTTACTGTCACCTTTTAGAAATTGCTTAAATGCTAGATCAACCCTTTTGACACAGTCCTGTAAAACTTGAGATTGGAGCACCTTATACCAAGGTCTATCTTTCTTTAACTGAGGCAGTGTCTTCTTTTGAGAGAAATAGTCGGGATTATTTCTTAGATCTGGCAGGTGACAGATTAAAGGGCAGGAGTTAATAGAACAACGATTTTGCTCATACCAGTTAAATCTATCAGCAAGTAGGTAATTTTATTGATAACGAAGCAATTATAACCATTTTTCTACCTCTGCCTTCTGTGATTTGGTTAGTCTTAATCGGTACTGGTATGACGCTATCATTGTTGCTACCTCCTGTTTTTCGACCTATTATTAGTATATCAAACGTATTTACATGTGTTAAGGCAAAATGAAGGATAAAAAATTAATGATCAGACTGACTAGCTTTGAAAAAAAACAACTCCAACAAGAGA
>NZ_JAAHHX010000262.1:0-2588 GCF_010672065.1 Moorena sp. SIO4A1 | reverse complement strand
CAAGTAATTTATATGATGAACTGCGTTACCAAATTATAGAATTAGTAAGGGAAATATGAAATCGGGAATAGGGGGTTGATCAAACTCAAATTTATTTATCGAAAAACTAGAGTTTTAAACGGCGACAAAATTGCTAATTTATTCAACACTATCTATCCAAGTTTTGCTTGGCATTGACATCTAGTCAAATTGCCTCTTTACTAAGATTACTCTTTGCCTAATATTAGGCGTCAACCGTAAACTTTCAACCTGTCAACCTTCAACCTGTCAACCTGTCAACCTGTCAACCGTAAACTTTCAACCTGTCAACCTTCAACCTGTCAACCTGTCAACCGTAAACGTTCAACCTGTAAACCTTCAACCTATAAACCGTAAACCTTCAAATAACTTATGACCACAGAATTTTACCCCTCAATCGGATTAAAAGAAGCAATAGAACAGCGTCGTGCTGCCCGTTCATTTCGTCCTGATCCAATTCCCAAAGAAATCTTAACAGAAATTTTTCGCTTAGGAGTGCGATCGCCCTCCGGTTTTAATTTACAACCGTGGCGCTTTATAGTCCTACAAGAGCAAGCTAATAAAGAAAAGTTAAGAGCCTGTGCCTTTGATCAGCGTCAAGTAACAGAAGCTCCAGTTGTATTAATTTGTTGTGGCGATCGCCGAGTTACTCAAACCGATTACATTGAATCGGTGATTCAACTTGGTAAAAATGTTGGTGGAGTCAATGATGCTTATGCAGATTTTATGCGTAGCTCAATTCCTCAAATGTTTGAGTATCATGTCTCCTTTCAATCCCCCGAAACCTGGACAAATCGTCACACTATGTTAGCCGTTGCTCATTTAATGATTGTGGCAAAAAGCTTTGGAGTTGATACCTGTCCAATGGAAGGATTTGTGTCTGCTCAAGTTAAAGAAGCATTTAACATTCCTGCGGAAGTAGATGTGTGTTGTTTACTCCCCATGGGATACGCCGGTGAACCCTTTAAACTCTATGGTGGACGGTTTGATATCGAACAAGTTTACTATGGCGAGAGCTTTGGAGAATCATTCCAAGTCTAGTATAGCGGTTTTCAATTTGGTAGGGAGTAGGGAGCAGGGAACAGGGAGCAGGGAGCAGGGAGCAGGAAATAGAGGGCAGGGAACAGCGATAATCTCTTTACCTCATAGTTATGAAAAATCCTGTAATCACCAATCACTAATTACAAATTATAGCGTTTTCCATACTTATCAAGTAGATTCAATTTTGTTACCCCTACTCCCTACTCCCTACTCCCTACTCCCTACTCCATAACTGTCATAACCATGAAATTTAAATGAATACTAATTTACCAATAACTAATCAAACATTTGGAGGAAAACCAAATGACTGTAACCACAAACAATCAAAAAATAATCAAAATTCGTAAATCCTCTGAAAGAGGACATGCTAATTACGGTTGGCTCGATTCTTACCACACCTTTTCCTTTGCTAACTATTACGATCCCGCTCATATGGGATTTGGCAAACTGCGGGTAATTAATCAAGACCGGATTGAAGGTGGAACTGGATTTGGAATTCACTCCCATAGAGATATGGAAATTATTTCCTATGTCCTAGAAGGAGCCCTTGAGCACAAAGATACCCTTGGCAATACCACAGTTATTCGTCCTGGTGAAGTGCAACGGATGAGTGCAGGAAAAGGTATTGCCCACAGCGAGTATAATTATTCAGGCACTGACATCGCCCATTTTCTGCAAATCTGGATTTTACCGAATCAAACTGGATTAACACCAAGCTACGAGCAGAAATTTTTTGCACCAGACGAAAAGCAGAATCAATTAAAACTAGTTGCTTCACAGGACGGACGAGATGGTTCTGTGAGCATTCATCAAGATGTTAATGTCTATGGCACGAACCTGGATGCTGGTGCATCAGTAATGTACCAGGCTAATCAAGATCGTCATATTTGGGTACAAGTAGCAAGAGGTCAGGTCAAGTTAGATAATTACTTGCTACAAGCTGGTGATGGTGCTGCTATTTCTCAAGCGGAATCTGTGATGTTAGTGGGTCAAGAGCAAGCAGAGGTGTTGCTGTTTGATTTGGCCTGAATCTAGAGATGTCAGCATCTGTAAATCTGAAGTTACCGGTTTACTATTGGCTAATACCTTGATTTTTCCTTTCATCTGGGTAATATCATGTCAGGATAATTACCCTTAATAAAAATCTCCCCCATCTCCCCATCTCCCCATCTCCCCACACTTCCCGGGTTCCTTAATTATGGGTATTCAACCAGACTTGATATAAGTCCTATAGCCATTATTGATAGGGGTAAACATAGATAGTGTGTAGGAAACATTGCTGTATTCCTACACACTAATTTTGATTCATATTGTCTATTCACATGATAACTACGAATATCTCACATCTTGCACTATTATCAAGAAGCTTGGTTCATGTAGGGTGGGCAGTGCACCAGACAGATAATGAAGCTTGCAAAGCGCGTTGGTAGGCACTGCCCACCCTACGATTAATGACAATGGTGCAAGATCTCAGAATATGACTACTTTATAGTAAAAGATAATAGGTAATGGGTAATGGATAATGGGAA
>NZ_JAAHHX010000261.1:0-2589 GCF_010672065.1 Moorena sp. SIO4A1 | reverse complement strand
ACCCGACACCCAGAAGGCTGTGTCTTAAATCTCAGCAAAGTCTTACAGTAAAGTACCCTAAATTAGCCTGTAACGTTAATATCTATCCCGATCAGATTGTTTTTTATCGGGATGGTCAATATTTTGGTTTCGAGACTAGCGGTTTGTCAGCAGAAACGTTACAAACACTGTTTGTAATGATGGATGGTACTAGGAGTATTGAGGAGCTTCAAGAGCTTTTTGCTCCTGATAACCCGGAGGTAATTCAATCAATTTTGAAAGGATTGGAAGATCAGGCGTTACTGGATGATGCTACTCCGTTTAAAGTTCATTCTGGTATCGATACTCTGCTGGAGTTGGAGGATTTTACCAATGACTTACTCCAAACTACTGTTGAAGGAAACCTGTTTTGGAAACCAATAACCTCTAGTGAATCTGAGCTACCGAACACTGTTTTGTATGGCTTTGGGATAGAGCATTACCATTTGTCTTGCCATCGGTGGAATTGGGACTTTCCATTGCTGGGAACCCAAAACTATACCAAGGTTCAACAATTAATTAACCAACTCTATGGTCAAGAATATGGGGAAGATCAGCTTTGGTTGAAGGCGTTGAATGGGATTGGTATTAGCGATGAGGATTTAAAGGATGCGATCGCACTACCGGAAACTGTGGCAATTGGGAATGCTTTGGCCTATTGGGCAAACTCCGAGCCACTGGTTTTATTGAGTACCTTAGGGGTGTTAAAACGTCAAGCATACCATCATTTATCATCCTACCTTGCTGCGTGTGAGCGGGTTAACGTTGAGTCTGGGTTTATCGACCCAATTCGAGAATTGGTAAACAGAAATATAACTGGAGAATCAGAAAACTTAATTCATCGCATCTTTCAAGACATTGGCCACGTTGATCAACAAACTCGGCAACGGTTAGGCGATCAAATTTACCTGTTTATTGAAATGTATAACAATTTTTACAGGGCGATTTGGAATTACTATTCATGCACTAGTGATTTGCTCAGACGAGTTTCGGCTCTCTAGAAATAGGGAGTAGGGAATCGGGAATCGGGAATCGGGAGTCCGGAGTCCGGAGTCGGGAGGTGTGGGGAGGGTGGGGAGAGGGGGAAGTGTGGGAAGTGTGGGGAGAGGGGGAAGTGTGGGAATTTTTGCGATCGCTACTCCCCACCTCTCCACCTTTCCTACTCCCTACTCCCTACTCCCTACTCCCTACTCTTTAAAACCTAGGACATTATCACCCAATTTAGATTCAGTTAGGAATGAAGTTATGACGTTAACTAAGAGTTTATTGAAACAGCCGCTATTTAAAAATCAAGTATGTTTAAAATTCAGTGATACCAGGGTAGAAATTCGTTATCAAAACCAAGGCTGTTCGATTACAGTAGAACCTGAAAAGCAAGAGGAGACTTATAAACTGTTCCAGCTGTTGCAGTTTGGGGGGATGTCACCAGAGGAATTGGGTCAGGAGTGTCCAGGAATTCGAGAACAAATTCCTGACTTGCTAATAGAATTAGACCGCCGTGGTATGCTAATAGACCGGGAGAAATCCGTGACATCTGGTGGTGTTACTGGACATCAATTCTATCGGGAGTTATACCGATTCCTAAACCGTCTGAAAATGCGTTTTCCTGAGTCTCCCTACACCGTAAAGATGGTAGATGGGACGATTACTAGAGAGCAGTTGATTGGTTATAGTTTGGAATCCTATCACGTTACTCATCTGTGTCCGAGTTTGCTAGCTCCGTCTTTAGCCAATTATGAATCACCTAAGATTCGCAAACTCCTCCGGGAATTCTTTGGGTCTGAGTTGCACCATGACCGTTTGATCGAGAAATCCTTGAAGAGTGTGGGAATTTCTGGTCAGCAACTGCAACGGATGCTGCCATTACCCATGACCTTTGCGGTCTGTTCAAGTCTGGCAGTTTTTGCGAAGCAGCATCCCCTTAGCTTCAAGGCAGCATTATTAATGTTTGAAGAACACAGTGAGGAGTTCCACCAGTTATTCAAACAGCGGTGTCAAGATTTAGATTTGCCTTCGGACTTTTATCAACCAATCTTGCTCCATGCCAAAATTAATGACGATGGAGCCCATGAGGATATTACCGAGGTTTTGTTAGCAGACATAGCTTATGTTTCACCAGAAGACCAATTAATGGTGAAAAAGAACATGACTGCCCTGATGGAATCTATGGTGCTACGGACTCACGAAATTTTGGATTATTATGGCAATCCACAGAACCGAATTCCTCGCTGTTTTGATACCATAGGGGGCTAAGCATTAAGCCAAAAGCGGTCAGTGGTCAGCTCTCAGCTCTCAGCGGTTAGCGGTCAGCCGTCAGCCCTCAGCCTTTAGGGCGTGTTTTCAAAGTTTTCCGCAAGATTATGATCCCCCCCAGCCCCCCTTAAAAAAGGGGGAGCCATACTCAAAGTCCCCCTTTTTTAAGGGGGATTTAGGGGGATCTCCGAGGCAAGAAGACACGCCCTAGCCTTTAGCTGATAACTGATAACTAATACCTGATTGCTGATTGCTGAACGCTAGTTTTATTAGTACTCAAAGGGTCCTAACGGCTCATCATCTTCTTCAGCCAGGTCA
>NZ_JAAHHX010000260.1:0-2591 GCF_010672065.1 Moorena sp. SIO4A1 | reverse complement strand
TCCCCTCTCCCTTAAGCTCAAATATCAAAGTATAACTGAGTTCAGTCTCTACCGCTTCCTAATCCCTCAAATTTGTAATTATCAGGGAAAAGCCATCTGGATTGACTCAGATACAGTTTGTTTGGCTGATATTGCTGAACTTTTTGATACCCCACTCAATGATTACGATTTTCTGGCCAAAGGGGAAGCCTACGATCATCAAAGCAATAATCTCTGGGGCTTGAGTGTAATGTTGATCAATTGCGAGAGCGCTCGCTTTGACTTGGAGAGCTACTACAATGAAATTGACCAAGGTCTTTACACCTACACCGATTTCTCCTGCATGGCTCCGGCTTTTTTAGCCCATCATCCCTTCAAAGTAGGACAACTCGACTCTCACTGGAATGTTTTTGACTACTACGACAACGACACGAAGTTAATCCATTATACCAACCTCAGAACCCAACCCTGGAAATATCCTAATCATCCCTACGGTGAACTGTGGTTTCAATATTTTCAAGAAGCCCGTGAAACAGGGTACATCACCCAGCGAGATATTCAACTCAGTCAGCTGCGTGCCTACGTCCGTCAAAACATCCTTCAGGGAAATTCCCCCAAAATTCATAATAAATATAGCTTAATTAAGAATAAATTCTGCCATATTGCGAAGAAACTTTTCAAGTTAGGTATATGAACACCTTGGCTATTCCGTCAACTTCCATTTACCATACCATTGAACTTCTCAAACTGGAAGCCAAAGCTATCAACATAGCTGCAGAGCGCCTGCAATTCGACCAGGTGGAAAAAGCTTTGAAACTGTTAGCCACATGTCAGGGTAAGGTTGTGATTACGGGCGTGGGCAAATCGGGCATTGTGGCTCAAAAAATTGCCGCTACCCTTACCAGCATTGGTACTGTGGCCATCTGCTTGCATGCCTGTGATGCCCTCCATGGCGATCTCGGTATTGTGACAGGCTCAGATATCGCCATCCTACTCAGCAATGGGGGTGAGACTGACGAATTGATCGAGATTTTGCCCCATCTAAAGTATCGTCAGGTGCCGATTATTACCATTGTCGGTAATCTCGAGTCCACCCTGGCTCAGCAGGCTGATGTGGTTCTCAATGCCGGTGTCGATCGCGAAGCCTGTCCTTTAAACTTAGCTCCAACCGCAAGTACGACTGTGGCATTGGCCATTGGCGATGCGCTGGCCATGACTCTGACTCATATCAAAGGGGTAACTCCCGAAGCCTTTGCCTTTAACCATCCGGCAGGTCGGTTGGGCAAACGGTTGACGCTGAAGGTTGCTGATTTAATGCAGCAGAAGGCAAATAACCAGGCATTAGGGCTGGAGGCTTCCTGGCTAGAGATTGTAAGTGCAATTACCAATGGTGGTGCTGGTGCTGTAAATATTGTGGATGACAAAGGATGTTTACTGGGGTTAATTACCGACGGTGATTTGCGTCGTTGGGTACAAAAGATATCATCAGCTGATCTGAGTAAATTAAAGGCAGGTCAAATTATGACCACTGACCCTGTGACGGTAACCCCGGACATTCTCGCCTATGAGGCTTTCCAAATCATGGAAAACCGAGTATCACAAATTTCAGTCTTGCCAGTGGTTGATTCTAATCATGTTTGTTTAGGGCTGTTACGTCTCCATGATGTGTTGCGAAGTGGGTTAGTATAATGAAAATTCTTGCGGTAATTCCTGCCCGGTATGGGTCACAGCGCTTTCCGGGTAAGCCCTTAGTTAAGATTGGCGATAAGCCTATGGTACAGCGAGTATATGAAGCGGCGAAGTGTTGTCCTGACTTTGGCAAGGTGGTGGTGGCCACCGATGATCAGCGCATTGTAGACTGCGTGCAGCAGTTTGGTGGTGTAGTGGAAATGACTCGCTCTGACCATGAGACTGGTACGGATCGGGTGGCAGAGGTCGCAGAGCGCTATCCAGAGATGGTAGCAGTTGCGAATGTTCAGGGAGACCAACCTTTTGTAACTCCTCAGATGCTAACTCAATTGGTAAGTCCCTATCTCAAAGGGGATTCTCCTGAAATGACTACTTTAGCTTGTCCTTTGAACTTTGAGTCAGGTTATTCCGATCCCCATACAGTTAAGGTACTCTGCGACCAGCATAGTCATGCACTTTACTTCTCTCGCTCCCAGATTCCTTACTTACGTAATCATGGTAAAAGTCTTCCGGTGTATCATCACTTAGGACTCTATGCCTTTGATCGGAGGTTTTTAGCGCAATACGCCCAATTGTCAGCAACCCCGTTTGAACAGTGTGAAGCTTTAGAACAGTTGCGGGTGTTGGAGCATGGGTTTCAGATTCGGGTTTGCCTGACCCAAAAGGCCGTGTTAGAAATTAATACGCCTGAAGATTTAGCTAAAGCAAACAGATTAATACAAGATAAAGCCAAGGAAAGTACTCATCAGTAGTCATCAAAATCATCTACGTTACAAAACAAAGTATCTCAACCCAAATCACTAATATCATCAATATCATCTTAAAAGTATAAAGTTTATTTTTAGCTAGATACATGACTAGTACTCAAATCACGAATACACTTTCGATAGGAGATCGCTGTCCTTTAACCCTAATTGCAGGAG
>NZ_JAAHHX010000026.1:0-118006 GCF_010672065.1 Moorena sp. SIO4A1 | reverse complement strand
AAGGGAAGGCTACTGAACTGGCCAGGTGCGCCCCTCCACCCAAGGGTACCTGTAGAACTAACAGGCTTACCGTCAAGGTAGAAATGGATTTTAATTGGGCCGCAATGAGTAGGGGGGACGACATACTGGACTTTTAAGACACCCCGCGTTGTTACGTCTATTGCGAAGCGGTTACTGCATACTTGGCCACTGCCATTACAATATATTTCTTCTGGGCCAAAATTTTGACTCTTGATGATCACCGGAGGAAACAAATTATGCCAATTCTGGATCACAGCTGCCCCCAGTAGACCAACCAGGCCAATTACAGCGACAATTATCTCTATCCTATGACTTTTATCTTGACCACTCATCCCACTTTACCAAAAGTTATGATCATCGACGTTCGATGACTTTTCATTTTGTTGTTTTACCTAATTTATAATTATATATTATAAAGAGTAAATATTCAATCGGTGGACATTGTTCCGAGTCTGTTACCAGTTTATGTAGGGTGGGCAATGCTTGATACAGCTTCACCAAGCTGGGCTTTGCACCTTGATGAACACTGCCCACCCTAAGATTAATAAAAATGATGCAAGATTCCAGTGTTAATCAACTGAAATCTTGCTAGCTTACTCAAATTTCAAAAACCTAAGCCATCAAGCGTTGCTGAATCAAGGAATGAATGTCCAATCATCTGGTTTTGGTCAAGCCCCCTAAATCCCCCAAGTTTGGGGGACTTTGAAAGTCTTGTTCCCCCCAAACTTGGGGGGCTAGGGGGGCAAAACCATACCCATAATCAGCAACGCCAGCCATCAAGCAGTAAAATATCTAGCGATGGGGTGATAAGCTACAATTGCTGTCGTAGATTGCTCTGGATACAATTGCTCACTCTCATCCATGTATAACTTAATGCGATCGCATTCCAACAAATCCAACTGCTTGTACTGATCCTGGAGATTTGGACAAGCGGGATAGCCAAAACTATACCGTGAACCCTGATAGCGCTGAGCCAACACATCCCGAATGCTATCGGGTTCTCGATCTGCGAACCCTAACTCCCGACGAATCCGAGCATGACTCCACTCCGCCAAGGCTTCAGCGATTTGTACCGCCAATCCGTGGTAATACAAATAATCGGTATATTGATCACCATCAAATAATTTCTTAGCGTACTCTGTGGCAATATCACCTACAGTTACCGCCTGCATTGGGAACACATCGAATTGACCTGCTTCTGCCAACTCCTTCGGTAAAAAGAAATCCGCTATACACAAACGCTTACCAGACCGTTGCCGAGGAAACTCAAATCGTGCCACCTCTTGCAATTCCTTCGAGTCTTTAGCGCCTTCAGGATTCATCCCTTGGGCATCATAAATTATCAAGGAATTCCCCTCAGCTAAACAAGGAAAATATCCATAGACTACCTGGGGATGTAACAAGTTCTCAGCAAGAGTTTTTTCCTTCCATTTCGCCAGAATTGGGTCAACCTTTTCCTTCAAAAACTGATTATACTCTTCCCTCGACTGGTCCTTTGGCTTCCGAAACTGCCATTGTCCAGCAATCAACGCCTGCAAATCCAGATACCAAAAGACTTCCTCGAAGGAAATATCTTCTGGCTGGAGTATCTTGGTTCCCCAGAATGGCGGTGTTGGACGCTCAATATCCAAGGTTACCCCTTCCGAACGATTAGTATCTGGGGGAGTTGAAGGGGGAGTTGAAGGTTGAAGGTTAGATGGTTGCAGGTTGTTTTGTGAACCATTCTCCTGTAACTTGTCAACTTTCAACTCGGAAGAAGCTTCAACCGCTACACCATTCTCTAGCTCATCGATAAAGCCTTTAATATCATCCCAGTTACCAGCTGATTTTGCTGGCATTAATTTATCCATGAAATGGAGGTCAGAAAAGGCATCTTTACCATAAACCACCTGACCGTTGTAGGTATTCTGGCAGTCCTTATGGACAAATTTTGGTGTTAGGGCAGCACCCCCTAGAATAACTGGTACCGTAATTCCCCGCTCATTAAAGGTTGCCAGATTATCCTTCATAAAAGCGGTAGACTTCACCAGTAGCCCACTCATGGCAATACAGTCAGCATTGTGCTTTTCATAAGCATCAATAATATTTTCCACTGGCTGTTTAATCCCCAAGTTAATCACCTCGTAGCCATTGTTGGACAAGATGATATCTACTAAATTCTTGCCAATATCGTGAACATCTCCTTTCACCGTAGCAATTACAAAGGTACCTTTAGCATTCTTCCCTGCTTCAGATTTTTCCATATATGGCTCTAAATAGGCCACTGCTGCCTTCATGGTTTGAGCAGATTGTAATACAAACGGCAGCTGCATTTGCCCGGAACCAAATAGTTCTCCTACCACTTTCATACCGTCGAGCAAAAAGGTATTGATAATCTCCAGGGGAGGATATTTTTCTCGGGCTTTCTCCAGTTGTTCTTCTAAACCAATCCGTTCCCCATCAATAATATGACGCTTGAGCCGCTCTTCTACCGATAGGTTTTCATCCTGGGAGCGATCGCGTTTTGTAGTTTTGCCTTCAAACAGGGTAGTCAGCTCGGCCAAGGGGTCATAGGTACACACATCCCCATCAAACTGCCGCTGATCATAAATCAGTTTTCGACAAACCTCTTGATGCTCTGGCTCAATCTTGGCTAAGGGCAAAATCTTACTAGCACTAACAATTGCTGCATCCATCCCTGCTTGCATTGCTTCGTGCAAGAACATGGAATTAAGCACAATTCGAGCTGCTGGGTTTAGTCCAAAGGAAATATTAGAAACCCCAAGCATAACATGACACCCAGGCAATTCTTCCCGAATCCGACGAATGGATTCGATTGTCCCTTTGCCGTTTTCCCGGTCTTCCTCAATTCCTGTGGAAATTGGTAGCGCTAGCGTATCAAAGAAGAGTTCATGAGCTGGGATACCATATGCGATCGCATCGTTATAAGCACGTTTAGCAATTTCAAACTTCTTATCCGCTGTCCGCGCCATACCATCTTCATCGATAGTACCAATTACCACTCCCGCGCCATAGATTTTAGCTAACTCCAGTACCTTATAGAACCTAGGTTCCCCATCTTCGTAGTTAGTGGAGTTCAGGATACACTTACCCCCAACTACCTTTAAGCCAGCCTCCATCTTTTCCCATTCCGTAGAGTCCAGCATCAGGGGTAAGGTGGAATTTGTGACTAAACGGGAGGCCAATTCGTTCATATCCCGAACTCCATCCCGTCCCACATAGTCCACGTTAACATCTAGGACGTTAGCCCCTTCCCTAATTTGGGATTTAGCCAAAGATACCAATCCATCCCAATCTTCTGCGTTGAGCATGGTGCGGCACTTTTTAGAACCACTAGCATTGAGGCGTTCACCAACAATTAGGAAAGAATTATCTTGCTCATAAGGTTGGGAGCTGTAAATCGATGCTGCTGACGGTTCATGCTTAGGATGTCGCTCCTTCGGGGTCAGGGTTTTGGAAAGCTCCGCTAACTGTTGAATATGAGCTGGCCTAGTACCGCAACAGCCACCAATAACTTGTACTCCCAAATCCTCTACAAAATGCATCAGTGCCATCCGCAGTTCCATGGGAGTAAGCCTGTAGTGAGCATGCCCTCCGACATTTTCCGGTAATCCAGCATTAGGGATACAAGAAACCACAAATGGGGAACACTCAGACAAGTATTTGATATGTTCCTTCATTTGCTCTGGCCCAGTGGCACAGTTAAGACCAAGGATATCAATCGGGTAAGGCTCTAGAATCGTTAGCGCCGCATTAATTTCTGACCCCACCAGCATAGTACCCATCACTTCCATAGTGATCGATACCATCAGTGGGAGTCTTGCCCCTTTTTTTTCAAATACCTCTTCTATGGCATTCAGCGCTGCCTTAATTTGCAGCACATCCTGACAGGTTTCCACAATCAGCAAATCAGAACCGCCATCATACAACCCTAAGGCTTGTTCCACATAGGCGTTCTTCAAGGTATCAAAATCAATATGTCCCAGGGTAGGGAGTTTAGTACCAGGACCCATGGACCCTGCCACAAACCTAGGTTTTTCTGGAGTAGAGTATTCCGCTGCCATCCGTTTCCCTAGTTCCGCAGCAGCTTTATTTAGGTAATAGGCTTGGTCAGCTAGATCATATTCTGCCAGTACAATCGAGGTACCCCCAAAGGTATCCGTTTCAATCACATCTGCTCCCACCTCCAGGAAGCCCCGATGCACCTTTTCCACTGCTTCTGGTTTAGTATGGACAAGGTACTCATTACATCCCTCGTACTCAGGTCCACCAAAGTCTTCAGCGGTAAGGTTTTGGGTTTGGAGAGATGTTCCAGTTGCCCCATCAAATACGATAACCGGGCGCTTTGGGCTATGGAGGTGATTGAGGAAAGGGCTATTCATAGATTCGATTCAGTTGCTATTTGTTGACCGTTGACAGTGTACGGTTGAGAGTTTAGGTAATTTAGTTGATTTATGTCGGCTCTTATAATTACTTTATCAAAAATCACACAAATTGCTTTATTTAATTTTTGTTATAATTTAAATTTTAGGTCAAATTAGGTTTTTTAGAAAAAAACTAATTGTTTTTTTTTACAGTTGTTTATGTAGGGTTTAATTAACTTCAGTTAAAGGGTAAAACAAACAGTAATTTACAAATTACATTATCAAATAATTAGTATAAATTCAATAGTGTGCAACGTTAATTTACTAGTTTGGTAAATCCATTAAAGCCGATTTATAGCGTTGATCATACTTATAGTTAACAGATGCAGCGCTAACGACTCAGTTTACGTCGGCACGGATCTCTTAGAAAATCCCTTGGGATGGTGAGTCCCTACGGTGCAGAAAAAGTTAGGCAGTGCAGGGATTAAAAACACCGGCTTACTTTGGGTAGCCAATTGTGTCCAATTCCAGAAACTGCTGAAAGACAATCTCCTCTAAAAAATGCTATAATATAGAGTAACTATGTGATGGGAAAGACCATGCAAGTTAAAGACTTGACTATTGAAGAGTTTAAGCTGCTCATCCTGAAGCTGCTTTTGCCCAGTGGGTTGCTATGGCCTGCAAATTAATATTGGTCGGGCAATTACGACTATTTCATGATTCCCCTCGAGAAGAGAGTGTGGGGAGATGGGGAGATGGGGAGATGGGGAGATGAGGAGATTTTTATTGCATTCGCGTAGCGTGGCCTTAGGCCAATCCTGTTCATCTCACCATGGGATCGCCTCAAGGTCAAAATGCGAACGCGCCCCGCGTGACCTTAGGTCAATCGCATTCATCCCATCCTATGATGCCCTCAACTTTTCCCTGTTCCCTTGTTTACATCTTAACTAAAAATGCTATCCCTATTTCAGCTTTCTGTCTTTTGTTGCCATAAAAGATAGGAAGCTAATTTTTTGATTACCAATAATAACTCGAATTAAGTAAGCCTTCAGCTGAAGGCTGATAGCTGATAGTTTACATTATAAACCAAATATAGCAATTCTCTATGCCATGAGGTACAAAGGGATCCCCCTAAGTCCCTATTATCAAGGGGGACTTTGACCTCATAAATCCTAGAAAGGGATCCCCCGTTGGTCCCCCTTATCAAGGGGGACTTTGACCTCATAAATCCTAGAAACGCTACAACCCAAAAGCTGATGATAACAACACCAGAAAATTATCAGCTTTGTTTTAATACTATTACCTCTTACTTTTTGCCATACTCTCCACACTTTCCACATTCTACTATTGGCCATATTTCGTAATAAAAAAAAAATCCCAAACCCCTTGACATTTTAATTAATTTATTTATATATTAATAATATAAGCACTTAAGAGGAAAGATTATCATGACTGAAAACATTCCCCCCACCCCAGACAACCAAGGTCGCCAACCTAAGAAATCCAAGCTCTTGTTGATCGGAACTCCTCAACAGGTTCGCGATACAATTAATGCCCTGTATTCCCTTAAGTATGCATATCCCTATGAGTGGAGCACTCCCGAGCCCACTGAAAAGCCTGGTGAGGTGATGACCACTTTGGTCGGATATTTTTACCTAGACTAGGATAGGAATTTGCCAGGGCTTTGACGCCCTGGCCACCATCAAGATTTAAGGTTGTTTTATGAAGTGGGATGAAGTAGTATGGAATAGCATAAATCGGAGTTTAGAATGTGGTTGCTTTCGAGCAATTGCTGACTAACTCTGGTGGAATGTTTTTAGTCATCAGAATTGATTTCATTGAGTTGACCTATTGTGTACTCGTTTTTGTGTACACTTTAGAATTCGGTCAAGACTTGGGGTTAACCAGAACTTGACCGAATTTTTTTTATTGTTATTAATAGCAAAGGGAGTAGGGAGTAGGGAGTAGGGAGTAGGGAATAAAATTTGGCTTTGCTTAATAATGGAATGATTTTAAGAGTTTTGTAGAATGGGCATCTTGCGTGGAACTGGCATCTTGCCAGTTTCATGCTTATTTTCCTGCGGGCATCCTGCCCACTCTACTTCTATTCATTTGAAGATTCAGCAACACCGAAAATTTAGATTTTACTAGAAAGCGCTATAGTTAAAGAAATTATTAATTGGGTGAAGTACTTACTAGGAGCAGAGAGTAGGGAGTAGGAAATGGACAAACAAAGACTACAAGCATACGTCAACCTGATCAAGCAACTGCTAACTTGTTCCAGCGGTGAAGAAGTCCAAATTATTGAGAGCAACCGCGAGTTAGTGGATGCAGAGTTATTGCAGGTAATGGCACAAGTAGCAGAACAACTAGCAGCAAATGGCGACCAAAATAGCGCTGATGTTTTACTCCATCTTAGGAGTGATATTTTAGCCGTAATATCAGAAACCCCTACCTCAACTAATCCCTCATCCCAAGACTATCTGAAATTATTTAAACAGATATTGCAAGCAACTGGTAACAGCAATGGCGACCCCAAAGTCGTGTACCCACTTTTGGAAGCAAACCTAGACAAACTCGATGATAACTTTATAGATATTCTGCAAAGGTGGACAAGTGCTAAATTCTCAGAAGTGGAACCAGAACTAGCACAAGACATTGCTAATAATATCTGGTATTTCAGCGACCTCATCCAGCAGTTTCCCCTGGGGAATAAAGCTAATAATATAGAAATCGCCATTGCTGGTTACGAACAGGTACTAAACGTCTTTACTCGTGAGAGTAACCGGGAAAGTTGGGCAGGGACTCAAAACAACCTGGGCAATGCCTACATTAACAGAATCCGTGACAACAGGGCATTGAATCTCGAAAAAGCGATTAAAGCATACGAAGTAGCATTGGAAGTTCGCACCGAAGAAGACTGCCCCATCCACTGGGCAATGACTCAAAACAACCTGGGTATAGCCTACTGTCAAAGAATTCACCACGACAGGTCTGAGAATGTCGAAAAAGCTATTAAAGCATTCCGAAGAGCTTTGTCAGTTTACACCAAAGAAAACTTCCCCATCCACTGGGCAATGACTCAAAACAACCGGGGTACTGCCTACCTTTACATAATCCATGGCGACAGGGCTGACAATCTAGAAAAAGCGATTAAAGCATTTCAACTAGCATTGAAAGTTCGTACCCAAAAAGACTTCCCCATCCACTGGGCAACGACTCAAAACAACCTGGGCATTGCCTACCGTGACCGAATCCGTGGCCACAGGGCATTGAATCTCGAAAGAGCTATTAAAGCATTCCGACTAGCATTAAAAGTTCGCACCAAATCAGACTTCCCCCAAGATTGGGCAGATACTCAAAACAACCTGGGAAATGCCTATCGTGGCCGAATCTGTGGTAGTAGGCAAGAGAATCTCGAAAAATCGATTGAAGCATTCCAACTAGCATTGTCAGTTTGCACCAAATCAGACTTCCCCATTGATTGGGCAGGGACTCAAAACAACTTGGGCAATGCCTATAGCCAGAGAATTCGTGGTGATAAGCAAGAGAATCTGAAACTTGCTATTGAAGCATACCAAGGAGCATTGGAAGTTTACACCCCAGAAGCAGATCCGATTAACTGTCTCCGAACTTCCCGCAACTTAGGCCACCTTCACTTTGGCGAAGGTAACTGGCAAACCGCCATCGATGCCTACCAACAAGGAATCACCGCAGTCGAAATCAGTCGCAGTTGGGCAATTAATGATCAAAATCGTCAACAGATTATGGCTGACGCTATAGAAGTTTATCACAAACTAGTGCAAGCCTATATCAATATAGAACAGAAGGATAAAGCCATCGAAACAGTCGAGCGCAGCAAAGCCCGGGACCTAGTGCAACTGCTCACCAACCGCGACCTTTATCCAAAAGGTAATGTTCCCCAAGGGATAATCACCGAGTTAAATCAACTACGTCGAAACATTCCATCATTGGAAAAACAGTTACAAGTAGTTTTTGATAAACTATCAGGAAATAGCGATGACAAACAACAACAGCAACGACAATCTTTAGAGGAGTCACGGAAACGACTACAGCAAGAATTACAGCAGTCGCGACAGCAGCTAGATCAGGTACTAAAGCAAATCAATGATAACTATGACTCCAGTTTCAGTCTAACTCAAACCGTGGAAACTATTCCCTTTAGGGATATTCAGAGCCTGATTGATCAAGGCACCGCTATCATTGAGTGGTATGTTACCAGGGATAAAATTCTTACCTTTATTGTCACCAGTCACAGTCAGCAGCCCATAGTTGTGTCATCCTCTGCTGAAAAGCTGGAAAGGTTGGAAGAGTGGGATAAAGACTATACCAATGCCTACCGCAACCAAAAAAATCAATGGATAACCAATCTATCCACTCGTCTCGCGGAACTCGCTACAATATTAGATATTGATAACATTATTTCTGAGATTGATCGAGTATTTGAGAACGTTGGGGGTAAATGCGATCGCTTAATTCTAGTGCCCCATCGTTTCCTGCATCTGTTTCCACTCCATGCTTTACCTTTATCAAAGGATAATTTACTTATCGATCGCTTTGAAAGAGGAGTAAGTTATGCCCCTAGTAGCCAGTTACTGAAACTAACAAAACAACAACATCGCCCCGACTTCAATAACTTATTTGCTATCCAAAACCCAACTAGACCTGAAGCAAAACCCTTGCCTGGCTCGAAACTAGAAGTTGATAAAATCCGACAATACTTTGACCCCAAGCACAGTATAGTTCTTGCTGAAGCAGAGGCAACCGAAGCCAAACTAAATCAAAATATCAAGCAACTCCACTCTGCTCACTGTGTCCACTTTTCTTGTCATGGCAAGTTCGAGCCTAAATCTCCCCTAGAATCAGCCCTACTTCTAGCAGATGCAGACCTAACCTTGTACAAAATTTTTAAACTTGATCTCAATCAATGTCGTATTGTCGGCTTTTCTGCCTGTGAAACTGGGATGACCCTTTCCAGTAACGAAGAAGAAGATTCTAGCTTACCTAGTGGTTTAGATGAATATATTGGTTTGCCTAGCGGTTTTCTCTATGCAGGTAGCCCTAGCGTTGTCAGCACCCTCTGGAAAGTCGATCCTCTTGCCACTGCTTTATTGCTGAATTTAACAACAACTTTCAGTTTACAACAATTGTTATCGAAAATAGCGCTTTATATTATATTTAAAGCAATCCGTGTCGAAATTTTGATAATTTTTCTTCCCTACTCCCTACTCCCTACTCCCTACTCCCTTCAAACACCTTCAGGGCATGCGAGAAATAAATTGTACCAACAGGGGGGCTGTAAACAACAGAGCGATATCAATAACAGTGATAGTGGCGAAGCGAATTTGTTGATTAGTCATAATTACTTATTTCCTCATTTATCAAGGTACCTTAAATTTTCTTAACCCTGGTCTGTTCGCAAAGCGTGGCCAACGGCCTTAGCTCCCTTGAAACACTTTCAGGGCATCCGTGAAATGAATTGTACTAACAGGGGGGCTGTAAACAACAGAGCGATATCAATAACGGTGATAGTGGCGAAGCGAATCTGTTGACTACTCATAATTACCTATTTCCTCCAGCAGTTATCTAAAACTTCTTTAAAGTTGATGTGAATATACTACAGTCCACAATAATTTCACTGCACCGACTTAGCTCACCCACCTTAGTGATTTTTTCAACCGATTGGTGTGATCTGGATCACAATAGCAAAGGTAACAGGGAGTCGGGAGTCGGGAGTCGGGAGTCGGGAGTCGGGAGTCGGGAGTAGGAAGTCGGGAGTCGGGAGTCGGGAGTCGGGAATATGGCATCAAAAATTCTCGCATTTGTATTTGAGTTGTAAACATAATCCCTCAGGCAAGAGGCAAGAGCCAAGAAGCCACAGGCAAGAGGCAAGAGCTATATAGAGATTTTTGGCAATGGAAAAAACTGTAATCGCTGTTTACAATTCATTTAGAAACCCGATACCAATCCAGGGATTTTCCTTAATGCATATAAAATTAAATTTGTCAACCCACTTTACTGAACTTTTATGGTAGCCACAATCTCCTAGAAGCCTGTGGTAAATTTAACTCAAAGACTGCGGAAGCTTCCCGATCGCAAAGGTTGGGATAAGAAGGATTCCGTTCCCCAATTCTCATCAGTCAAGGGTGTATCTGATTTTTATTCAACCGCTGGGAATCTAACTAGCTAGCTCCGGATTAGGTAGCGCTAGCCTTGTATGAATACCTAAACATCCCATGAGGCAATTTAATTTGTAATCAGAGTTAAAACTTCCTTCTGCTGATGAAACGCTTTTTTCGCAAGACTTTTGCCCATCTACCCAAAAAAACTCCTAGGTCACAGCCATCAGATGGTCACTCTAGCGCTAATCAAGCCTCTACTTCTGTGAGGTGTGATACTAAAGCAGATCATCGTCGGCATTCGTTCCAAAGATATTCTTTAGTCCTGCTATTATTCCTCAGCTGTAGTATTTCCATTGGGTTAAGCACAGGTTTAGTGTATGCCCAAAGTGATGGCAGTACCACCGATTCCAACAAAACCCTACGGGAGAGTACCATCGAGGAACTCAAGGAAAAATCTCAACCGACCTTTGCTTTACCTTCCCCACCAACTAAAGCTCCTGAGATCGATGCTCCTCCTGCTGGTCAGTACATCCTAGAATTCAATCGCAGCCCAGTAGTAGGGTCTCGTCTTAGTTTAAGAGGCATCTATGACGAGGCGCGGCTAGGGTTTACTCGTCCCCGAGATTGGCAACTCAAATCTGTCAAAGCCTTGATTCGCTTTCGCCATTCTCCAGCCCTCTATGCCACTCGCTCTAATCTTACCGTTCTAATTAATGGTGTTAGCGTTGGCAGTATTCCTCTCAACCGCCAGGAGGGGGAAATTGGGAATGTGCTCTTTAATATTCCTATGGACCAACTCCGTAACTACAACCAAATCACAATTGCGGCGCTACAGAATAACTCTCCTACCTGTACTCAAGACCCCTATGATCCTTCCCTATGGACAGAAATTCTGCCGGATTCAAAAATAGTCTTTGATTTTGAACCCCAACCGGTTTCTCTAGACTTCAATCGCTATCCTTACCCGATCTTTGATGACCTGAGCCTAGAACCAAATCAAATTACTTATCTGTTGCCCAAGGAGATTAATGATAATTGGTTAACTAGCACTGCTCGTTTCCAAGCTTCCTTAGGTAGGCTAGCGGATTATCGTCCCCTGAAGACTTCCTTAGTGAAATCTGTCAAAGAGGCCAGTGGAACGGGGATTAATCGCTTTTCTGGTAATCGGTTGGTAATCATCGGCACACCAGAACAACAGCCAGAACTCAAATCCCTGAAACTACCCCTTCCTGTAGCAAACAATCAGATTATCGATGCTAAGGAAAAAGCCTTACCACCCGATGTCGGGGTCTTAATGTTAACCAGCACTCCTGGCAATCAAGCCGCAGTATTGGTAGCAACAGGTAATGGGCCAGAAGGAGTGGCGAAAGCAGTACAGTTTTTAGTGCAATCCCAAGACCGTCAAATTGGTACCAGTCAAGTGATCTTAGTTGAAAAGCTCGACGAAGTGCCAACCCCTGCACCCCGTGATTGGCCAGACTATTTACCTCTAGAACCCACATTCAAGGTCAGCGACCTCAAAACTCCCTACAATCAGCCGATTGAGGATATCACAGTCAGGGGTTCTGATTCCCCACCCATTACGATTAACTTCCGGGCATTGCCGGATGATAAGTTTGAGGGGGATAACTATATGAACCTAATTTATAGCTACAGCCCCCAAATTAATCCCAAAACCTCAGTAGTGGAAGTCAAGCTAGATGGCATTGCCCTGATCGGCAAAAAGCTAACTTCCATCGATGGTGGAACTAGAGAATCCCTGAGGATTGCCCTGCCTAATGACAAAATTACCCCCTATTCTAAAATCCAGGTCGATTTTCGTCTTGATGCTCGGGAACGCCGCTCCTGTAGCAAAGTAACTGACCAACAGCTTTGGGGTACCTTGCACAGTGATACAAATTTTCAACTCCAGCGCACCAGTGTTGCCAAAGTGCCAGATTTGGGGTTGCTGAAAACGGGTTATCCCTTTGCTGCTCCTCAGGATTTATCCAATACCGTTATTGTGCTACCAAAAGACCCCTCAACTAGTGTACTGATGACATTACTAAAGTTCACTAACAGATTGGGACGGTTAAGCAAAGCGGAATCAATCCAGTTATCAGTTTACACCAAAGATTCTTTACCCACTGAGGAACGCAGTGACCATCATCTGGTAGGAATTGGTACTCAAGAGAAATTTCCTTTTCCCGAAATTTTATCCTCTAGTGGCTTGAAATTAAAAGATTTATTGACACGGCAGCGCAGTGATAGTCAGATTAAAACCTGGTCTGATCATGATGGGGTGATCAAAGAAATTATCTCACCATGGAATAAAGAACGGGTGCTGCTTGCTCTAATTGCTCAAACCGAAAAAGGCTTAGATAAAGTCCAATATTTATTAAACCAAGACCCACTCTTCTATCAAATCAAGGGAGACACAGTACTGATTAGTGCTAACTCTGAAAATCCCAATATTTATGAACAAAATTCTTATAATATGGAGTTTTTCCAGGAAAAGCGAAAGCGTCAACTGGAAAAACCTGAGTTGACTCAGCAAATTTTTAACTTCATAATAAGAAGTTGGTTGATGTTAGCTCCAGCTATTATAGCTGCTACCATGATTAGTTACGGTGTTATTCAGTTTTATCTACAAAAAATGGCTAGGGATAGAAATTAATGACTATTCCATTTTTAAAGATTAGGTCAAAACCGGGTCAAAAAGGCTTGGTGACCACACCCCAACAGCGAGAGAAACTAACAGTCTGGGTAGTGGAAGACTTCCCCTATATATTTGACCAGATTTTACAGTGGCTAAGTCGTCGTCAATTGCTGTTGCTAATTGGATCTTTACTATTGCTATTCATTCCTCTAATTACTGCTCGCCCACCAATTTGGCAACAAGGGTTGCTTGCTTTAATTGTGTTACTGCTGGGACGGGTGATTATTCAGATGGAGGAAGATAAACCCAATCGTAAAACCAGTGAATATCTCCACTTATTGTTGGTTTTACTTAGCGTTTTTACTAGCCTACGCTATTTTTATTACCGCACTCGATATACCCTTAATTTTGAAGGGTGGCTGAATATCGTTTTTTGCTTGCTGTTGTATGGAGCAGAATTCTATGCGATCGCCACCTTATTTTTGGCGTACTTTCAAACCTTAAAAATCAAAGAACGTCAAGCGGTTAGTTTAGAAAATATTCCCCAAGAGGAGTGGTTTAGGGTTGATATTTACATTCCTACCTATAACGAAGATATCGAAATTGTCCGCAAAACAACCTTAGGGGCTGTAGCCATTGACTATCCGGCTGATAAAAAATCGGTTTATGTCCTTGATGATGGCAGAAAGTATCCAGAGCGTAGGGAAAAGTTGCGCCAAATGTGCGAGGAGCTAGGCTGCGAACTACTGACTAGGAATAACAATGATCATGCTAAAGCTGGCAATATCAATACGGCTTTTCACAATACCAAAGGAGATTTAGTCCTTATTCTCGATTGTGACCACATTCCCGCTAAAAGGTTATTGAAGGAAACTGTTGGCTTCTTTTTTAACCCTAAGGTTTCCTTTGTCCAAACACCCCACTGGTTTTATAACCCAGACCCCTTTGAGCGTAATCTGCTCACAGAAGGCAGAATACCTGTGGGTAATGAACTGTTTTATAAAGTGCTGCAAAAGGGCAATGATTTCTGGAATGCAGCTTTCTTTTGTGGGTCTGCGGCTGTGATTCGGAAAAAGCACGTGCTGGAAATCGGAGGTATTGCTACCGAAACAGTTACCGAAGACTGCCATACTGCGTTCCGTCTCCACTCATTGGGTTACGAGTCGGTCTATTACGACAAGATTATGGTGGCAGGTTTAGCGCCAGAGAAATTTTCGGCCTATATCGGTCAACAGGTACGTTGGGCTAGGGGAATGGCTCAGATTCTGCGCCTGGAAAATCCCTTGTTCAACCGGAAGGTGAGGTTGAGCCTACCCCAACGGTTGTGCTACACGAGTGCCACAGCCCACTTTTTCTTCGGCTTCCCGCGATTGATGTATGCGATCGCACCCACTCTATTCTTATTATTTGGCATCAATTCGGTTAAGGGTCTGGGTTTTGAAACCTTGTGCTATGCTCTGCCTCACGTTATTTTATCGATGCAGACCAACCACATTCCCTACAAGCACGTCCGTTTCTCCTTCTGGAACGAGATTTTTGAATTTGCCCTGTCATTCCAGGCGGGAATTGTTACCCTCTTAGCTCTGATTAATCCTAAGTTAGGGTCTTTCAATGTTACCGATAAAGGGATGAATGTTACCAAGCGCAGCTTTGATTTTGATTCGGTCAAGTACCTGGTGTTAGTGACAGTAGTGGCTACTGCTGCCTTGTTAACTGTACCCCTGTGGCTATGGTTAAGACCGGAGGATAGCCAAGCGGTGATTGTTAATGTGTTTTGGTCTATCTTTAACTTAATCCTGCTGATGGCTGCTTGTCTAGTTGCTTTCGAGCAACCCCAACTCCGTCGTTCCCACCGGATGCCAAGGAAGTTAAAGGCTGTGATTCATACTCCACACCACAGTTGGAGAGGTGAAACCGTTAATATTAGTGAAAGTGGCGTCCAAATTCTGCTGAATACCAGACCCAACATCCCTGATGAAATCAGAGTGGAACTCGAAGGAGACTACGGACACAAGTGCTTGGTCCGAGGGCGGGTGATGCGAGAAGTTGCCATGGGGGAGCAGGTGAGGCTATATGTTGATTTTATTAATCTCACCCGTACTCAGCAAGATGATCTGGTGTTAGTTATTTATTCTGATGTCAATGAGTGGTATTCCCAGAGACGATCTGAGACAGACCATCCTCTGGAATCCCTTAAGTTTATTGCTACGAGTATCAGACGAGTCTTCCGTGAATTCCGACCAGCTAAAGAGACGAAGGTACGTCAAAAGATTCAAACGGCGGTGCAATTATATTGGGATTACTGGAAAAACTATTCCGTTAGCGCGACAATCACGGAAATTGGAACTCATGATTTACGGTTGGAATTAGATGGCAGGCAGATTAGCAATCTCGATATCATGCAGGACACTAAACCCATCGTCAGTTTACTGGTAACTCAAGAATCTAATAACTTAAAAGATATTAGTTTTTTGGCTAAGGTGCAAACTATAGAGCCAGTTGATAGCGGATCTGTTAATTCGATTGCGATCGAGTTAAGTTTCCCACAATCAATGGAAGAGCAGCAACAGCTCAAAATTCGACAGCTTCTGTATAGCTTGGATTGATAGTAAATGGAACAAGGAATAGGGAAAATGAACCTCCTGTTTCTTGACCTATCATAGTAACAGGTGTAATAACAGGTGTCAAGGCAAAATGAAAGATAAAACAGTGATGATTAGGTTGACTGACTTTGAAAAGCGACAACTTAAACAGGAGGCCGAACGCGCCCCGCGTGACCTACGGTCAATCGTAGAGGGATGACTTCCTCCGAGTTGCTCAGAAGCTTGATAGCTCGTTTCCCCGAACGCGCCCCGCGTCGGCGAAAGCCGAATCCCAAAGACCCTGTCCGCGATTCATCCCTGGAGACGAAACCGATAGATAGGGTCGCCAAAATCGGCAAAGTTTTCCGTTCGCCTACGGCGAATTTAATTCGCCACGGGTCACACCTGTTTTACCCATAACCGACTAACCATAAAGGCGACCCTATCCTTACGGTAACTTTAAACACTCATGGCGTAGCATTGAGATGTGGGGCTTCTCGCGGAGTCAGCTAAAATTCAGGTAACATTGTAATGTGGATTGGTCTGATTGAGGTAACTAGACCGATTTTTTTTTACCCTAAATTGCTGCACTCTCTACCAAATAAGCTTTTTCGGCTATTGTGTCACCCCCTGATCCATAAAACCTAACACCTACGACCTTAACTGTTAGTAAATCACAATATTCTATTATAGCAGAATAAACTATAATCAAAACTGTATATGAACCTTGAAGACGCTCTGGAATTCGCCAATGCCTTAGTGTTTGCCAAATCGGGGAATCATCTCACTGATTTACAGCAAGCCTTAATTGAGGCATCTTGGTCTTGGAAGCGTCAGAGTTATGATACTATTGCAGATACCTATGGCTATGCCCCGACTTACCTCAAACATGATGTCGGTCCCAAGCTGTGGAAACTTCTCTCAGAGGCTTTGGGGGAAAGAGTCAGTAAAAAGAACTTTCGCTCAGCAATCGAACGAAGGTGGCGCAGTGAACAGGAAACGATCCCCTCGAACCAACCAGTAACTCGACAGGAAACAGATGGGATTGGCCTAAGGCCACGCTACAGGAACGCAAAACCACGTCAAGATTGGTCAGAAGCCGTTGATGTTCGTTTCTTTTATGGAAGACAATCAGAACTAGCCCAGTTGCAGCAATGGATTCTGAGCGAACACTGTCGGCTAGTGGCCTTGTTAGGTATGGGCGGCATGGGCAAAACCTCCCTCTCCATCAAGCTTGCCCAACAACTCCAAAACCAGTTTGAGTTTGTTATTTGGCGCTCCCTACGTAATGCTCCTGACCTATCAGAGATTTTGACTCAGTTGCTGAGATTTCTATCCAATCAGCAAGACATTGATTTACCAGATACCACAGACGATAAAATTTCCCGACTGCTGAATTATTTACGCTCCCACCGCTGTTTGCTAGTTCTCGACAATATGGAGACAATTTTACAAGGGGGAGCTCAAAGCAATGCTGCTGGACATTATCAAGCTGGATATGAAGAATACGGTCAACTATTGAGACGGTGGGGAGAAACCTCCCATCAAAGCTGCTTAGTACTAACCTCTCGGGAGAAGCCTCAAGAAATTGGACTGCTAGAAGCAGAAGTTCTACCTGTTCGCTCCCTACAAATAAGTGGCTTAACAACCGCTGAAGGACAAGAAATTTTTAATATAATCGGGTCTTTTAAAGGTGAAGAAAGGGAATGGAATCAGTTAATTACAGGGTATTCTGGTAATCCCTTAGCTCTAAAAATTGTGGCCACAACAATTCATAAATTATTCGCGGGTAATATTGCAGAATTTTTAAATCAAGATGCGATAATATTCGGTAATTTTAAAAATCTTTTAGATCAGCATTTTGCCCGATTAAGCGATCCAGAACGAACAGTAATTTTTTGGCTCGCCATCAATCGAGAAGAAGCCTCATTTGCTGACTTACGAGATGATATATTCCCTCCTGTCCCACCCCAACAACTGATCGACACCTTGGAATCCTTAGAACAGCGATCGCTTGTGGAAAGAAAAGCGTCTCTGTTTTCCCTACAACCGGTGGTGATGGAATACGTAACTGAACGCTTGGTTGAGCAAATTTGTGAAGACATTATTGCTGGGGTAAGCGCCATTAATAACACTAATAACTGGGAAAATTACCTATTTAGAACTCATGCTATCCTCAAAGCTCAGACCAAAGATTATCTTAGAAATACTCAAATTCGTCTAATTATCAAACCCATTGTAGAGCGTCTACAGATTGCTTTAACTGGTAAAGCTAACCTAGAAACCCATCTAAATCAGATTCTCGACACTCTTAGAGGCAAACCTGCCTTAGCCATTGGCTACGCTGGTGGAAATATTATTAATCTCCTTTGTCAACAGCAAATCTGTTTAAAAGGCTATGATTTTTCAAGAGTTACCATTTGGCAAGCTTATCTACAAGGGGTGGATTTACAAGATGTCAATTTCGCTCACTCCGATTTATCTAAGTCAGTGTTTACTAAAACCTTAGGAGTAGTATTTGGGGTAGCGTTTAGTCCTGATGGTAAGCTTTTAGCTACTGGAGATGTGGAAGGTCAGTTGCGTTTATGGCAAGTCGAGAATGGTAAGCCAATTTTAATTTGCAAAGGTCATACTGGTTGGGTTTGGTCTGTTGTCTTTAGTCCTGATGGTAATACCCTAGCCAGTTGCAGTAGTGACAAAACTATTAAACTATGGAATGTCAGCACAGGTCAGTGTATTAAAACTTTAGAAGGCCATACCAGTTCTATTTGGTCAGTAGCATTCAGTAGGGATGGTAAAACCCTAGCCAGTGGTAGTGATGAATCAACAGTAAGGCTTTGGGATGTAAACACTGGTGAATGCCGTCAGGTATGTCAGGGACACACCGGTCAAGTCCTTGCGGTGGCCTTTAGTGCAGATGGTAAAACCTTAGCCAGTGGTAGTGATGACCAGACAATGAGACTGTGGGATCTTAGTACTGGTGAATGTCGCCAGATCTGTCATGGTCATACTAATCGGATTTGGTCTGTTAATTTTAGTCCCGATGGTGCTATCTTAGCCAGTGCAAGTGCTGACTTTACCATTAAATTGTGGGACCGATGCACAGGTGAATGTCTCAACACCTTAACTAACCATAGCGATAGAGTAAGGTCGGTGATGTTTAGTGCAGATGGGCAAACCCTAGTCAGTGGCAGTGATGACCAGACGGTGAGACTGTGGAATGTCAGCAGTGGTGAATGCCTGAACTACCTACAAGGACACACCAATTCTATATTTTCAGTGGCATTTAATCGGGATGGTCGCACCGTAGCTAGTGGCAGCAGTGACCAAACCGTACGTCTATGGAATAGCAACACAGGTCGATGTCTTAAAATTCTACAAGGATATACTAATTCTGTATTTTCAGCAGTATTCAGTCCCAATGGTCAACAATTAGCCAGTGCCAGTACTGACAAAATGGTCAGGTTGTGGGATGTCAGTAGTGATAGCTGTTTAAAGAGACTGGAGGGACACACCGGTTGGGTGACTTCTGTGGCATTTCATCCCAATGGTGAAATTCTCGCTAGCAGCAGCGCTGACCAAACCATACACTTGTGGTCAGTGAGAACAGGTCAATGCCTGAAAGTATTGCGCGGTCACTCCTATTGGGTGCAATCCGTTAGCTTTAGTCCTCTTGGTGAGATTCTTGCCAGTAGTGGTGATGACAAAACCATCCGGTTATGGGATGTCAATACTGGTGAATGTTTTAAGATATTACGGGGTCACACCAGTTGGATTTGGTCTGTTACCTTCAGTCGAGACGGTCAAACCCTAGCCAGTGGTAGTGAAGACGAAACCATACGCTTATGGAATGTCAGCAGTAGTGAATGTCTCAAGGTTTTACAGGGTCACACTAGTCGAGTACAGTCGGTAGCGTTTAGTCCTGATGGCAAAACCCTAGTTAGTAGCAGTGGAGACCAAACTGTTCGGGTTTGGGATGTTAGGACTGGGGAATGTGTCAAGATTTTACGAGGCCATAGTAAAGGCGTCTGGTCTGTCGCCTTTAGTCCTGATGGTGAGTTGATTGCCAGTGGTAGCTTAGATCAAACCATTAGGCTTTGGCAAGCAAGTACGGGTAACTATCTGAGAACCTTACATGGTCATAGGAATTCAGTACGGTCATCGATTGGGTTTAGTCCTGTAAAACATCAAGATCACCAGGGTAGGTCTGATCAAGAACAGGTGAGCAGTTATTGGCTTACCAGTGGCAGTAATGATGGGACTATTAAAGTTTGGGCTACTCACACAGGTCAGTGTATTAAAACCCTGATTCCTGATCGACCTTACCAAGGTATGAATATCACAGGGGTTACGGGTTTGACCCTAGCACAGAAGTCAGCACTGGAAGCGTTGGGGGCGCTGAGTTGATCTAGAGAAGATGGGAACGAAACACGAGTTCAAATTGGGTGTCAGGGATTCGCTGACGGGATCCTTCTGTATAAGAGCAAGTGCGGTAGCGACCGATGATTACCCATTGGGTTGGGGGAACTAGAGGAGTCGCTGCCCAAGGCTGGAGGTTTTGTGGATAAGCCATAATGTAGCTATCTCCGTTGAACAATCGAGTAGTAGCCAGCCGATGAACTCTGAAGCGTCGGCGCGCGGGCTTTCCCCATCCTACCTCATCCCTGGGAAAATAAATTTATAAATTTTGTAAAAAAAATCATTGATGCCAGAATGGAGTAAAGTTGTTTACTGGTAGTAGGACAGTGGCTGAAGAATCAATACGGGTTTATCTATCCAAAGATAAAAAAAAGAACTTTAAAGCAGCTTGTGTTATGCAAGACAGGGACATGAGCGATGTTGTCAATGAATTAATTGACAAGTGGCTTGATCAAAATGGCGTATATATACATGGAGAAAAGGAGACATGAATAAATACTGAAGTGCTATCGGTAATAGCTTTACAGACTTATGCGTTCGCGCAGCGTCGGGCTTTGCCCGAATCGCATTTCAGTATCTCTTGTTGTATCTCATTTTGATGCCTTACTATAATCCTTTTAAGTCTGGCATTAAAACCATGCTTAGCCAGCATACTATGACCAAAAAAATTTGGGTTTAAAGCCCCGTCCTTTTAGGACGGCTTTAAGCTATTATTGATGTTAGCGGTAAAGGGCACACATAAAAAGCGAAGTAGGTCTAGCGGACGGCTTCTAATCCGGAACCCTGGTAGCAAAAATCCGCGCATCTTGTACAAATGTGGAAGCTGGGCAAGAGAAATTAAAAATCTCCACCACCTAGTACCGCTGGGCGCAATTAAAAATTAAAAATTCTTCAATGGTTACTATAGCGTTTTCACATCTGATGTTAAAGCGCTATACTTCCTTGTTTATCTCAGAGCTGACAGTTATCAGCTGTCAGTCATTGACGTACTAACTGACCTAAGTGTTTTAATATTCTCGCGACAGTATATAGATCATTGCCACGATTCAGCAGAGAGAACTGATTAGAAAAAGCATATTGCAGTTTATCTTGTCGAATCAGTTTTATAAAAATAAATTCACCGCCATTCGTGACAAATCCGAAAGCAGGCTTTTGTAGCTCAGGATTAGCCAACATATAAGCTAGAGCTTGTGGTATCCCTACCTTTAAAGAGTATTCTGCTCGTTTCGCTTCAATCACCACTATCCAAAACTGAGGTTGGCAAATCAAAATATCAATTCGTCCCCTGACAATCGTTTCCTGATCTTCCGATGAAATTTGTACATCCTTTTCAGCAATAATATAGAAGGGTGGGCGATAAAAATCAGCAATTCTCAACAATGGGGATAGCACCACCATTTTGACAATCGGTTCTACCATGGGATACTCAGATAAGTGAAGATAGTCATCCTTGACTCGATCTAGCCATTGTTTTTCTAGCTCATTTAGTTCCGGTAAATCCTCTTGCCATTCTGGAAATAATTGCTCTTCTGTATTGGGCTCTAGTCCAAATTTTTCCTTCAATTGAGGCAGAGAAATATCTTGGGCTACGATTGTTTCTACCATTATCCTTTGGGAATTGTTAATTAGGTTAATTAGGTTAATTAGGAATTTAAATTTTATTTTTAATTGCTAATGCTTTTACCTTATTATAAACCTTCGCGTAGATTGGCCTATGGTCAATCGTAAAAATAATATCGCTCTCAATTTTAAGTAATTACTGCATTACGTGGCTATTTTATCCTTTACAATACTGTTTAATTTAACCCCTAATTCTGATTCTAATTCTACAGGTTTATTTTTGATCACCACCTGATGGAATCCAGCCGCTAACTGGAGATAGTTCTGGCAATTCAACATGTAACCAACCTACACTCCCTTCTCCTCCCACACCTCCCACACCTCCCACACTCCCTGTTTGACCCTGATGTCAGAAACTTACCCCTGTCAATCATCCCTGTACTGTACAAGATTGACCGTAGGTCACGCTACGCGATGAAGCGAAGCTTCCGCTAAAAGCGATCGAACATTTTGCGATCGCAACCAAGATTAGAATAAAGTAAACAAGTGTAAAGAAATGCTTAGTTTTACTTGATTATTTATCTAAAAGATAAGCATACTGTCCATTGCCGGTTGAAAATAACTATGCAGTATCTGTTTCCAAAACGAATTTTAGTATCCTTAGCAGCACTGTTCCTAGCTTGTTCTATGTGGGCGATTGCTCCTGAGGCAAAGGCTTACGACAATCCTGAGTTACTGCCCGAGGTTCAAACACCAGTCATTGATTTAGCGAACTTTATTCCAGAGCTTCAAGAGCAGAAACTAGTCGAAGATTTAGAAAGCTTTGAGGAGGAAACTGGCTGGAAACTCCGAGTTTTGACCCAATATGACCGCACCCCTGGTCGGGCAGTCAAAGAGTTTTGGGGACTTAACGACAAAAGTGTGTTACTGATTGCTGACGCCCGAGGGGGTAATATTCTAGGGTTTAACGTGGGTGATGCCCTCTATGAATTCCTTCCTCGGACATTTTGGGTAGAGTTGCAAACCCGATTTGGTAATCTCTACTTTGTACGGGATAATGGCGAAAACCAATCCATTATCGAATCCCTAGATACGGTCAAGCAATGCCTGCGCCAAGGTGGATGTCGGGTGGTACCTGGACTACCACGGGAACAGTGGATTCTGACCCTAATTACTTCTACTCTCGGAGGAGTGATTTTTGGATTTGCGGCTATCCCCCGCAAACGGGAACAGGTTTTCGCTTGGCAATGGGCTTTGATTTTGTCGCCACTTTGGGGTATCCTGTTTATTGCCTTCGGTATTGGACCTGTGGTGACACGGACATCTGATTACTTGCCACTATTGCGCAATATTATTGGTTTTCTTCTCGGTGCGATTGTGGCTTACTTGTCACCAGTGATTAGTGAATCATCAGCTTCAGAAACTTAACACCTGGTCAAATCCCCGTAATTTCCGGAATTTTCCGGAAATTAATAGCTAGGTTGCAGGAGTTCCTACTCATTACTCAGCACTATGTTTCTGCTAGCGCTGTGCTTCTAATAACTCCTTAATACCTTTTTCTGCTAGGTCCATCAACTGATTGAGTTGATGGCGAGTATAAGCCCCTGACTCCGCTGTTCCCTGAACCTCAATAATACCCATTTGGTCGTTCATCACTACATTAAAATCCACATCAGCCGCCACATCTTCGAGATAGTTGAGGTCTAAAAAGGGCTCACCTTCCAATAAACCGACGGAGACAGCAGCAACTTGGTGAATTAAAGGCGATCGCTCTAGTACTCCCGTTTTAACCAGTTTATCCACAGCATCCGCAAGAGCAACATATCCCCCAGTAATGGAGGTAGTGCGGGTACCTGCATCCGCCTGTAAAACATCCGCATCTACCGTAATGGTCCTCTCGCCCAAGGCTTTGAGATCAACAGCAGCCCGTAAACTACGTCCGATTAACCGCTGAATTTCCTGAGTTCGACCGGAAAGCTTGAGAAGTTCCCGTCTTTGGCGTTCCGGTGTTGCTCCTGGTAACATCCTATACTCAGCGGTTAGCCAGCCGCTGCCAGTATCCTTGAGAAATCGGGGGACTTCCTCCTGAACCGTCACGGTACAAAGTACTTTGGTCTCACCACAGTGAGCTAAAACGGAACCAAGAGCATAGCGGGTAAACTCTCGCTCAAACAAAATGGGACGTAGTTGATCCGCTTGTCGGTGATCAGGACGCTGCCAAGACATAAGTTATGTAGCAAAGGGAGTAGGGAGTAGGGAGTAGGGAGTAGGGAGTAGGGAGTAGGGAACAAAAATTATCACAATATTATTGAGCTATATTATCGAGCTAGTCACCGTTAATAATTGTGTAATTGTTTTCAATAATTTTGTCCGACAATTTAGTAACAGATGTTGGATTGAGGAGAAATGAAGCTGCTCGTTTAGCTGTTTCTTCACTTAACTGGATTTGGGTTAGGCTAACTAAGCCGTCGTTCAGAAAATGATCTCTAACTAGAGCTTTCTCTCCACTATTGAAGATAGTCTCATAAAAAACTTTCTTTATGCCAGCTGAAATGATTAACTTCAAGCACGATACACAAGGTTCTAGGGTGACATAAATAGTCGCTCCAGCAGTGGCAATACCATGTTTAGCTGCAAACGCGATCGCATTCGCTTCAGCATGAACAGCTCGGGATGGCATGGTACGAGACGCATCGCAGCTACTTAGTCCAGCATAGCAGTATCCCTGAGCTGTGCAATGACTTGAGCCAGATGGGGGACCATTGTAACCTGTTGCTAAAATCTGATTGTTTTTAACAATCACTGCTCCTACAGGAAAGGCTAAACAGGTTGAGCGAGTAGCTGCTAGCTTAGCCATCATTAAAAAGTATTCATCCCAGTTTGGTCTTTCATTAGTCATTGGTAATTTTAAAGTTGTTAATGATCAATTTTATATCAATGTCAGTTTAGTTGATGACATAAACTATCATCGTCTTTTTTAAGTGAACAGGGAGCAGGTAAAAGAGAACAGTAAATAGAAACATGTCTTAACCTTTACTGTGGTTGCTATAACTTGTCATTTTACCAAGAACTATTCACCAAACTATCTTTGGTTATTTTTTACACCAAACTCGTTTTTTAGGTTATCTATAGTTGATGCTGATCAATAACTGCTTATCAATAACTTATCCTAGTCATGAAGTACAGTCAATTTTCCCATGGGTCACTCCTTACTCCCTAATTCTTAATACCCAGGATTTTGTATATCATAAGTATTAAAAATGCTATAATTGGTGATAATTTTTATCTTCTTTTATAGCTATCATAGCTTTTTCTAATTCTATTCCTAAATAGACCGCATGACTAGGTTGTATTGAAGGATTATCACTACAAATTTTTCTAGATAAACTCATGGCATTTTTACCAGAATACGTAGCAATTACTTCCCCGCTACCAGGGGTTGTATGCTTCACTATAATATCAGTATTTTCCGTTTCAATCAAGAAATTACCAATGGGATCAGCATACTGTTTCTGTTCTGAATTGATAATTTGTTGATAGTGATTTTGAATAATCCGATTAGCATAGTCATAACAATCATCATAAATATGAGCACTTTGACTAACGGTAATCAGCGGTCCCATTTTTAATTGAATACCCCCGCGCTTAGCAATTTGGTCTTTAATATACTGCTGTAGGGCTCTGAGTCCAAAGGCATTAGCTGGCCAAGCGCTAAACATATCATTACTTCTCAATGTGGCGGTTAGGGACAATTCATTATCCACAACTCTCAGCCAGATGTGATTCAGACAAGGACTGCCCCCTTTCTCATGGTCTTTGACATCCCATAGGGACATCACTGCACTGGCTGCATCGATTTCACCAATGAGTTTGGTGATGACTTGCTCGATTTGGTCACGTTTGAACCAAGAACGTAGACGTTGACCATAAGTATATTTCACTCCTTCTACTACGGGTGCGTCGTCCAGGATTTGATGAATGTATTCTTGGATAAAGTCGCGATCGCATGGTAAATAATTGGGCTGAGGAAAGTAAAATTCAGGAGGTTCTGCCGTTACTACTGCCATTAAATCAATTAGCTCTTGCCAATATCCGTCATAACCCGTGGGCCGAATTGTGCCGGTAGTTTTAATGCGATGAATTATTTTAACCCAAGTTTCAGCTATCGTTCGTCCTTCAATGCGATGTCCGTAGCGCGGTCCTGGTTTTAGGGGGGCACAGCCAGATGCCCCGACATCATTGGCCATAGGAAATTCCAACGATTTTCCCCAGGGCTCTTGAGTTTTGGAGCCATAAGACTTAACCAGACTAACGGCTTGGGTAATCGAATCAGCCTCTGCCACAGAAAGTTCCCTTCTGAGTTGTTCTAGGATGACTAAGGGAATCTCCATGTCAATATAACCTTTGATAGAGGAGCGAATCACCCAGCAGTGACGACCAGTATCACTAGTTCCTTCTTCAACCCCATGGCGGAAAAAGTCCAGCAAGCAAGTTCCACTGCCAGCATTGCGGTCTTCCTTCGTAGCGTTGAGAATCACTAAGTAGCGGACATGGGGATTAGCGAGGAGATTACGAATGAGCAGGCTAATTCCCCGGGTGGGACTGTATAACTGTCCGACCACAGCAAACTCAGAAGGGTTTAACTTTTTTGCGATCGCTTCTTTGATCGTCCAACCAGTAATTACCGCCGTTTGACCTGTACCGTAAATTAGTTGGTTAGGCTTGTGCAGGGGTTTGTACTGGAATTGACTTGGTTTGGTGATTGCTGTCATTTTAATGCAGAAGTTGAAGCTTGAATGTTGACTGTTAAATTTTAAATGTTAACTGTTAAATGTTTAAGGTTTAAGCGTGAAGTAATGGTAATCAACATTCATTTTGACCAACTACGGCGTAGGTTAAAGAAACCTTCCAGAAAGTTTTTTAAGGTCTGATTACGACTAATTCGTTGGTGCTGCCACTGTATTGCTGTTTTCTTAAAAATCTCTGACAAGGTGGGATAGGGATAATAGACATTTGCCAACATACCCAATTTAATTTTCTGCTGAATCGCTAGGGTAATTTCCCCGATTAATTCTGTTGCGTGTGATCCAACTATGGTTGCTCCTAAAATTGTCCCATTGCGCTGCACTACCAGTTTCATATACCCAGTGGTTTGCCCCAGGAGCTGAGCCTGATCTAACTCTTTGAAATATTCTCGAATCACCCACACATTCTTGCCATAGCGCTTTCTAGCTTCTACTTCTGTAAGACCTACCCGTGCTAATTGGGGTTCAGTTAAGATTGTCCAGGGAATCCCGTGATAATCCACCTTAAAGCAGGGGAAAAACAATGCATTCTTCACGGCAATGCTGGCTTGATACTGGGCAATATGGGCACAGGGATAACCACCAGCCATCTTGCCACAGCTATAGATGCGGGGATTAGTCGTTTGTAGCTTCTGATTGACCTGAAGACCCTGCTGAGTGTACTTTATCCCAACCCCTTCTAGATTTAAGGATTCCACATTGGGTTGCTCACCCGTAGCCAGTAAAATGGCATCAGCTTCAATGGCCTTATTACCAGCCTGAACCCAGGTTTTCCCGTCAATCTCTCTGACCTGATCAACTGGACTATCCGTCAGAACTCGAATTCCCTCAGCTTCTAACTGAGCTTGTATGAGCCTAGATGCTTCTAGGTCTTCCTGGAACAAAATACGAGTAGTACTGACCACCAACGTTACCTCACAACCGAGTCTAGCTAAGGTCTGAGCTAGTTCTGGAGCAATAGGCTCATCCCCAATCACTACCCAGCTTTTGGGTAGTGAAGGTTGGGAGGTTGAAGGTTGGGAGGTTGAAGGTTGGGAGGTTGAAGGTTGGGAGGTTGTTCGCGTAGCGTGGCCTTTTGGCCAAGGTTGTTCGCGTAGCGTGGCCTTTTGGCCAAGGTGATCGGGTTGCTGGTTTTCAGGTTGCTGGTTTTCAGGTTGCTGATTATCGGGTTGCTGGTTTTTAGGTTGCTGGTTTTCATTTCCAACCTTCAACTCCCCTTCAACCTTGAACCTTCCAACCTTCAACTCCCCTTCAACCTTGAACCTTCCAACTTTCAACTCCCCTTCAACCTTCAACCTTCCAACCTTCAACACTTTGTGCCAGATATCCTTTGGTGTGAAATAGTCTATGGTCTGTAACCCTTTGATATCGGGAATAGCTGGGCGAGAGCCAGTAGCGATCAGATAGGCACGAGACCGCAAACGTCGGTTGTTGACTACAAAACCGAGGTGAGGCAGTCGGCAAAATTCCCCCTCACCAGTGATTAGATCAATCCCTAAAGTAGCTAAAATAGCTGAAGAATTCTGTTCTGAGCAGTTGGCAACCACTAGATTAGCCCATTCCATCACCTCAGTTAGTGGTAGGGATGGAAACCCGGTCTGTGACATGTCGGGTTCGGTTAAATCATCTATTTGAGGATAAATACCCAATTGAGCAGCGTCACGCATCTGCTCAAGCTTACGCCCCATTTCACTTAATACTCTGGTGTAGATCGCCCCCTGTCCTAGCCAGCTAGTGTGTCCTGGCTGAGGGTCTACCAGAGCCACACGAGCCTTTAAACCAGCAGCCGCAACAGCAGCATACACAGCAGCAGGAGTGCCACCAATGATAATTAGGTCATAGTCAACGGTCATTCGTGCAACAGTTACAGGTTTCAGGTTGAAAGTTACAGGTTAGCAGGTTAGAAGGTTTCAGGTTGAAAGTTACAGGTTAGCAGGTTATAGGTTTCAGATTGAAAGTTACAGGTTTCCGGTTGAAAGTTACAGGTTTCAGGCTCTAACCTTGGGCTTTTGGCCACGCTACGGGAACAACCATCTAACTAACCTATCCCACAACAGACGCCTACGGCCAGCAACCTTCAACCTTGGCCAAAAGGCCACGCTACGCGAACAACCTTCAACCTTGGCCAAAAGGCCACGCTACGCGAACAACCTTCAACCTTGGCCAAAAGGCCACGCTACGCGAACAACCTTCAACCTTCTAACCTTCAACCTTCAACCTTCTAACCTTCAACCTTCAACCTTCTAACCTTCAACCTTGGCCAAAAGGCCACGCTACGCGAACAACCTTGGCCAAAAGGCCACGCTACGCGAACAACCTTGGCCAAAAGGCCACGCTACGCGAACAACCTTCAACCTTCTAACCTTCTAACCTTCTAACCTTCAACTTATCAAGATAGCGTCTAAAGCTGTTAGTAAGCGTTGGTTATCTGCCTGTGTACGTACAGCGACCCGGAAAAAGCGATCGCTTAATTCCGGGAAGCTTAGGCAATCTCTGATCAAAATCCGATGGTGTTGGAGTAGTTGTGCTTGGATCTGTGAAGTGGATTTTTGAGAGTGTACTAGCAAGAAGTTAGCTGCACTGGGGTAAGGTTGAAGACCAGGTAACTTAGCCAGTCCCTGAAACAGTTGCTTACGCGCTGGTGCTAGCCAATCCCAGGTTTGCTGTTGAAATGCTCTATCCTGAACCACTGCCGCTGCCGCTGCCGCTGCTAAGGTATTGATTGGCCAAGGGTCCCGCCACTGCTGCCAACGTTGAAGTCGCTCAGGGTGGGCGATGCAATAACCGAGTCTGAGTCCAGGAAGACTGTAAAACTTGGTAAGCGATCGCAAAATTACCAAGTTTGGATAATCCCCAATTAAAGGAATCAGGCTTTGCTCCTGGTCAGGAGGCAGGAAATCCATAAAAGCTTCATCCACAACCACCAAAGCAAATTGCTTCAGATAAGGCTCAATTGCTTCTGAGGTAAACAATTGACCTGTGGGATTGTGGGGGGTATTCAGCAGCAAACCCTTTCGAGTCCCCTCTTGTGGGAGTAAGGAAGTAAGGGAGTCAGGGAGTAAAGGGATGAAAGAATCAATCTCCCGGCCCATCTCCCTATCTCCCCATCTCTGACTAGGTGTCGAGAGTTCCCTCATCAGGGGGCACTCCCTAATTCTTGCTCCAAATGCCTTCAGTCCCCGTTGGTAGTCCCTAAATGCTGGAGTAATGATCAAGGTCTGATCTAGTTCTGATAGCTCGCGACAAGCCCAAGTTAATAATTCCGCTGAGCCATTACCTGGAAGAATCCAGTCTGGGGTCAGGGTTGGATGCAGTTGCGTCAAACACTGCCGCAGTTCAGCGTAATTGGGGTCAGGATAAGCTACCAGGTTATCTAGCCCAGACTCAATCGCTGCGATCGCACTTTTAGGGGGACCAAGAGGATTGATGCTGGCAGAAAAATCAAGAATTAAGGAAGGAGGACAGTTAGCCCGTGCTGCTGCCCAGGCTAAATTTCCCCCGTGACTTGGTCGTTTCAAGGACAAGTTTCTGAGTGAATCAGCGATTACTCCTTCGGTGGTGCAACTCTCTCTTTAAAGACCTTACCAGCAGAAAAGGCTGGAACCTTAGTTGCCGGAATTTCCATCTTTTCACCGGTTTTGGGATTGCGGCCCTCACGAGCCTTACGCTCCCGGGATTCAAAGGAACCAAAGCCCACTAAGGTGACTTTATCACCCTCAGACACTGCTTCCATAATCGTTTCTATCGTAGCCGTTAGTACTGCATCCGCTTGTTTTTTGGTTACAGTAGCTCTTTCCGCCACTTTATCAACTAATTCACCCTTATTCATTCAAATCTCCTTGTTTTTCAGATCATCCAACCAGGGTTTTCAACAAAAAAATCGCTGCAACACTCGCAGCTTCAAGGTTTCACTGCATTATTCTAATGTTTGCAATGCCGATATGGATCGTTGAATGCTTTAATTTATATAGATTTCAGAATTTTGTCCCAAAATGCTCCCCTAAATTTATTCCTTAGGGAATAGACAATCATAATTTTTTATGATCTTTGATTGTTAATTATATATAACTAATTATTTTACGGTAAGCCCCCCGCTCTAGGCGTGCTTGGTAGGTCTGCTATGGATAAGCATGGATAAGCATTGTTGAGAGCCCTTTTTAGGTATTGACAATGACCATTATATTAAGTTATAATTTCTGTTTATCAAAAATCAACCAAACCAACTCAATAAAATTAATTCAACACGTAAAAGTCTCAAAACGTAACTACTCCCACCACTAAAGTAGGCGGGAGCTGTCAAACCGGAAGTGTTAAGGCACTTTTAGCTGAACTTTACCTTGATTTCCCCTTAGTTACCTGGAGACTGAAACCCTCCCCGGTTTAACATTTGACGGGCATCCCGTCCAGGAGTGTAGCTGTAACCATACCCACCATTGCGGTCTGTGTCATCCATAATTTGAGGGGTCACCAGGATAATCACTTCAGTACGCTGATTCTGCTTATCGGTGCTTCTGAACAGAGCACCAAGTAAGGGAATATCACCCAAAATTGGCACCTTCGATACCGTTGTGCGGTCAGTGTCCTGAATAATGCCAGATAGAATTAACGTCTGACCATCCCGCAGACGAACTAGTCCAGAGCTGAGTTCTCGGCGACTGAGGAATGTGATGGTGTTTTGTGCATTATCACTGTTAAAATCTTGAGTTCCGGAGGGGGCTGTGATCGACGGAGCTGTAGATAAGGTGATAAAACCATTGTCGTCAATTCTCTCAACATTGACCGTTAGCACTAAACCAGCCTCTTCAATAACCGGGGTGATGGTTCTAGTGGTAGCACCACCGTCTGTGTCTATATCTGTCCTCACACTGGTCAGTACTTCCTGAACCAACCGGACACTAGCTTCCTGCCCTTCTTGGATGACTAGAGTTGGGTCGGTCAGAATCTTGGCGTTGTTGCTGGTAATCTGAGCCTGCAATGTTAATAAAAACTTATCAGGGAACTCAAATAGAGAAGGAAGCGCAAACCCGAAATCAACTCCATCATCTTGAACATCCACCTCCGCCAAACCTGGCTGGAATGGATTATTATTTCGACCAAAGCCAGGACGTGCAAAGACGGCTGGAGTACCAGCGCTTTCATTGAAACCCTCAATTAGGTTATCAAAGGGAGCATTTTGTCTCTCTAGGAATATATCACCATCTCCCTCTGGGTCGGAGAATTGAAATTCGGTAACAGTAGGAATCTGACTATCAACCACAGTGTTTCTACTGGGGGGATTAACCCTACCGAAATTAACTGCTGCGGCTCCGCCATCACTGACTACAAAGGTATCATTAATCCCAAAGGAGAAACTGGCATTATAGGCATCCGTTCCAGCCAGGTTAACATCGATAATCTTGACATTTACCGCCACTTGACGGCGACGAGCATCCAACTGTTTGAGTAAAGAGGTTGCAATTTCAATTTGCCTGGGCTCACCCACCAGAGATATGGAATTAAGTCGGTCATCCGTAGATACTGCTAATCCCCTCAGCAACAGTGCCCCTTGGCTACCGTCTTCCTGCTCACTGGTAATTGCTCGAATTTCTGGGGGTCGTTCGATTTGTCGCACCACTCGTTGGGTTTCAGGATCGATGATTTCTTCCGTCTCGATTACTACCTGTTGCACTTCTGCTCCCTGAGTGGCTAGGAAAGTAGCAGCCCCTTGGACACTGGCTTGATTGAGCCGTAGAGTACGACTAATTAGATTACGAGCCGCTTGAGGGAGTTTTGCCCCAACAAAAATTGTGCTTCCCCGACGGTTAGCCTGAAGACCAGACAGCTGGAGAATATAGTTGAAAGCATCTTGAACCGGTTCGTTTTCTAAATCAATAGAAATGGTGAACTGTGCTGCACCGGAGTCTTCATCTGACTCAGCAAAGGCCAGATTGAGTCCAGCAGAACGAGCTAACAGAGACAACACTTCTCGAATCGGTGCTTCTCGTAATACTAAACGAGGCACTAGAGTTGCTGTGCCGAGATCTATAGTGCTAGCAGCAGCATTAATATTGGAAACAGCAATATCCCCCACTGGTGGTGCTACTGCTCTAGGTAAGAAGGGGGGCGCTGGCGCAATTGGTTGCACCGCATTAGCTGGAGCTGCCGGTATCCCATCAATAATAATTTCTGGCTCAGGTACCAGCACATCTGGCTCAGGAGCGACTATTTCTGGAGGTTCAGGAGTTTCTGAGGGGTTAGCCTCTGGCTCTGGTTCTGGTTCCGAAAGTTCCGCTGGTTTCTCCATCTGTTCCGTTTCAGCATTAGTTCCTCTATTAGGAACTTGAGCCAGCTTCATCACCGATGAGTCTTGGATAGATACTATCCCCTGATTCTCAGTAGTGGTGTCAATGCCTAAGGTAATTCCCTGGGCATCCCTTTGGATCAGTGAACTAATGGGGAGTTTGTCAGTGCCTCGAATCGTCACCCTGACCCGGTTGTCATCCAGTTCCCTTACCGCAACGGCACTAATATTGGGTAGGGGGTTTGTCTTACGGAAGTTAGTCCCTTGGGGCAAACTCAGCTGGGTATTAACCAGATCAGCTACCAAGACATTGCCTTGGTTGACAGCAAAAATCTGTGGAGGCTCATTACCCCCTTTTGTCTCAAGTTTAAGTTCCAGTTCACTCCCTTGCTGGTTGAACCGTATGGCACTAACTTGGCTTGCTGCTACTACAGGCTGTGTTGCCCATAAAGCCACTGCTGTAGCCGCGACCACTCCACCACATACTTGAATCTGTCTCACGGTTGATTAAATCTCCTGACTCAAATCACAGAAATTATGTCATATTAAGGGCTATTGACAGTTTACTATTGACGATTGACCGTTGAGACGTCAAAGAGAAAACACTAAACACTCAACAAACAAGAACAACAATAACTATCTCAGCTCCATAAAACAGTAGGTTATCCCAATTTCCAGCAACTTGGCTACCGCTTAATTTCCCCATCTTGCCATCTCCCCATCATTAAATTGATAGCAATAATATAGCAAGACTAAAGGAACTTAGGATTATTTCTTCTTACCTGACTTGTTCTTACCATCCTTTTCCTCAGCTTTTTCTTCTTCCTCCTTATCCAAATCTCTAGCAGGCATAAGAGCTTCCAGGGTTAAGCTAGTTTTAAGCTTAGGTTGAGGACCAGGAACTACTCTACCTTGCTGTAGCACTAGTGTTTGCGGTTCACTGATTTGAGCTTCTAGGTCTTTGATCAGCAACATCGCTTGTAGCCGCTCAAAGCTGCGCATAATTGACTGGACTTGTTGGAAGCTACCCTCAATTTCCACATTGACGGTTCTCCGTTTTAATTTGCCATCAACTAGGGTTCCTAAAGAGCCATCATTAACTATATTGATTCCCTCGGAATCTGGTTCATATTTAAGCAAAGTGCCTCTAGTATTCTTAACAAAGGTATTGAGATCAAGCAATAAGGTATCCATACTTTTTTCTGTGGAAAACTGACTCAATACCCGGCGGTTTTGCTGTTTAGCTTGCTTGAGTTCCTCCTCTTTCTCTTTAATTTTTTTCTGGAGTACTTCGGGATTTTGGAGGTCATTTTGCTTGGTTGATAAATCATTTTTTAAAGTCTGATACTCCTGCCAAGCCGGTAACATCAGGTTCATCGCTAGATAGAAAGCAGCTGCCAGACCAAGAATAGCAAAGGTAATCCCAGAAACTTGGGGAGTAAAGGTAATGCCGAAGGCAGTAGGATACTCAGGATCTTCCTCCTGACCTTCAACACTCATAAAGTCGTCATCAGTAGCATAGGTCATTGTTGAATCACTCCTTGGGATTGAAGGTTTCTAATCCGAGTCACTAATCCTACTGCTCCTTTACGGTCTAACTCTTTTAAGAGTTCAGAAGCGGGGATATCACTCAGTTGAGTTTTAATAGTATATTCTACGACTTTAGGCAGGGTATATTTGACCTGAGTTACTAATTCTTTTTGACTCTCAGGAATTTCTAATTTGGTGGGATTATTGACTAACTGAGCTTTGAGCAGTTGAGTGTCATTTTTCTCGAAAAAGGAAGAATTCTGTAGGGTCAGCAAAAAGTAATTCACATCATCAAAGGTTCGAGCTGTACCGGAAATATCCAGCTCGATTTTAGGTCGTGAGTTAGCGCTAGACTCATCCTTAGAAGTATTTTTGTCAGTGACTTGCTGTTGCTCGATGTCTTTAATTTGGACTCCGGGGGGAGTGCGCTCACGAATGTCCTGTAACATTGCTGACCAAGGCTTAATTTGATTAAAGACACTGGCAAGAGCATTAGTTTCGTCGTTTACCAGCTTGAGTTCCTTGTTTAGCTTACTAATTCGTTGCTTTTGCGCCCCCAAGGCTGCCAGTTTCTTGTCAACATCAGCAATTTCTTCTTTCAAGCGGGCGTTTTGATGTTGGAGAACTACCCAAAAGCCTCCCACCAATCCAGGTAGGATTAGACCCACTGCAGCTCCAATCAGTAGAGGGGTCATTTCCCCTAGAGCCATCCCTTGTCTACCGCCGACCTCCTGAACAGACTTGATCTCCTCAGGATTTCGGTCTTTTAAAAAATTAATATCAAGACTATACATAGTGTTATACCTCTCGTAATCCTAATCCAAGCACAGTTCCTAAGCTCGGTCGTTGCACCATCGGAATATCTTTCTCCACTTCTAGGGAAAGAGCCGCCACGGGATCCACCTGAATCGTAGGCAAGCTTAACCGTTGGGTAAAAAATTCATCAAGTTGTCCGATACCACCCCCAGGACCAGCTAGTAGGAGTTGGGCTACTTCTAGATTGTCCATCTGATTGAGGTAAAAATCGATAGAGCGCCTTAGTTCATCGGCAATTTCTCCCAAGACTTGGATCAGAGCCACCATCCCTGGATTTACCCCGGTCGAGCCGGTGCGAATGCCATCAACTGGGGTACTGGGAATAGTCATCCCCTGGAGGAGTTCGGTATTTCTAGAGGCTGGTAAATTCATCGCCCGTGATAAAGCGCTCTGAAGTTGGTAGGTACCAATGGGAACAGTACGGGAAAACTGCGGTACACCATCTACAATTATCGCAATTTCAGTACTATCAAATTCAAGATCTACCAGAACGGCTGCCTCTTGGGAAGGAAATTGACGCAGTTGTTCTCGGATAGTCCGAATCAGGGCAAAGCTATTAATTTCGAGTACATCTACTTGTAACCCTACCTGCTCAAAGGTATCGAGATAGCTATCGGTGATTTCCTTACGAGTAGCCACCAGCAGGACTTGTACCTTTTCGATTCCATCTTCATCCACGAAGAAGCCCAGTTTCTGATAATCCAAATCCACTTCTTCCCGGGGATAGGGCAAATATAAGCCAGCTTCATGGTTGAGTACCATATCCCGGAGCTCGTTATCATCTAGCTCAGCAGGAATGGGAATAATCCGGATTACTGCTTCCCGCATTGGTAAAGCAGTAGCAACCCGCTCCACTTTGACTTGACTCTCCTGTAGGGCTTCTCGAATCAGTTCCGCTAAACCAGGGGAATCAACAATCTGTCCTCCTTCCCAGATTCCTTCTGGAACCTCATGAGCATATAGGGTGGTAGCTTTGAGGCTCTGACCTTGCCGCTGCAATTGAGCAATATGAATTCGTTCTGGGGCTAATTCTATACCAACACCTTGCTTGCGCCGGGAAAATAAATTTTTCAAACGGTTAACCATATCTAGCAAAGGGAGTAGGGAGTAGGGAGTAGGGAGTAGGGAGTAGGGAGTAGGGAGTAGGAAACTTGGGCTCAAAAATTTTCACAATTGATTTAGGTACCCTATCTGAGTTAGGTAGATGGGGAATTCAGGGAAATTTTTGTATAACCCAGGGTCATGGAAATCAACATTAGGGTGCTATTTATGGTACCCAATCTATCTCACAATCATGACAATTTTTTGATTAATCGTGAAATTGATTATTGTAGCCATTAGCCATTACCCATTACCCATTACCTCCAACAAAAGCTTGTGTTCGCAAAAAGTGACCAACTAGGTACAGAGAGCCACAAAGGACAGTAATCCTCTCGTCAGCTTCGGCTTTGTTAAAAATAGCACGGAGTCCTGTCACTAACTCTGGATAAGTAGCACAATCGGCTAAGGTTGGACAAATTTGTTGCGCGAGAGTAGCCAAGTAGTCTAGCTCAGCTGAACTATGGTCAGGTACTGGCACTAGAGATAATCGATCCCCTGGTCTGAGCAAGGCATTAAAAATACCAGCATGATCTTTGGTTGAGAGTATACCCATTACCCAGTTGACGGATTTACCTAGGGTATCAACATATTGTCTCAACGCCTGAGCAGAGGCTTGATTATGGGCTCCATCAATCAGTAAATGGTGATTCTCCCAGCTAGTCCACTGCAAACGTCCCAGCCAAGTGGTTTTGGCCATCCCCAATGCGATCGCATCTTCTGGAATCTCCCAACCCTGCTGTTGCAGAACTTGTACCGTTGCGATCGCAATCGCGGAATTAACCAACTGCACCTCCCCCAACAAGGGCAAACTATAGCTGACCCCCCCATACTCCACCCATCTGAGATGCTTTCCGGTGCTTGGGGTCTTACCCTCTGGCAACTCCACTGCCGAGTCTACCCACACCACTGGACATCCCAACTGATTCACCCTTGATTCAACCACTGCCCTAGCTTCATGCGGGAGGGGACCAATGACCGCAGGACACCCAGGCTTTAGGATTCCAGCCTTTTCCTTGGCAATATCAGCCAAGGTCGGCCCAAGGCGCTGCCAATGTTCCCAACTCAGGGATGTGATAATACTAACCAAAACGCGATCGCATACATTCGTGGCATCCAGCCGTCCTCCCAATCCCACTTCTATTACAGCCACATCCACCTGCTGCTGAGCAAAATACAACCAAGCAGCAGCAGTAGTCACTTCAAATAGGGTTGGTGGATCGGAACAGTTTTTTGGAATTGCTGCGATAACTTGCTCCAAAATTGTGCCTAGGGTATGGGTGGAGATGGGTTCTTGGTTAAGGCAAATCCGTTCTGTCCAATCCACCAGGTGAGGAGAAGTATAACGTCCGACTCGGTAGCCAGCTTTGGTGAGTATAGAAGACAGGTAGGCACAAACTGAGCCTTTACCATTAGTTCCAGCCACGTGAATGATTGGAAACTTCTGGTGGGGGTTACCTAAGCGCGATAGAAGTTGCTGTATGCGTTCTAAGCCAAGCTCAACGCCAAAGTATTTAAAGGATTGGAGAAGGTCGTCAATATCCATGGGATGATTTTTGATGAACCGTAAATACGGGAAAGACACCAAGCTCAGGAGAGTTTTTGTTATTAAATATGAATACAGTTAATGATAAGGCGATTGTTAAGGATTATTTTAATGCCACTGGTTTTGACCGTTGGCGGCGGATTTATGGTGATGGCGAGGTTAACCGGGTACAGCAAGATATCCGGATTGGTCATCAGCAGACTGTGGATAAAGTGATCAGTTGGCTGGAGGCTGATGGAAATTTGTCAAGTTTGTCGATTTGTGATGCTGGCTGTGGTGTTGGGAGTCTAAGTATTCCACTCGCAAAATCTAGCGCTATAGTTTTTGCGAGTGATATTTCTCACAAAATGGTAGAAGAAGCCCAGGTAAGGGCAAAGGAGAGTTTAGGGAATAGTGACAATCTCTCGTTTATGGTCAAGGATTTGGAAGGGTTAGGTGGTAGCTACCACACCGTAATTTGTCTAGATGTTTTGATTCATTATCCCCAGGATAAAGCGGCTGAAATGATAACTCACTTAGCCTCTTTGGCCGAGTCTCGTTTAATTCTTAGCTTTGCGCCGAAAACGTTGCTTCTTACTGCACTTAAAAAGATTGGTGAGTTTTTTCCAGGACCAAGTAAAACCACTCGTGCCTATCAGCATCGAGAAGCAGATATTGTTACTATTTTAGAAAATAATGGGTTTTCAATTCAGCGACAAGAAATGACTAGCACTAGCTTTTACTATTCTCGCTTATTGGAGGCTATTCGTAAGTAAAAAAAATAAGCAGTCAGCGGTCAGCCGTCAGCGGTCAGTTTAAAAATAAACCTGATAGCTGATTAGCTGATAGCACCTCAAGTAGCGTTGCCAAAGGCCTTTAGCTTACACCTAATCGAAATTGTCTGGTCATGGTAATAAACCATCTTTGTTAAAAGTTTGCTATTATAATGAAACGGTTTAAAAAACTATCTGCTGGCTTAGTGCTTACCTTGGGTATTCTATTATTGACGGTACCTGTGGTAGTTTCAAATCGAAGGGAAGCAACATCACAGGATAAAGTTGATGCGCTGGGAAGTTTGATAGTAGGTATCCCAGCTACCTTTTGGGGAGTATGGTTAGCATGGGGAATGTATCGACAAGAGCAAAAAGAAGTCCTCGAACACCTTCAGTATACATTTTATAGCTTGATTGAAGACGAAAATGGTAGAATTTCAGTATTGAAATTAGCAATGACAGCCAAACTTCCTATAGCTGTAGCTCAAGACTATCTCGATCAAAAAGCTAGAGAGTATGATGCTACCTTTGAGGTTACTGAAGAAGGGAGAATCTTTTATAATTTTACACTTTAGGATTTAGGACTAATAAAATTGATGACTCGGATTTTTTTAGCGATCGCATCAATCTTAGGAGCATTATCAGTAGTAGCTGGAGCCTTTGCTAGCCACGCTTTGAAAGAAAAACTGACCGTTCGCGTAGCGTGCGCGTAGCGCTAACGAGGATTGGAAATTTTTCAGACTGGTGCCCGCTATCAAATGTACCATTCCCTAGCGCTAATGTTGGTAGCCTTGTTGTTGAGCCGCGCAGAAGTAGCACAAACTCCCCTTACCTTAGCTGGCTCAGCTTTTATCGCTGGAATTGCAATTTTTTCTGGTAGTTTGTACGCCCTGAGCTTAACCGGGATCAAGTGGCTAGGAGCGATCGCACCATTAGGTGGTGCAGCATTGATCCTAGGATGGGGTTGTTTAGCGATCGCTGCTTTCTCTTTCCAATAATCACTACATATTTTATGGAACAGGGAACAGGGAATAGGGAACAGGGAATAGGGAACAGGGAATAGGGAACAGGGAATAACCAATTTAAATGCAAATCAGCTTAACTATTTTCTTGAGGGTTGACTGTCAACCTTGGCCTATTGGCCACGCTACGCGAACAACTTCCAACCTCTAACCTTGGCCTATTGGCCACGCTAGGCGAACAACCTCTAACCTTGGCCTATTGGCCACGCTAGGCGAACAACCTTCAACTTCTAACCTTGGCCTATTGGCCACGCTACGCGAACAACCTCCAACCTCCAACCTCCAACCTTCAACCTCCAACCTCCAACCTCCAACCTTCAACCTTCAACATCCAACCTTCAACCTCCAACCTTCAACCTTCCATCTCCCGATTAGCAGCATAAACACCTTGAACGTTATACCAGTTAAGGAAAATTCGGGCAATTTCTAAGGCTAGCTGGGATTTACCTCGGTCAATTAGCCATTGTAAAAAGGGAGCCATGGTGCGTTCGTTGAGTCGTCCACCTAAAGACAGAATCCCCCAGAGTAATCGGTGTAGCCAGGTCATCTGAATCATCATCCTGACTTCCCAGGTAGGGTGCTTCCGGTAGAATAACACACCCATACGCCCCCGTTGAATTTCCCGGTCAATCATCCGGGGAATTTGGTCGAGGCTAAAGGGAGGATGCCAATGATAACCTACAGCTTGGGGACATTTAATCAGTTTTAAGCCCAGTTGTTTGAGTCGGACACCTAGTTCTAAGTCTTCCCAGCCATAGAGTTGGAAGCGAGTATCAAAGAGTCCAGCTTCTAATAGCCATTTTCGTGCGATCGCAAGATTCCCCGTCGCAAAATAGGCAGCAGAGAAATCGGTAATTTTATAGGGTTCGCTGGTAGGGTCCTCGAAATTACAGGTATTGATCACCCAACCGTAAGTGAATAAGCGATCGCATCCCAGACGCTGCTGTGTCTGTACCAAAGCATCAGCATGAGACTGGAGGAAATGCTCAGTAACTACTAAATCACTATCAATAAAGATAATTATTTCACCCTTAGCCTCCTTCACCCCTAGATTCCGGGCTGCAGCCGGTCCAGCATGGTTTTGAGCAAATGAGCGTACATGGGGAAACTGATCCCCGTGTGCTGCCAACCAATCTAAAGTGCCATCCGTTGAGCCATCATCCACTAAAACAACTTCATAATCCCAGATCTGGCTATCTTGTCTAAGTTGCTGATGTTCTAACGCGATTAGGCACTTTTTTAGAATCGGTAAGCGATTGTAAGTGGGAATGACAATGCTTAAAAACAAGGGAACCTTATGAATTTGATATCATTGTGAACTTAAACAGCGATCGCGTGGAAAACTTTATGCAAATTGACTGGCAAACTGCCAAAACTTACGAAGACATTCTATACCATAAAACCGACGGTATTGCCAAAATTACCATCAATCGTCCCCACAAACGCAATGCCTTTCGTCCCAAAACCGTCTTTGAACTTTATGATGCTTTCTGTGATGCCCGCGAAGATCACAGTATTGGTGTTGTCCTATTGACTGGTGCTGGTCCCCACACCGATGGCAAATACGCCTTTTGTGCTGGTGGTGACCAAAGTGTACGAGGCAAGGCTGGATATATTGGAGAAGATGGCGTTCCTCGCTTAAACGTATTGGATTTGCAACGCCTGATTCGTTCCATACCCAAAGTAGTGATTGCCCTAGTTGCTGGATATGCTATTGGTGGTGGTCATGTCCTACATCTGATTTGTGACCTAACTATTGCCGCTGATAATGCTATCTTTGGTCAAACTGGCCCGAAAGTGGGTAGTTTTGATGGTGGGTTTGGCGCTAGCTATCTTGCCCGAATTGTTGGTCAAAAAAAAGCCCGAGAAATTTGGTTTCTTTGTCGTCAATACACCGCATCTCAAGCCCTAGAAATGGGTTTAGTTAACTGTGTAGTTCCAGTGGAGCAGTTGGAAGCGGAAGGGCTACAGTGGGCAAAGGAAATTTTGACAAAGAGCCCTATTGCCATTCGTTGCTTGAAAGCTGCATTTAACGCCGATTGCGACGGTCAAGCTGGTCTACAAGAGCTAGCTGGTAATGCTACCTTACTCTATTACATGACAGAAGAAGGAGCCGAAGGTAAACAAGCTTTCCTAGAAAAGCGTCCACCAGATTTTCGTCAATATCCTTGGTTACCTTAGATAATAGCAGTTATCAATTGGTGAGGTACAAATTTCTGGGGAGTAGGGAGTAGGGAGTAGGGAGTAGGGAGTAGGGATTAGGGAGTAGGGCACAATTACCGCTGTCTTGATGCAAAGCACGAGTGTGGAGGGGCTGCATCAAGACAGAGTCAAATTTTATCACTGATCCGAAGTTCCCCGTTCCCTGTTCCCTACCTTTACAGATTAATTTTAAACAATTTTAAACTTGGTGCAAAATTTGATTATCAACAAAAAACGCACCTTATGTTGAATCAAAGTGCGACGAAAGCTATTTTAATAGCAAATATCAGGTGCCGATTTTTATGAAATTATTTGGCTTTTTAAGCTGACACCTTTGAGCAGGTAACTACTAGAACTAGAAGATTTGGTTTAAACTGGTTTTTGTGAAATTTGTTTATTTGAATTATTGATTGTATTAAGGTGGAAGTTACTAGTAAGATACTGCTAATCTTGCTAATAAGCTGCTCTTGCTGATCAAACGAAGAATTTACATCAACAATTTACACCAGCATGATGTCTGTTGACGAATTCTTAGAGGTGATGGTCTCACCTTCAACGGTCATGTCTGACCCAGAGGAGTTTTCAGAACACTTTACCGATAGCTCCTCTGTGAGCATCATTTCTTCATCTTGCCAAATCTCTTCTAGTTTCTCCCAAGAAGAAGAAGAAGAAGAAAAGGTAGGCAGAGCAAAAGCACAAGCTTTCCAGGTAGCTCTGACAGGCACCCCAAGTTGTTGACACACACCCCCTCGGCGTCCTTCTGACTGATAATACCGACAGAATCGACAACTAGATATAGGTAAATTCAATGTTTTCATGATAACTCTTTTTTCCGGAAAAATTTATATCCTCTTCACATTTAATTCTGCTACCCCTTACCTCAGCTTGTTATAGATAGCAAGCTGTTGACCAGCCTAGGTTATAGCCATATCCTTAACCACTGAGGCTTTAATATTTTCTTAATTATTTTGTTACAAATAGATACAAATTATTTTACAAAAAGTAACAAAAACCGATAGCTTCTGAAAGAATTGACTTGTTTTATACCAAAACCCCATAGGGATCAAGCAAAAAAACACACCAAAAGTGTATTTAGATACTGAAGTTATTCGGATTAACTTATGCAAAAGTATCAGTTCAGTGTTCTAAAAATCAAGGGAACAGCAGATCCCGGAACAGGGAATTGGGAATAGGCAACAGCCAAGAGCCAAGAGCCAAGAGGGAACAGGAATGCCCTATACTCCCAACTCCCAACTCCCAACTCCCAACTCCCAACTCCCAACTCCCTACCTCCCAACTCCCAACTCCCAACTAAAACCTTGCTCTAAATTTGCCATTGCTTAATAGCACAAAGACCACAGACATCCCAACGCTGGAGTTCTCCTGGTGGAGTCGGACACTGACACTGAGGACAAAGTGGGAAATTTTGCGATCGCATCTGCATCATCTTTGCCCAACGTTTAAACGCTGCTTGGGGTACCTGAGTTTTGTCAGTAGTTTTGTCAGTAGTTTTGTCAGTGGCTTCACTACTTTCTCTGTTTTCTGTGTGATCCAACTGCTCAGAAACCAGTGATGAAGACATTGGCAAAATGGTGCTAGGATGTCTATGGCTTGGGGTCTCAGATTGTGAATAGCCATTGCCCAAAACTTGTGTTTTCTGCCACTGAGCTGGAGAAAAGTGGATGTCAACTAGGGGCTCAGACCAACGAGCATTAAGCCGTTTCAACAACATCCGGCGCTGAAATTTTAGTTCTTGTGCCCAAACAGAGCTAGACGTAGCCACATATAAGATATCCCTGGAGATAGCATAGGGTCTGGTATGATTAGCTATGTTCACTCCTACTATTTCAGACCAACACTTAATTAGGTATGATAAGCGTTGTACACCTTGCCACTCGGGCTGATTTGTAATCCTATCTAAGATCTGATTGAGAGATTTAAGCATATCGCCTTACTATAATTAATTAATTTCTTCAGGACTTAGGTAACAGCGTCGAAGCCTGTGCCACGCTAGAAGCCTGTGCCACACTGGGCAAAAAACTAGCTTAGAGTTAGTAGGGTGACCCTCAAGATAGAATGGCTGCGTAAGTCCTGTTGCTTGTTCTGTAGCACAAACTACCGATAGAGTCCGCTATGAGCCAAAACTCCTCAGTTAATTCTTCCCCTAGCTCGACCGGTAACTACAACCTCAACTCAGTTTTACAAGCTGCTCTGAGTAGCCTTGATGTACAACTAGAGGAAGAATTAGCGCGCTACCGACGTCGAAGAGTAGGACGCCCAGTAATGACTAACCGTGGTCTTGGTCGTAACCGGGTCCGTAAACCCCTAGAGTTAATTTCTGTCGGTGAGGTACAACAGAAACCCTCACCATCACCGACAAACCAGACCATCCCTCGACTAAACCAGCCATCAACCATTGCACTGCCAAACCTAACTGCCAAAGGGAAAACTTCTCTCAAACAACCACAACAGCCATTGGTTGAGACTGAATCCCTAAATTCCCTGTCATCACAGTCCCCGAAACCTACTCAGCCACCAGTTGTATCCCAGCATAATAATGGGGAAAGTGCTAGCCTAGCAATTCAGAAAGAGGCTACCGAGCAACTTAACCCTCCTGAAAAATTGCCTGAAGACTCAGGTAGTTTGATCAAGTTAGGGGCTAACCAAACCCAGCCAGAAGATTATCTGGAATCATCAGAAAAACTACTACAGAGTCTGGCAGAAGACGAAGAAGAATTTGACAACCAAAAGCAGGTTTCCTACCAACTGTTGACTCCGTTGAATGTCGGTTTCATGGTACTTTTGCTGTTGTTAAGCGCTACCCTACCCTATATCTTCTCCAATCCATCGGTGTTAAGTAATCTGGATCTGTCGCGGCTGATCAGCTTCATCATCCCCAAGATCTCCAAAACCCCTCAGGAAATTAAACCACATCAACCACAACAGACTGAGTCAGTTCCCCATTCTCCCCTACAGGGTGGTCCTAATTTGGCATCTGAGGAATTTGTAGACTTGAACTTACATACCCTTTCTCAAGTAGAAGGTACTCCAAGACCGCAGCAAACACCTTTTTATACAAAAGATCTCCCTTTACCTAAGGTGGTTGAATCAGCTCCTAAGGTGGTAAATAGACCGATGCCTCCTAAAGGGTCTTCCTTATCTTCAGTACTTTTGCCTTCTGTTCAACCACTGCCAAAGGTTCCCCTGTCATCATTACCAACAACTTCAGGCTCTTTAGTACCCCCAGAAAGACGGGTACAGTCGGGATTACTTCAACCAGCTATATCTGAAACACTCCAAAATCAAGCCGCATCTCTAAGAACAGTGGCAGAGGATTCTTTACCTGCTCGCGATCCTTTCTACTATGTGCTGATCAACTACGATGGTAAACGTTCCCTACAGCAAGCTAGGACAATTGTTCCTGATGCCTATGTGCGCAAATTATCTCAAGGTACCCGCATTCAGATGGGAGCCTTCAAATTTGAACATGAAGCACAAGGTTTGCTAGAAAAACTCCAGCAACAGGGAATTTCTGCTTCGATTTATCGTCCTTGACTTAAGTGTTAAGTGTCAGGTTCAATCTGAATAACATCAGTTTTCATTCCCTAAGCCCTGATCATGATGGAAAGCTGCCATAGGATTACTAGATCGTATGTTTAGAATCATTCGCGCTAGCCTTAATAGTCTGATTAACCAAGCTGAAGATCCTGAGAAAATCCTGGAACAGGCTGTCGATGATATGCAGCAGGATTTGATTCAAATGCGGCAGGCTGTAGCTCAAGCGATCGCTACCCAAAAACGCACGGAGCGACAAGCCTCTCAGGCTCAAGCCGCTGCTGAGCAATGGTACCGTCGCGCTCAGTTAGCCTTGTCAGCAGGAGACGACCAGTTGGCACGGGATGCCCTGACACGGCGGAAATCTGATCAGGTGACCGTCACAACTATGAAAGCTCAGCTGTCCCAGCAAGCTGATATTGTGTCCAAGCTCAAGGAAGATCTGCGTACCCTAGAACATAAAATCTCAGAGGCGAAAACCAAAAAGAACTTGTATATTGCTCGGGCTCAATCAGCTAAGGCATCCATGAAAATTAATGAGATGCTCGGTAATGTAGGTACCAGTAGTGCCTTGAGTGCTTTTGAGCAGATGGAAGATAAGGTAATGGAGCTTGAAGCCCGGTCTGAGGCAATGGCTGAGTTAGGTAGCAATCAACTGGATCAGAAATTTGCCGCTCTCGAAGCTAACGATGATGTGGAAGCTGAGTTAGCCGCCATGAAAGCTAATCTGATTCAAGGAACCGAAACTCCCAAATTACCCTCAACTCAGGCAGAATAACCGAAAAATTTGGGAAAATTGGATAAATAGCTGGAAAAAGTAATTAGTGTCCCTGTGGTCAGCTCAATTGCAGGTTGGAAACGTTGTATCAAAACACCTTAGAGCCTTGACCCAAGGGGTTACTATACAGGCAAACATCCCTTTATCTATCTTCTTTCTGAATACTCACAAAGCAAATAGGTAGAATAAGACAAGGACGTTTTCTGCTGAAGATGGCACTATTATATCATAAGCGCCTGTGGAAACCAGTTTTTAACCCCTCGAACAGCAATCCCGATAAATCCCCCATGGTTCAGCCGCCAGAGAGTTCAAACCTTAGCTTGTTGTCTAGCACTTTTTCCCAAGAAGTTTTTACACTGGATCAAAGGCTCCCTGTCTTAATGGCTAGGGTATGGGTCAAGCCCGCGAATTTTTCAGCTACCCAACCAGACTTGAGACTCGACAGCAACAATTGCTTGTCCCTCAAGACAACTTAACTAGGCTTACGCACCAGCAAGCCAGTTTTTTACCTACAATGTACACTCCTAGAGGATAAACAGTGTTATGGGATTATTTGATCGCCTGAGCAGAGTGGTCAGAGCTAATCTGAACGATATGGTCAGCAAGGCTGAGGATCCAGAAAAGATTCTTGATCAAGCTATTGTTGATATGCAAGAGGATCTGGTTCAATTGCGTCAAGCAGTTGCCAGGTCAATTGCTGAACAAAAACGCACAGAGCAGCAATACAACAAAAACCAAACAGAAGCTAACAACTGGCAGAAGAGAGCTCAGCTGGCTCTGACCAAAGGGGATGAAAACCTAGCTCGTGAGGCTCTGGTGCGTAAGAAGAGCAATGCTGATACTGCTGCTACCCTGAAAACTCAGTTGGATCAGCAAACTGAGCAGGTCAATACTCTTAAGCGTAATCTGGTTGCTCTCGAAGGCAAAATTTCCGAAGCCAAGACCAAAAAGAATATGCTCAAAGCACGAGCTCAGGCGGCTAAGGCTAATGAAAAGTTACAACAAACCATGGGGTCTCTCAATACTAGTGGCTCCTTAGCAGCGTTTGAGCGTATGGAACAGAAAGTCTTGGAGATGGAGGCTCGTTCTCAAGCTGCCCATGAGCTGGGTGGTGCTGACTTGGAAAGTCAATTTAGACTCTTGGAAGGCAATGATGTTGATGATGAGTTGGCCTCAATGAAAGCTCAGTTGGCTGGTGGTTCTGTATCTCAAGAAGCTTTACCAGCTTCAGAGGAGAAAAAATCTACTTCCTCAGATTCACCCGTTGACAAAGAGTTGGAAGACCTTCGTAAACAAATTGATAATCTGTAGTCAGATCAAATCCGGTTAATCACTTTGGCTTCAGGGAAATTGTTAATTTTTAATGTTTAAGGGTTAATTGGTAATTGTTAATTGGTTATTAGCTAATTGGTTACTAGCTAATTGGTTACTAGCCAATTTCCAATTTTTAAGTTTTAGTTGACTAATTAATCACTTTGTGTTAAAGAAAATGGTTAATGGTCAATAGGCAATTTCCGACCAATGACCAATGATTTAAGTTAGTTGCCCCATTAAACCGGCAACTTGTGGTATAATGAGGGTTCGCCGCCTAGAGTCTTTCTAAGTAACAGTAACTTCCAAGCAATGGGTGAGAAAGCAATCGGTGAAAAACACTCAGGAAACAATAACTTAGCGGCACTGAGCAACTTACCTCGTTTAAGAGCTACTAAGCCCCAATGTAATCTCAGATAAGCTCCCAGCTCCCACAGTAATGGCACTTTACCTTGGTATTTATTACTGATTTGTGCATAGATTTTTTCCTTAATGGAAATATGGGTCTTCAGACGTTTCCCGAACGAAAACTTTTGATTATAAGCACCAGACCAAACCGTCCGGTAAGCTAAACACTTATTGATAAATATAGCATCCCCAAACTGAGCAATTTTAATCCAGGAATCAATATCATCAAAGTTGGTATCTAAGCTAGAATCCCAACCACCGGAACTGAGAAACCCATCACGGGAGAAAGCGACTTGTACTGGGGTCCCAAACGGTACCATTTCCAGAAGCATTCCATAATGAATGTCTTCTTGGGCAATATATAACCTTTGCAGTGAACCCACTCGCCGTGTTATACTTAGTTCGGCTCCTAAGGTATCTACTTGAGCCGATTGGCAAGAGCAAATCACTGCTTTCGGATGTAATGCGATCGCATCAGCCATTTCTTCAATACAGTTCCTGGCTAAGTAGTCATCATCATCCAACAGCTTGATCCAATCACCAGTTGCCAACTCTACCCCTTGATTTACCGCTTCCGCGTGACCTTTATTGTAAGCATTTCGGTGATAAACTAAGCTTTGCTCACCACCACGTGCTAAGGCTTCGCTGCGCTCTTTGACATAACCTTCGGTCCCATCAGACGAACCGTTGTCAACGATAACAATTTCACAGGCAAATGTCTGAGCAAGTGCGCTTTCTATCGCACGCTTGAGTAAATCTAGGCGATTATAAGTCGTGATGACAACGCTGAATTTCATCTGGCACCCCTGAGGAAAATTCTGCTATTAGCTTAGCTTTAACTATCAAAGCTCCAACCCTATAATTCCCCTGCAAGCTTAATAACTAATAAGTTTAGCTCAATTATCTCCTCATGTTGGTTAAAACTTTAAAAAACCTGATTCAACCTTGGCCTATTGGCCACGCAATCGCGTTCAACCAACTAACCTTCAACCTTCAACCAACTAACCTTCAACCTTCAACCAACTAACCTTCAACCTTCAACCAACTAACCTTCAACCTTCAACCAACTAACCTTCAACCTTCAACCAACTAACCTTCAACCTTCAACCAACTAACCTTCAACCTTCAACCAACTAACCTTCAACCTTCAACCAACTAACCTTCAACCTTCAACCAACTAACCTTCAACCTTCAACCCAACTCCCAACAACTCACAACTCCAGCTACCATGTAAGCCGTAAGGAATATGATGCTTCAAGTGGAGTGTTGCTACCGGTCCACTAGTTAAATCACGACCATCTAATATTACTAGATCCGATCGGTGATGACTAGCATCATATACTAAGGTCAACACCCAACCATCATCTTCTCGTTCAGCATTGGGTCGTGGCACAAACATTGGTTCATTTACAAAACCCTTAGGCGCAGCACTCCAGAATTGTTGTGTCTTTGTTGCCGTATCTATTTTGAGAATTCCTTGTAATGGAGCATTACCGGTGGGATGATCAGTAGCTCCGATAAATAAGTAGCGATAGGGATGTCCTACATAATTAGGGTTAATGCTGGGAAACTCGCAACAGCGCTCTTCTAACAACTTACTCGCTACGGTTTTCTCCGTTAAGTTTAAACTAAAGCGCCAGAGTTGCCCTGGTGCAATCGCATTAAAATCAACCTCCCGAAAATCACTACCTACGTCTAGTGCTGATAATGACTCGTAGCAAATGGAATCCACATAAATCTTGCCATCTTCCTCAAAAGCATTAGCGTGATGGAAGATAAAGCCCGATTGGGTTTCTAGGATTTTGACTCCCTCTGTATTCTGTTTACGAGGAATCACTATAATCCGGGTCGGTTGCTCAGGCTGATATGCCACACACTCACCAGCTCCTCGGTATCCCAACAGGAACGGAATAGGATTATAGCTAACAGGATTTTGGAAGAAAATACAGTAGTTTGGGGTAATCGCAAAATCGTGGATAAAGGCAAAACCAGGAACAATATAAGCTTGGCGTCGTAATAGTTTACCGGTTGGGTCGAATTCGTAAATAGTAATTTTGGTAGACAGACCTGGCTGAATCCCGAAATTCACCAGACAGGGTTGACCACCATCAAGCTTACTACTAGGGTCAATCCAAGGATGAGCAGCAAAGAATTCACCCCCTGCTAATACTCCATCCAAGTTATCTTCACCCAAGGTTTCAAGGGTATGGGGGTCCAAACCGTAAGGTTTAGCTGCTTCCCATAAGGCTAAGAGCTTGCCACCCCAGTAGATTACATTGGTATTAGCAATATTTTTGAGTTGGACATCAAATAGATTCGCTAACCAACCCCCAGGCTTCTGAGTGCCAAACACTCCTCGATAAAGGGGTTTCCCCGCTTTCTGTTCCGCTAAGAAGCCCTCTGTGCGTACAAACCGATTGCGAAAATGGGCTCGACCGTGATCAAATGCGATCGCACAAATCATCCCATCCCCATCAAACGGATGATGCACCGGGTAACCATTAATATCCAGCAAACCAGGACCATTCCTTAACCAAGTCCCCTGCAACTCCCCAGGAATTTCCCCTTCTACCTGATCAATCCAATAATCGTATTCGCCCGGTTGGGACTCATAACCCCTTGCCCAATATTCCTGGCTATAGGACATCCCAGGATTAGAATCCCCATTGGCTTCTTTGTTTAACACATTTTTCATTGCTTGTCAAGTCTTTATCCAGATTATTTTATAAATAGTTTTTAACTTTATTTACATTTTATTACTTTATCAGACTGTCTATAGCAAAGGGAATAGGGAGTAGGGAATAGGGAATAGGGAATAGGGAATAGGGAGTAGGGAACAGCAAACAAAAATTCTCATAATTCATTTGGGAGCCCTATATCCATTACCCATCTCTGTAGCCCTGGCTAAGGTTATTTAACAAAACTTTACATCCATGGCTAGCAAGTATAGGAATAATAATATATATTATTATTCCCAGCAGTAATAATTAGTATTTATAGTAACAATAACGGCATCAAGCCACTATTAATCAAGCATCAGTTGTCAGCAATCAGCCGTGAGCTTTTAGCTCACGCTACTTACTTGTTCACTTAATTTTCAACACTTTAGCCATTGGGAAATATCCCGACCAATCAAATCTTGAAGCTGGAGGATATCCTCGCGATAGAATTCAATCAATTGCTTCCGCACTGCTGGTGATAACTTAGGTTTACCACGATTTAAATATCTAATCTTGTTAACTAGTTTATCCCTTAGGCTACTAGGAAGCAATGGACTCAGAATTGATTTAACTGGGTGCGGTTGGCTCAAAAATGATTCCAACGCTTTGTTCTTGGGAATGGGAGCAGCTTGCCTAACTTTTTCAGATATATCTGGGGTAAAGGTATCGTCTATCTCCAAGAAACCAAACATATCTTTCAGCATACCTAGAGGATTATTAGTCAAATCTTCGTATAGATAAACCTTAATCTGGCTTTTTTCAAATGCCTCATAATAACGCTTTAATTGGACATAGTAAAGTCCCCGGTGTTTATAGTGCCAGAAAGACCACCAGTTATTTTGAATGCGCTTCTCTTCTTGGGCAAGAGCCTCAGCAAAATCCAATGGTTCGCGCTCTTGCTTGATTAAATGTAAATAGTTGGAATAGGCTCTTTCTGCTGGATCTCGAAGAATGGCGATCAGTTTAGCCTTAGGAATGTAGTACTTTATGCGTTCAACAGATTTCGCAATGTAGAGATAAATTGTAGATGCTTCACCAATAGCTATTTGATTAGTTACCTTCTTAAATAGGGCACGATAGTCGTCAATATTAGTTACAATGAAATCAGCTTCTTTTTCATCTCCTAACCCACGAAAATCTAAATTTTCTCCTTCAAAAGCAAAAAACTTAGGTTCCTTGGCAGGACTCATGTAGATTTGCGGATGTTGCTTTAGATATCGGTAAATTGAGGTAGTTCCAGCCTTAGCTGCACCTAGGATTAAAAAGTTGGGCATTGTCATGAGTCTATCTAGTTAACTGATCCTTGATAAACTTATCTTAGATGGTTTTTAACAAAGTCCTTAGACTACAGGGTAAACGCATCTTATTTTGAAATGCCTACGGGATATGAGATTCATAGGATAAATATTTATACTTAGTTAGCGATCGCAATCAAAACCTATATCACCACCTATGGTGTTACCTCTTGATAGTCAGCTATGCTACACAACTGTGAATAAATTTCACGAGCTTTGGAAGATATTGGCTGATTTGCCTCAACACTAGCTAAAGCTTTGTCAGGAAAACTACGGTCTACTGTGCCATCAATAAATTCTTCAATGCGGTCAAGTCCTTGATCTGACAACACTTGGTCGTAGTGTACAAATAACCATTTGCCTTCCTTGGAGTGAGTTTGAATAATATGTTGATACATAAGTGTCCAGATTTCTACCGCTCGCTCAAAATTCATAGAAAGACTATATAAGTATTTATGCTTGCTATGTACTTTCATAATGCTTGATGCCGTCGCTGCCGGGTGCCGAAATACGCACAGAAATACGGTATCCTTGAGAAACGGTTTCCAAGCTGGCAATGTGTAGCAAAATCTAGGGTCTTTGAAGCAAAAAGGCTGTCGCTCAGTTAAGGTTTCTATTCTAGAGGCTATGTCCTCAGGACAATCAATCCTTTTGCCTACAGGCACCCTAGCTAGCCAGCGTTGGTATCTAGTCGGTCGGTCTTTAAACAAATTTCCCAAAATTCCCTTTGGTCGAGGTGGGACAACTTTGCTTAATATATCTTCGTTAATCGCCTCAACATTCTTGGACTCAAAATAGCCCTTTGTATTGATGCTTGTAGATGACATCATTCTATCTCCCATGAAATACCCAGCACCACTGAGTGTACCGGCTACCATGCTAGTGCCACTGCGCCCGGAACCTATTACCAAACAGTTAAACATATGTAGTAACGATATGTAGTCAGGCTTCTTGCCCACTCTTCCTGGGTATAGGACATACCAGGATTAGAAACCCCATTGGCTTCTTTATTTAACATATCTTTTATCGTCTGTCAAGTCTTTAGCCAGATATTTTATAAATAGTTTTTAAATTTATTTACATTTTATTACATTAACAGACTATGTATAACAAAGGGAATCGGAACCCACCCCGTTCCCCTCCCAGGAGGGGAACGGGAATCGGGAATCGGGTATCGGGAGTAGGGAACAGCAAACAAATACCCATCTCTGTAGCCCTGGCTAACGTTATTATTTAACAAAACTTTACATCAATGGCTAGAAAGTATAGGTATAATAAATTCTGTTATTATTATTCCGTGCAGGAATAATTAGTATTGCTACTAGCAATAGCAGCTTCAAGCAACTATTAATCAAACGTCAGTTGTCAGCAATCAGCAGTCAGCTGTTAGCTTAAAATAAACCCCACGTAGCGTACGCCAATGGGCAAGCTGATAACTGATAACTGATAGCTGAAGCTAACTAACCCTCCCCAAGATCAAGAGAACCAATCCCATGGCATTAGATGTCTTGAAACGGTATAACACTCAGTTGAGTTTAGCGCTATGCTTAGCCATTAGTGGAGCGTACCCATTGCTAGCTAACCAAGCTAATGCTCAGATTACTCCTGATACCACTTTGCCCGCAGGGGAAAGGTCTTTGCTAGACCTGGGCTCGGGTGAGGTAAATGGGAAAATTGTTGATCTAATTAAGGGAGGAGCAATCCGGGATATCAATTTGTTCCACAGTTTCCTAGAATTTAATGTGGGAAACGGACAAAGCGTTTATTTTGCTAATCCAGCTGGGATTCAAAATATTCTGTCTCGGGTAACTGGTAAGAATCCCTCTAATATTTTTGGCACCTTGGGAGTCAATGGTGGAGCTAATTTGTTTCTGATTAATCCCAAGGGGATTTTGTTTGGTAAAAATGCCAAGCTGGATGTACGCGGTTCTTTTGTAGGCACCACTGCTGATGGGATTGGGTTTGGGAATCAAGGAGTGTTTAGTGCCTCTAATCCCGAGCCTCCTTCGCCATTGCTGACGGTTAATCCTAATGTGTTCTTCTTTAATCAAATTCCCGATAATATGACTCGTGGTAGTATTACCAGTCGAGCTAAGTTAGAGAAGCTAGCCGTTGATAACCTGTTGTTACTCGGTGGTGATGTTGAGGTTATCGAAGATAGTAAGATATCCACCAATCAAGGTGGGAATATTCTGTTAGCGGGATTGAGCGCAGCAGAAGGACAAGTAGCATTAACTAGAGACGGTAACAAGCTCGGTTTAGATTTTCCCAATGGCGTCAAGAAAGGTAATGTTCGAGTTATTAATAGCGCTATAGAAACCTTGGTGCCAGAAAATGGAAATGTTGATGGTGGTGAGATTAGGATTATTGCTGATTCTTTAGAAGTCGAAACTTCTAATAAAGACCAAGGAATTTCTACCATAACTCAAGGAAATGGTAAGAAAGGTGGTGATATTATTATCACTACTGATTCCTCAGTTACGGTAACCACTAACAATGACGGAGAAAATAAACCAAACCAGGGAATTTTTACCATAACTGAGGAAAGCGGTGGAGAAGGCGGAAAAATTACTATCACCTCTGGCTTAATCTCTGTATCGACGTCTAAAGAAACAGAAGAGCGGTCAAGAGTAGAAGAAGACCAGGGCATCTTTACCAAAACAGCCGCAGTTGGCAGTGATGGCGGCGAGATTATCCTTACTGCTGACCAGCTAAAGGTTTCAGTTTTTTCCAATACAGATAATCATGAAGAAGATACTGAAGACCAAGGCATCTTGACCAAAACTACTAACAAAGCTGGAAACGGAGGAAAAATCACCATTAATGCTGGCTCGGTCTTCCTTACCTCTGATCGGTCTAGAGCAAACATCAGGGATCAAACAGAAGAAGGAATTTTTACCAAAACAGAGAAGAGAGCAGGTGACGGCGGGGATATTGAGATCAATGTGACTGGTGATGTACTGCTGACCAATAAGGGTACGATTAAGACCAAGACCACCAGTTCAGGTCAGGGAGGAACTATAGAGATTAACGCTCCCAATGGCAATGTCACCTTGGAAGATAGAAGCAGAATTCAGGCTTGGACAAGAGGATCAAGGAGTAGACGACGAGGTGATCAAGCAACAGGAAATGGCGGAGAAACCATCATCCATGCTGGGGGAACAGTTGCGATTACAGAGGATAGCAGAATTGAGAATAGAGTAGGAAGAGCTGACGGAGATAGCGGCAAAATTGAAATCATTGCTGGTGAGCTGTTGATGGATTCTCGGCGGGATCTGCAGTCTCAGTCAGATAGTGGTGACGGAAGACCAAGAAGTACTCAAACTCAAATTACAACTAACACTAATGACAATGGTAATGCTGGCCCAATCGTAATCCGTGTTGGCTCCCTGACGATTATTGGACCGAATCGAAGTGGTCCTGATGGTATAACTACTAGTACAAGAACAAGTCGAGGAAATGGAAACGCAGGCGACATCGACATCATAGTGGAGGGAGACTTCATCTTGAAAGATCAAGCCCAAATTGAAGCAGTATCCCAAAGAGGAGCTACAGGCAACGGTGGCGAGATAACCATTAAAGCTGGCTCGCTATTCTTAAGCCGTAGAAGCGCGATCGATGCTGAGGCTAGAAACAACAGTCCGGGAAATCCTGGAAATATCTCGATAACGGTTAAGGATAAGATTGAGCTTACCAATAGTGACATCACAACTGCCGTAGGGCGTAACGCGGGAGACCCAGAGAGAGCGCAAAACACCCCAGGAGGCGGCAACATTACCATTACAGCTCGTTCTCTATCCCTCAAAGATGGAGGGAGATTAGAAGCTTTTACTCAGGGCAACATTGCAGCAGGTGATATTACAGTCAATGCCACGGATTTTGTTGATATTTCTGGGATTGGGCTTGATAATGATGACCAACCGACAAGAGAAAGTGGTATATTTACCCAAACTCGAAACGGAGCTGAGGCTGGGGGAGGGCTTATTCAGATAGAAACACCGAGCTTGCGTCTATCAGATGGCGCACTTTTGAATGCTCAAAGTGAAAGTGGCTTTGCCGGTGGTGATATCAAATTAGATGTAAACACCTTGACCGTAAACAACAGTCAGATTTCTGCTTCTACTTCTTCGAGCGAAAAAGGTACAGCCGGAAATGTGGAAGTGAACGCTAAAGACTCAGTGTTGTTAACTGGAAATCTACCAGATAAGTCTAAATCTCCTGCAGGAATATTCGCTCAAGCAACCGAAGGTGGTACTGCTAGAAATGTGACTATAGAAACAGATGAGCTAACTGTCGAGAAGGGAGCACGCATAGCAGTCAGCGGTGTCCCATTAACAGAAGAAGGGTTTCCAGAGACTGAAGTGGATGAGAACGGTGACGTGGATCAGAGCAAGCTAGGAGAAGCTGGCAAACTAACCATTGAGGCTGATTCTCTCACCCTAGACAACGGCCAACTTGTAGCTGCTACTGGAAAAAATCCCACCAACAACGAACAAGCAGCAACTATTGATATCGATGTGCCAGGAGTGATCATACTTGATAACAACAGTTTAATATTGGCTGATGCTACAGGGGATGATGTTGATGGTGGAAATATCACTATTGAAGGTGGAGTATTAGTAGCGCTGCCTTTAAATAATCAAGACAAAGGTAGCGATATATTTGCCAATGCTCAGGATGGGGATGGTGGAAACATCAACATCACCCTCCAGGGCTTATTTAATCTAAATGTACTTGAAGATACTAATGCGTTTATTGGCTCAGATCGAAATATAGACCCATCGTTAGCTTTTCAGAATAATAATAGTGAAATAGCAGCCCTTAGCTTTAGCGGTGGTCAATCTGGGACTGTGACCAGGGATATTACCAACTCAGCACAGGATCCTGAGATCCTACCCACATCACTAGTTGACCCCTCAGCATTAATTGTCGCTAACTGTCCCAGGAGTGGAAAAATAGCAGTAGATGAACTGGGTGAATTCATTGTTACTGGACGAGGTGGCTTACCCCCAAGTCCCCTAGACCCAATCAATCAACAGTCTGTACTGGTAGATTGGGTTACCCTTGATACTGAAGAAGAGACTATCGAAGAAGCTACCTCTACTCCTACCCCTGAGGTGAGTTACTTGCCCATGAGAGGGAAACGGCGCACTGTCGAGACTCCGACTCCTCCTCGTCGTAAGAAGAAAATAGTGGAAGCTCAGGGTTGGACTGTGGGCGAGGATGGTACAATTATCTTGACAGCTGAGCCGAATAATGTTACTCCTAAGAGTAATTGGTATAGTCCTAGGTCTTGTGGTAGCCAAGGTTGAGCTTGATGTTGGAAATTGCAGCAATTTTCAGCAATTAGAGTGGTGATGGATAAGTATAGCGCTAGTTTAACTAGCTTCAGTAGAATCCTGTCACTATCGAGAATTTCAGCAATTTCGGGAATAATGCGATCGCTCTGATTCAATTAGTATAGCGCTATCTAAATGATAGAGCTAGGTTAATCAACTTCAGTCCAATTCGTTGGCTATTGGAAATTCCCACAATTTTGAATGATAACGATAATCCTAGCTGGAGCAACTTCAGTCAATTCCTTAGTTATCGAATATTTCAACAATTTAGGATAATCGCGATAGCGCTAGATTAATCAACTTCGATAGTTATCGAAAATTCCCGCAATTTAGGATAATCGCGATAATGCTAGCTTCAGCAACTTCGGTAGTTATCGAAAATTCCCGCAATTTTGAATGATAACGATAATCCTAGCTGGAGCAACTTCAGTCAATTCCTTAGTTATCGAATATTTCAACAATTTGGGAAAATCATGATAGAGCTAGCAACAGCAACGCGCGATAGTTATCGAAAATTCCAGCAATTTGGGATAATCGCGATAGTGCGCTGGTTGAGCAACAAGGCGTGAAAATCCGTTACTGTTGGAAATTTCAACAATTTGGGAAATCATGCGTTCGCGTAGCGGCTCGTAGCGAGCATCGCGCTAGCTTGAGCAATGCGCGATAGTTATCGAAAATTCCAGCAATTTCGGATAATCACGATTCGGTGAAAATCCTTTACTGTCGGATATTTCAGCAATTTGGGCAAATTACAATAGCGCTAGGTTAAGCCACTTTGCTTAAAATCCTTGACTGTTGGATATTTAAGCAATTTGGGATAATCATGATAGAGCTAACTTAAGCAATGCGCGATAGTTATCGAAAATTCCCACAATTGTGGATAATCATAATAGCGCTAGCTTAATCCACAAAGCGTGAAAATCCTTGACTATTGGATATTATAGCAATTTGGGAAATCATGCGATCGCGTAGCGGCTCGTAGCGAGCATCGCGTTAACTTGAGCAATGCGCGTTAGTTATCGTAAATTACAGCAATTTGGGATAATCACGATAGCCCTAGCTTAATCGACTTCCTTAGTTATCGTAAATTACAGCAATTTGGGATAATCACGATAGCGCCTTATTGAGCAACAAAGCGTGAAAATCGTTCACTGTTGGAAATTTCAACAGTTATCGTAAATTTCAGCAATCTAAGAAATTATATGATCGCTTAGCGTGACTGCATGTCAATCGCGCTAGCAACAGCAACAAGGCGTGAAAATCCTTTACTGTTGGAAATTACAGCAATTTTGGAGAGAGTGCGATCGCGTAGCGTGACTGCATGCCAATCGCGTTAGCTTAATCAACAAAGCGTGAAAATCCTTTACTGTTGGAAATTACAGCAATTTTGGATAATTACGATAGTGTTAGGTTGAGCAACTTCGATAGTTATCGTAAATTTCAACAATCTAAGAAATTATGTGATCCCATAGCGTGACTGCATGTCAATCGCGCTAGCAACAGCAACAAGGCGTGAAAATCCTTTACTGTTGGAAATTGCAGTAATTTTGGAGAGAGTGCGATCGCGTAGCGTGACCAAAGGTCGATCCCATTCAATACCTGAGAGGGTGACCACAAAGTTAATCATGCTGCTCATCATGCCCTCAGCCAAACCCTACTCCCCACTAACCTCAGGTTCTTCATCTATAGGCTCGGGCAAATCAAAAATAATCACAAATTCCCCATCAGGCATCAAGCGTTTAAGTGCCCGCAAATGCCCCTCCGCATCAGACCGCTTCCGGTACCGACCAACAACGACCCGTTGCATCCTCGGCAATAGGCGGATGATTGGCCTACGGCCACGCTACGCGAACGCCCACGGGTATAGGCGTTCGCTGTAAGTCATACTTTAGGTATCTCCTTAACTGGGGGTCTAGAGCCAGCCTTTGGCCTTGGGAAAACTTGGGGCTGGCTCTTAACGCTTTCACGTCTATGATTCTATTATAACATAAAAAATATTTTATTATAACATATTTTGCAATTTTTTGTAACAAAGTCTTGGGGGAATCGGGAATCGGGAATCGGGTAAAAAAAATTAGCGCTAGATAAATTCGGCTAAAGTATAGCGCTATTTTAAGCTCATAACTTAATCAAGTTAAACATCCCATAAAACTCCCAAAAATTAGCGCTAGATAAATTCGGCTAAAGTATAGCGCTAATTCAACAATCCCTTTAATTAACGCAAACAACCCTTAGCGCTCTCCAAAAACTAGCGCTAGATAAAATGTAAAGTTTTGCAAAAAACCTAACACAACCTGAAATTCATGTGTTATATTAGATATAAGGTTAGCGCGATAGTAAAGGATCACAAAAAATGAACCAACAAACCAAGATAGTCGGAACTACCCAAGCAGCTTTTCTTCTAGGGATTTGCGTCCAACGAGTTCGCCAACTTCTCAAAAATGGCAGAATTAAGGGCGCTCAAAAAGTAGGCAGATTTTGGCAAATTCCCCTATTTAACGGCTTGCCTAGGGTCAGTCCTGGTCGCCGTGGACCCAAGGGAACCTGGAGAAGAGGTTTCCAGAAGGTGGCGACTTACATCCACGTCAACCAGAACGTGATTAAGCAAAATAAAAAGTACGACACCTATAAGCCTGTGCTCACTGTCAAACAAGGCAATCGCAACACCTACGGTCATTATGTAGAAATCAAGGGTCCATCTCGGTTAGTCTATCAACCCAATTGTCCCAAGGATTGTGGGGCTACGGTGTGGCTGGAAGTTGACCCTTCTGTAGAAATTCTCACTAAAGTCTTTAGTTAATTGCAAGATCAGTATTAGCTTGGGGTCATCCCAGCTGGAAGCTACTTGTTTGCGTAGCTTAAGAATCAAAAAAACAAGGTGTTAACTTGAAGGTTAAAACCTTAATGTTATTGGTCAAGGGTTCAAATCAAACAGCAGAAATGCTTCACTCGGAGTAGCGGACGCAAAAGTTATCCCTAGATGATTAGTAGATATACTTACTAGTCACATTCAGCGGACGCAAAAGTTATCCCTAAATACACTGATATATCTACAGATATATTACATTAGTTCTCAATTTATTCCCTTACCCTTGACTACTGTTCGTGTTATTTGTCACTCTAGCACCAGGAAAACTAATTAATAGTTCTTACCTACTAAAAACAATTGCGATCTGGTAAGTAATGTTTAGATTTGTTGCGGTAGTCAGGAGTTCATCTCTGTTAACCTTGGGTGCATTAGCAGTCGTTAGTAGCCTAATCTTGAAACCTTTAGAAGCTGGAGCTGCTGTTAATGATCAGAGTCTAATCTTCGTAAAGGATTCATGGCCACAGGAGCCAGTGCCAATTCCAGAGAACTTGAACAAAAGGGATAATCAAGTTTTAGGGAGCGACACTGTAACAAATCTCAACGCCATCGATATTAACCAACTACCGAGTCCTCCAGCCTCGGCAAAAATTAGTCAAGCCCTACCTCCAAACCTACCTCCGGGTATAGAGCTACCCGAGGATCGGCGGCGAATCCCTTTCCCCGAGCCTAGACGACCTCCCTCTCTGGAACCAGCACCAGAACCTCAACCTCCCCAGAAACTTCCTCCTGTGGACGAACTTCTTGACCCATCTGCTCCTAGCCCTGATCTACCGGACGAAATTCTGGAGGACATTCCAAAACGAATTGTCATTAAACGCTTTAATATTATTGGCTCAACGGTATTCAGCCAGGAAAAATTAGCGGAAATTACCGATCCTTTCCTCAATCAACCCATATCTTTCCCAGCATTATTTAAAATCCGGTCTGAGATCACGGAGTTATATGATAAAGAAGGATACGTTAACTCTGGAGCCTATATCCCACCTCAGCAACTTGAAGATGGGGTAGTTAGAATTGACATTATCGAAGGGGAATTAGAAGATATTATTGTCAAGGGTCTGAGTCGGCTTAATCCTAATTACATCAAAAGCCGTCTTGCGATCGCTACCAAGAAGCCTCTGAATGTAAGGCGCTTACTCAACGGCTTACAAATGCTGCGACTCGACCCTCTAATTGCCAACATCTCAGCTGAATTGTCGGCGGGTATTGAGCCTGGGGAGAGTTTGCTAGAAGTAAAAGTAACTGAAGCCGATACCTTCAGCACCCAAATAACATTAGATAATGGGCGCTCTCCCAGTGTCGGAAGCTTTCGGCGTCGTCCCCAAATTCGAGAAGGCAATTTACTGGGATTGGGAGATGCCTTAGAATTAAACTATACTAACACTGATGGTAGTGATACCTTTGATGTTAGCTATACCTTACCGATTAATCCTCGTAATGGTACTCTGCGCTTGGCTTATGGGACAACAGCTAGTGAAGTAATTGAGCCTCCTTTTGATAGGATAGATATTGACTCAGAATCACGGTTTTATGAAATAACCCTGCGCCAGCCTGTATTCCAAACTCCTACGGAAGAAGTAGCTATTGGTATCACCGGCTCACGCCAGGAAAGTGAAACATCTATATTAGATACGCCCTTTCCTTTATCAGCAGGAGCTGATGATGAAGGGCGTACGCGGATTAATGCCATCCGGTTATTCCAAGAGTGGACGAAGCGCAGTGAACAACAAGTTTTAGCAGCTCGTTCCCAGTTAAGTATCGGGATTAGTTCAGGAGATACTACCATTAACAGGGGTGAACCAGATAGCAATTTCTTCGCGTGGCGTGGTCAAGGGCAATGGGTAAGGCTACTGGCACCAAACACTATCTTATTAATCCGAGGGGATGTGCAACTAGCAGACCGAGGCTTGGTACCATTAGAACAGATAGGGATTGGGGGTTTACAGAGTGTACGGGGCTATCGCCAGGATCTAATTTTATCAGACAATGGTGCCTTTATTTCTGCGGAGCTGCGTCTGCCAATTATTCAGAATCCTGATAGCGGAACTCTAGTGCAGTTAACTCCTTTTCTTGATTTTGGTACTGGCTGGAATAAAGACGATGAAAATGATATTGATGATAACACGATCGCATCCCTTGGTCTAGGTTTGCGATGGCAGCAAGGAGATTTACTAGAGGCTAATATCGGCTGGGGCTTGCAGTTGGTGGATGTTGAAACTAGAGATAGAACGTTACAGGAAGATGGATTCTACTTTTCGTTGATTTTTAGACCATTTTGAACAGAAAAATAAAAATTATAGATTCTAATGAATATAGCGTTTTTGATAGCGATGAGGTGCAGTAAGGGAGAAAATCAGCCATGGTAAAAAAAAAGATATATTGTGGTAGTATAGGTAGAGTAAATCGTAAATCCTTAGGGTTGAGGATAAAGAGGTGGATAAGGTTGCCTCTGATTGCTCTGCTAACAGCATTACTGTGCAATTTAGTACCTCCGGTTTTAGCAAAAATCCCACAAACCTTTAAGGTTGAAGGGTTGGAGGTTGAAGGGGTTGAAGGGTTGAAGGTTGAAAGGTTGAATGTTGAAGGGGATATTGCTCTTAAAGGGACAAACCTGAAACCGGCTAACCTACCCTACTCGAACGCCAAAGGCGAACAAGCTGTTAACTTTAAACCTGATAACTTTAAACCGGCTAACTTTAAACCTGATAACTTTAAACCGGCTAACCTTCAACCTGCTAACTTTAAAATTTCCACGTTACTTAAACAGGGCAAAGGTCTCTACGATTCAGGTAGATTCGCCGAAGCAGTAGATGTTTTAGAACAAGCTCTTGAGAGTAATCAAACTCAGGGAGATAAACTCTCAGAAGCGATGGTGTTAAGTAATCTCTCGTTGGCTTATCAGCAACTGGGGTTATGGACTCAAGCCAAGAATGCGATCGCTAATAGTGAAAAAATATTGCGCTCTCTAAAAGCCACCGATAAGTCTACAGGATACTTACAAGTGCTGGCTCAATCCCTAATGATCAAAGGAAGTATTGAGCTTGGTTCATCAGAAGCAAAAGCAGCAATGGAAAGTTGGGAGCAAGCTGCGGTAACTTATGGTGAATTAGGGGATGAAGCCGGTCAGATTCGGAGTCGGATTAATATAGCGCAAGCCCTACAAGAATTAGGAATGTATAAGCGGGCGTTGAATCTACTCAATCAGGTCGAGGAATCGTTAACTGCTCAACCTGACTCTTTGAACAAAGCGATAGGATTGCGATCGCTTGGAAATATGCGTCAATTAGTAGGAGAGCTGAGTCAATCCCGGGAAACCTTAGAAAAAAGCTTAGAGATTGCCCGAAACTTACCATCGTCTGAAGAGATTAGCGCTACATTATTTAGCTTAGGGAATACAGCACGGGCTCAGCAAGAATTAGACGAAGCTATTGATTACTATCAACAAGCATTCGATGAGTCATTAGATCCAATCACTAAGCTTGAAGCCCAATTAAATCAACTTAGCTTATTGATTGACAATAAAAGGATTGCGCAAGCACAAGCATTAATTCCTCAAATCTGGCCTCAACTGGAATCCTTACCTCTGAGCCGCCGCAGTATCTATCTGAGGATTAATTTTGCTCAAAGCCTAATGAAGGATGAAGTCAGAAGTATCAAGGATGAAAGAAATGTTCAGACTTCAGCCAAGAGACTTCAGCTTTCGGCTAAGACTGGGGTTGAGCCTTCTTATGAAATTGCGAAAATCCTAGCTACTGCAGTACAACAGGCTAAAGCATTGGGAGATAAGCGAGCGGAAGCTTATGCTCTTGGTAGTCTAGGTCAACTCTATCAGAAGAATCAGCAGTTACCAGAGTCTCAAGACCTGACTCAACAAGCCTTAAAGTTAGCTCAAGAAATCAATGCTCCAGATATTAGCTATCGCTGGCAATGGCAACTAGGACGTATTTTGAAACAGCAGGGGGAAGAGCAAAATGCGATCGCAGCTTACACCGAAGCAGTTAACACTCTCAAGTCTCTACGGAGTGACCTAGTAGCTGTTAACCAAGAGGTCAGGTTTACATTTCGAGAGAGTGTAGAGCCAGTCTATCGAGAATTCGTGCAATTACTGCTGCAATCAGACAGCAGGAATTCCAATCCCGACAACTTGGAAAAAGCCCGTGAGATCATTGAGTCACTGCAGCTAGCCGAACTAGATAACTATTTTCGCTCAGCCTGTTTAAACGCTACTCCTGTAGTGATTGATCAAGTCATCGACCAAGTTGATACTAAAGCAGCATTAATTTATCCTATCATATTACCAGAAAGCGTGGATATCATTATCCGCTTACCCCAACAACAACTGCGCCACTATAGAACAGAGCTTCCCCAAGACCAAACTGAATCTACTCTGGAAGAACTGCGTAAGTTTTTACAGCAGGTTCATCGACGGGCATTTTTACCAATGTCGCAGCAGGTATACAATTGGGTAATCCGACCGATTGAAGAGGATTTAGCTAACTCTCAAGTAGACACCCTAGTATTTGTTCTTGATGGAGCCTTGCGCAATATTCCCATGGCAGCACTTCACGACGGTAAGCAGTATTTAGTCGAGAAGTATAGTATAGCGCTAACCCCTGGACTAGATTTAATGAATCCCGAGCGCTTAGTCAGGGAAGATATCAAAGTCCTAACGGCTGGGTTGTCTGAATCCCGTCGGGGATCTGTACCTTTGCCGTTTGTAGAAGTAGAGCTAGAGAAAATTAAGGCTCAAGTTCCTAGTGAAATCCTCCTCAATCAGGACTTTACTGAAACCAGGTTTGAAAATTCTTTGGAAGCAGCTACTTTCCCAGTAGTACACATTGCTTCCCATGGTCAATTTAGCTCTGAAGCCCAGAAGACTTTCATTATGACCTGGGATAGTAATATCAATGTTACTGAATTGAAGGAATTACTGCAAACTACAGACCTACGGCAACCCACTCCGATCGAATTACTGGTGCTGAGTGCATGCCAAACAGCAACTGGGGACAAGAGAGCGGCTCTGGGTATAGCTGGTGTAGCGATAGAAGCAGGAGCACGTAGTACCCTTGCTACTATTTGGTTAGTGGATGATGAAGTCACAGCTGTGTTAATGAATCGGTTTTACCAGGAACTTACTGACAAATCAATCTCAAAAGCTGAAGCCCTCAATCGCGCCCAAAAATCAATTTTACAAGACCCAAGCTATGAACACCCTTATTTCTGGGCTCCTTATATCATGGTAGGGAATTGGTTGTAATAACGTAAGCTATCAGCAGTCAGCGGTCAGTGGTCAGCTGATGGCTGATGGCTGATAGCTGATAGCTGATAGCTGATAGCTGATAGCTGATAGCTGATAGCTGATAGCTGATGGCTGATAGCTGATGACTGATAGCTGATGACTGATAGCTGATAGCTGATAGCTGATGGCTTAAAGAAGAGCAAGCTATCACCAAGGATTACCAACTAAAGTAAAAGCCGCCCAATAATAGGGATGGGATAAATCTTCAGAGTTGAGAGATGCTAATTCTGGAGGCAAGGACACATTTGGTCGATCAGTAAGACTAGCCAAACTTACCTTTTGTTTCAACATCCCGATCTGAGCTTGTCGCAACGCTTCAGCCTTAATTGGTACAGTTTTAAGAGACTGATAAAATTCATTCATCAGCACTAGGGTTCCACCATCGCTGACAGACCACAAACTAGCTACTGCTGACTTGACATTGGCGCGAACCGCTAATCCCGCAAAGCCTAACTCAGCCTCTTTATCCCCGATGGCAGTTTGACAAGAACTCAGCACCAATAATTCTACCACTGGTGAGTGCCAACGCAATTCAGTGAATATATCTAAAGTCAGTTTACTATTCCAAAACTGAATATAAGACTTGTTTGGTTTTCCCGCCTGGAAGTCTGAATGAGTTGCCAGGTGCAGGATTTGAAAATTCTTATGATATCCCAGTTGCCACTGTAGATTAGTTAGGGTAAAATCTTTATTGAGGAAAGATTTTCCTTGCCAGGGATATTGGGTGATAACAGATAACTCTACTGGCACAGCAGGTAAAGGATTGTGATCATTAAATTCTGATGCTCCCATAGCCAAAACTTGGGAATTTTTCAGGTCGGTATAGACAGTATCTGTTAATTTGAAGGCAGGAATCAGGGCTAAACTATACTTTTCCACCAGAAACTCTTGGCCATCATGTAAGGCAGCAAAGGGCAAGTGGCGTAACCCCCCACCTAGACAAAAAATTAGATTGTTGATGCCTTGAGCTTTAAGGTCTGGTTCCACAGGCTCAATGATCCACTGATAGAGTTGTTGAGCTACTGGTAGATAATGTTTAGAGTGCCTACGAATAGGATTAGTAATAGTTTGGATAAACTCTTGCACTAGACTCAACAGAGCTTCCTTATTGGCTGCGGAGACACGCTTGTGAATGGGCTTACCTTCTGGTGTAATTAATACCAGCTCTAGTTGCTGGGGTCGCGGAACCATGTAGATAAGACCAGGCTTTTGACCAGTTTGATTGGTGATTTTGCCAAGAGTATCAGCAATTTCTTCCACAGTGATGGATTGGTCAGGGAAATTGATGTCTAGGTGATTCTGATATTGTTTTTCCCAAGTTTGTTCAATTAAAGGTACTGCTTCTACTACTTGGTTATTGTCCAGGGCTGTTCCAAAGTTGGGGGGATTAACAGCTGGTGATTGAGCAATAGTTTGAGTAAGAGCATTGGAGCCAATATTGTTAGACATTGGCTTAGTGACTTGTGCTTGCACCGAAAAAGCACTGATAGTTCCGGTGAAGTGTAGTGTCGCTAGGAACCAGCTAAAGCTAGTCGCTATTCCTTTCATAGTTACCTCACGGATAAAAGCAAAGGTAAGTAGTAAACGTAAGTATTTAGCGAACGCGCCCCGCGTGACCTACGGTCAATCGCGCTACGCGCACTTTACACGAAGGCACTTACCCAGTCAGCTTTGGAATCAAGCAAAACTTAGGAATTTGGCTGAAACTGGCCAGTAGATAAGTTTTTCTTGACAAATCTCCGTTTTTCGGATTATCCTGATTAGGATTAGCTGAAAGCTAAACGCTAAACGCTGAATACTTACGATTAGAAAGAGCAAAACTGACAGCAGATGGATTTTTGCTCCATCTGTCAGAATAGTCAATCTTTCTTAAAGCAATGAGTAATAGCAATCCTATTTAATGGGAATTAGGATTGCTGATTAGACTTGCTCTATAGTACTTATCCGCCTTGAGTTAACTATTTATGCAAGAAAGAAAATTAATTATTTAAGAAAGGTATTGCGCTATAGTAACTCAATCTTCTTCAGCTGCTTCAACCCCAAAAACACGGTTAAAGGATTTGAGAACCTTATATCCTGAATCAATCGACTCCAGGGGGTCTTTACGCAAGCGGTGCCGTAAACATAAGGTAATCACCCGGCGGATATCATCCACTGTAACTTCAGTTCGTCCTTCAAATGCAGCCAGAGCCTTAGCCGCACGATTAGTTACAATATCACCCCTGAGTCCATCCACATCCAGTTCTGAGCAAACTTCTGAAATATTCACCCGAAAGTCGTAGTCCATTTCTACTTCAGCAAGTCGCTCTTGAGCCATTACTATCTGTTTCTGTAACGCTTCTTGCTCAGTTTGGTGCTGTTCAATATATTGGTTGGGATTTTGATCAAACTCTCCCCGTTCTTCCACAATTTTGACTCGCAGCACTGGTTCTTTGACTGTACGGATTTCCGCGTGCATCCCAAAGCGGTCTAGTAACTGGGGTCGTAATTCTCCTTCTTCTGGGTTACCAGAACCTACTAATACAAAGCGAGCAGGGTGGCGAATGGATATGCCTTCCCGTTCTACAGTATTCCAACCACTAGCAGCGGAGTCTAGGAGTACATCCACTAGGTGGTCATCGAGCAGGTTAACCTCATCGACATAGAGGATGCCTCGATTAGCTTTAGCCAACAGTCCTGGTTCAAAAGCTTTGACACCTTCAGATAAGGCTTTTTCTATATCGATTGTACCACAAACCCGGTCTTCGGTTGCTCCTAACGGTAAATCTACCATGGGAACTTTTTTCTTGACCGTTGTCCTAGATGCAGCTGCTCCATTACCATTGCCCATCCAGTCAGGTTCCTGAGGGTCACTGTTGAAAGGGTCTTCAGCAACTACATCGATTTCTGGTAATAAATCAGCTAAGGCACGAATAGTAGTAGATTTGCCTGTGCCGCGATCGCCCATGATCATTACTCCCCCAATCTTGGGATCGATCACATTTAGGAGCAATGCCAGTTTCATTTCTTCCTGACCGACAATGGCAGTGAAAGGAAACACTAGGCGGCGAGTAGTCTTGGGCGCTTGGGCAGTAGGACTCACTGGGATTACTTTATTGTTATGGTTGATTTTTCTCGACGATTACTATTTTGCCATAGTGCGTGCCTTGAGAGTTGATCAGTCTTTTCCGTTTCGACAGGGGGTAATAATATACCCAGTTGTTGCATCTCCTAATACCCAATTAAATTCAGTTCCCCAATACCACCAGTAGGCTCCGACATAGGCGCAGATGATGCTATCTAGCTGGTCTTCGGCAGCTTTGAGGGCTTTGCCGGTAGTGGGGATGTGGGGGAAAAACGAACTGCAAAGACTAGAAGTCAGGGGCGAGGATGATAGGGAGTTGAGAGCAGGGGTAAGGGTGGGTAGGGTATCGAGAATATATTGACGAAGTTTGATTAGTTCAGCATGTGCAACATTTAACCTGTGCAAACCTACTTATCAGCAGGAATGACCTGTATAGCACCAGGTGAAAACCTGGTGGTTGTTGCCGACAAAGCACGAATCATTATGTTCCGTGCGCCATTCCAATCCCGTGGTAATGAGAAACCACATTTTGGGCATTGGAATTTTCTATTACCGCCTAATTTTTCGTGAATATGACCGCACTCCGGACAAGTCTTGCTCGTGTAAGATTCATTAACTAATACCACCCTTACATCATGCCGATCTGCCATTTGTATCAAATGTTGACGAAATTTGTAATGACTCCAGGTGAGCAGATTGCGAGCTGTCTTCTTGTTCAACTTCCTAGCTGACTTTACCACCATCAAAGATGTCTCAAACCTTGGTAAAAAGATCAGCTTGTAGTTACTAACGAGAAAGGAGGCCGACTTGTTGTGGGTGTCCTTGATCAAGTCTTGAATCTTTTGGCGTAAACGATGAGCGGCTTTCCTCATTCCTCGTCTCTGACGTTTGGCAGAGCTTAAGTCAATACGACTCATCAACCGATCTAATTGTTGACAAAGTCTTTGGATTCTACCAATATCGCTCTTACCTATTTCGATATAATTTCTGCCATCAAAACCAGTAAGGAATGTCCTAACACCTGGGTCTAAGGCTATTACTCGTTCCTCTTCAGTAGGAGTGGGCTCAATGTACTCAGGAAAAATCCCGTACCATTTTCCTTTGATCCACACTAATTGAGTTCCGTAGATACATTCGCTAGGGAAGTCTTGAGGTGAGCGGAAAGACAATCCTTTTACTTTTGTTGGGTACCAGAAACCCTTCTTGAAGTTTCCTGCTTTGAACTTGATCACCTGCCTTGTCTCTCGACAGGACTTAAACTTAGCAAAACCTCCGTTAGCTTTCGCCTGCTTAACTGCATCGAACCCATCTGCCACGGCTTCTTGTAGTTGGTGGCCTGGTAATGTCTTTACCCACTCTGGTCTATCCGCACTTCTTGCTAATTTCTGTAAATCGTAAGCACTACCTTGATAGCCATTCTTGATAGTAGCTATTGACCAGTTATAAACCCACCGATAAGCGTTGAGCCAAGTTTTCCAAACTTTATGAAGTTCTTTAGACGGAAACACCCTGATCTTTGAGACACTGTTGGGTGTCAACTTCACCGTCTGATTCCGAGGTTTTTTCTTGTACCGCTTTCGTGACTTGTTTTTGGTATTTTCGGAGTCCGTAAAGCCTAGCAGAGAAACAGTGGAGGATGGACAAGATATCTTCGACGAGTTCTTGCTCTGGGGATAATTTACGTTCATGGAGAACCAAGAGTTTAACTCCACTTTTTTGGCACAACCATTCAAGTAACGGAAATCCAAATCGGACTGCTCTATCTGGGTATGCAATGACAAATGCCGAGATATCAGAGCTGTATATTCGTTCCAATATTTTGATAAACTTTCGCCGTTTAAAATTGAGTCCCGATCCAACTTCTGAAATAACTTCAGCGTTTGGGTATTTTGACCGTAAAAATTCAGCTTGTCTATCAAGGTCGTCTCGTTGGGAGTGTGTAGAGACTCTTGCATAAGCGACAATGGGCTTACTCTGCGGGTCTTGTCCTTCAACACAAAACCTTCTTTGATTCCCTTGAGTCCTGATGCTGTCAAGTCTTCCGTCTTTATCCCATCTCCTGAGTGTTGTAATGGAGACACCGTAATATTCGGCTGCCTCTTTTGGGGTGACATATTTTTTCATAACGGCTTAACCTCTACAAATCTATACTAACATCTTTGTAGAGATATGAAAAGGTTTGATGAGATTAAATGCTAATAGTTACACCTCTTTCCCTTAGTTATTAGAGTCGAACGAGGGATTCCTCCCCCGAACTCTCCTCCAGAACCGGACATGACTGTTCCCAATCATCCGGCTCCTCCTGGTGGCATTGGTATCTTGCCTATACTTCATGGGGATATTCCGCTCTTTGCTGTCTGGTTTTATTATTATGACAGTGGGAGTGTAGGAGCTGTTTGTTTTCTAGCTTATTACTACCACCGGCTCTTTTAGGGATGATGTGGTCTATTTCAAATACATGATCAGACATGAATCTGTGATTACACAGAGCACATCTCCCTTTTTGCCTTTTCAGGAGTTTATTCACAGTTGGCTTTACACCATGATATTTGGCTAATCTTTCAGCCCAGTAGTACCAATCACCATCGTATGGCGATTTTCCTTCCTTTAGTCTAATCACCCTTTTTATGTGTGTATCCGTATGTTTATTTAGGGTGTACTGACCGTCAGGAGTTCTGAATATCCATCCTTCACCTTTATCTATCCACCAATAGTTGGCTATGGCTTTCTTGGTTCCTTTGTTAGGAGACCTGTATTTAGCCCATCGCTCAAGTTTTAGGAATAGTTTACTGTCGATTTGGCTGAATATTCGGGAGCTTACTACTGAGTTGTATTGGTTAGCCCATCCAGTGATTTTGGAGTTTAATTCCCCGATTAACCTGGCTTGGTCTGAGTGTCTGTGGCTTCGGACAACTTCCTTTAGGTTCCTTAGGTGTCTCTTTACGGATTCTTTACTGGGTTTTATTAGGGTTTTGTATCCTAATTTGTTCCCTTGTCTGTCCTTTTTGCTGTTGACCTGATTAACCTCGTATTGTCGGACGTTGAAACCCAAGTAGTCGAAACCTGCTTTTGTTCCTTTCCTCCCTAAGGTGTGTGCTATTGAGGTTTTTGATTCTTTTAGATTTAGTCCGATTTCCTTTAGCCATTCCTGGATGACCCCTCTGGCTTCCAGAATCATCTCCAAGCTCTTGTGTAGGACAACAAAGTCGTCCGCATATCTGTGAACCAGCGGTGGTCTTAGATTTATTTTCTGTGGGAGATTATATCTTTCTGCCAGATGTCGGTTTGTGTACCTTACGGGGAAGGTCTCATTCATTAGCTGTGTTAGCCCATGGAGAGCTATATTTGCCAATAATGGTGAGATTACTCCTCCTTGAGGTGTTCCGGCTGGGGTTTCAATGAACCCTTCTTTTCCTAAGGCTCCAGCTTTTAACCATGCTTTTAACTGTCTTCTCATCCGAGGATAAGTATTTATTTTATTTAACAGTTTTTCATGGTCGATTCGGTCAAAGCACTTTTCTATGTCCGCATCTAGCACATAGTAGCTGCTCTTGTTTATGTCAGCGTATATGGCTGCTATTGCGTCCTTAGTGCTTCTACCTGGTCTAAAGCCATAAGAGTTAGGTTCAAACTGTGCTTCCCATTCTGGTTCTAGAGCCAACTTGGCTAAAGCCTGTTTTGCTCTGTCTTCCATGGTGGGGATACCTAGAGGTCTTTTTTCTTTCTTGCCGGGTTTGGGTATCATTATTCTCCTTACCGGTTTTGCCTTTCCATCCAGTTCTAATGACTGGGCTAAAGCTAACCTTTCCTTTGGAGCTAGACTTTTCTTCCCATCGATACCAGCTGTCTTTTTGCCTCTATTATCCTGGGTTACTCTTCTTACGGCTAATAACCGGGCAGATTTTGATTTGGTTAGTAGTTTTTGGAGCTTTCTAACTTTAGCTCTTTCCCCATTCTGTGAGGCTTTGTAGATACGTTTTTGCAGCTTGAACACTGCCCTCTCAATGGACTTCCAGTTGAGAGAGTTCCAGTTATTCAGTTCCACCATCACGGTTTCGTGTGTATTGGACATATCTGCTACTCGTGTTCTACTCTTGCCGACTCAGGGGTGTCCGTCTGCATATCCTTAGGCTTTCCCTAGGGCGTTAGCTTCTGACACCGTCTTTCCGGGATAACCCTTGCGGTTGAGTACCTACCCATATTGGGAGGAACTATCCCGGTTACTTCGTTCCGTGTGACCATTGACTGACCGGGTTGGGTACTGGCTATACACCGAGAGATGTCCCTTTCGGGAGAAGGATGTCGAAACAAGCAAGGCAAAACCTGTTTCCTTTTCATCTCTAAATCGATAAAGGACTTAAGTCATTGTGTCCTGAATCTTACACTGACGATGCGTCTGGCACCAGTTCGTTGTCTTACCCTTTCGGTCTCCCTTGCGGTTTGAGCCTCAAATGACTTTTGGCGTGACACCGCTTATTATTCCTTGCACTCGACTCTTTGATACTCAGTCTCCAAGCCTAGGAATATGGAGTAACCAGACATCTTGGTTGTAGGATTTTAACCTACATGAACCACACAGTTAAAGGGTTTTATCCCTTCGAGCAATCCCCCGGCTGGAACCGGTTTCTGCTCAACGAATCGCACTCCCTTTTTTGTATTTGAGAATGCGATTGAGGTTGAATAGCTCAACGATGGCGGGATGGGGGAAGACTTCGATTTGGTAGCGCCCTAGTTTTTGGTGAGTGATAGTTGGGGCATGGATAAATTGCCGTTTTTCTAGGCTCAGACCAAATTCTATAGTGCGCTGGGCGAAGGGGCGTTGGCGGTTGGCGGGATAACACCCAGCATGATAGCGACCAAAGTATTTATGGGTCAGTCTATCCGGTAGACGCATTCCTGTAGGGTTGGGAATCAGGGTAGGAGCGTCTACTGCTACCATGGCGGGTTCTGGAGATGGTGACCAATGGTCTATCCAGTTCAGGATATCTGTGATTGACTCTTTGCGGTCTAAATCTAGCAGGTTTAGGGTGCCGTCAAACCAATCTAAGCAACAAAGACCAGTTGCTCCAGAAGTCCAGCCCAGGTCTATGCCTAAAAACCTCATAACTTACTGTATTTCACAAAAATTAATTAAATTCAGTAACTAATGTTACTTTTTATGTTTTTATTTGGTAAATCTAGCTACTTTTTCCAAAAATTTTTGTATGATTCAAAATGTAAAGGATTTTAGTGCATAAAAAAATACCAAGTTGCCGACTGTCCCTGCAACTTGGCATGAATAGGAACAATGCACTGCATCCTCAAAGACAACAGTGAAATATCCCTATATTCGTACACATCTATTCTGAGGTTTTAGTCATGAGCATGCAAGAGCTTAGCAGCACAACCCAGTCTCATGTTGTAACTACACACTGGCAGCATCCAGTCAGGATGACTATGCTGATAGTTTTGTGCTCCTTGGTGATGGGGTTAGTGCCGTTTATGTCTATTTCAAATCTTGCCCAGACACAAACCCAGACTCCAATCACCCTTGGTGAGGCAGGTCTTTGGGAAACTCTCGGAGAGCGGAATTAAGAATGGAAGGTTAAAACTTTTAACAATTACCTCAAAACTTTGAGCTTTTGTAAAATCGGTGTTCCTAATGGCTCTTGGTTGGGATTTTGCGATCGCATACTGTCAGTTTCACTGATGGGCACCAAGTTGACAGCACAGGCTTTTAATTCTGGTTCTAGGGAAATGGGACAAGATTCAGGATGGGTCAGAGCATTAGCTTCTGCCTGATTTGCCCACAAAGCTCCCCAGTGCATGGGGGCAAAGACTGTACCAGGAGTAATCGCTTTAGTGACTTGAGCTGGGAAGCGGCAAGTTCCGCGACGCGATCGCACTTCTACCCAACCCCCATCTTTAATCCCCAGCTTCTGGGCATCACGGGGATGAATTTCTAGTAACGGATTGGGGTACATTTTGGTAATTTTCTCAATCCTGCCGGTGCGGGTTTGAGTGTGCCAGTGACCATAGAGTCTGCCAGTTGTCAGAACCAAAGGATACTCTTCCTCGGGGGGTTCTGCCAGTCCTTTAGAATGGAAGGCAGCAAATTTTGCCTTGCTATCTGGCGTATTGAATCGGAAGTCAGTATAAAGCCGTTTGCCAGTATTTAGTGCTGATTGCTGATTGCTCAGTGACTCAGAAGACTCTTGGTTTTGGAACTCCTCAGGGCAGGGCCATTGAATCGGACCGTTTTTCCGTAAGCGCTCGTGACTAAGTCCAGTCATATCACAAAGTCGTCCACGGGTAAGTTGGACAAATTCCCGATAGACAGCGGCAGAGTCAGTAAAGTCAAATTCTTTAGTAAAGCCGAGGCGACGCCCTACTTCCGCAAAGATTTCCCAATCCGGTCTGGCTTCTCCTGGTGGATTACGGAATTGGGGGCAAAAGGTGACAACTCGCTCAGAGTTAGTCATAGCGCCAGTCTTTTCACTCCACTGGGCTGCTGGCAGCAAGACATGAGCATAGGCAGCGGTTTCAGTGGGGTAGTAGGCATCTTGATAGACAGTAAAGGAGGATTTTCTTAGGGCTGCCTTAGTTCGTTCAATATCCGGCATACTCACAGCTGGGTTAGTGGCAGCAATCCACAAGAAACCGACATCTCCAGTTTCTAGACCTTTGATCATGCTCCAAGCATCAAGACCAGCATTGGGGGAAATTGTCCCTGGCTTGAGTTTCCATAACTGTTCCACCTCACTGCGGTGTTGGGGATTCTTTACTACCCGATAACCCGGTAAGATGTGAGCCAGTCCTCCAGCTTCTCGTCCTCCCATCGCATTAGGTTGACCAGTTAGAGAAAATGGTCCTGCTCCTGGTTTACCAATGTTGCCTGTCATCAGGTGCAGATTAATGATGGTGCGGACTTTAGCAGTACCTTCTGATGATTGGTTGACCCCCATTGACCACAAAGACAGGACACGCTTCGATTTTGCCCAGTAGCGAGCAGCTTCCTCAAGTTCATGCACCGGTATACCACATCTTTCGGCAACGATATCCGGTGGATAGTTGATAATTACCTGAGCGTATGCGGAGAATTCGCTGGTACACTCCTCAATAAATTCAGTGTCCAGTTTACCCCAGCGCAATAGTAAGTGAGCAATACCATTGAGTAAATCAATGTCAGTACCCGGTTTAATCGCTAGATGTAAGTCAGCCAGCTTAGCGGTAGACGTGCGGCGAGGGTCTACCACTATCATTTTAACATGACGATGCTTTTTGTGATGCTTACGCAAACGATTAAATACAATCGGGTGACAGTCTGCTGTATTAGTCCCAATCAAAAAGGCACAGTCAGTTAATTCTAGATCGTCATAGCAGCAGGGAGGACCATCGGAACCAAAACTTTGGATGTATCCAGCTACAGCTGAGGACATACACAGGCGGGAATTAGCATCAAAGTTATTGGTACCCAGACAACCTTTGAGCAATTTCTGAGCAATATAGTAGTCTTCGGTTTGGAACTGACCGGAACCGTACATACAAATTGCTTCTGGTCCTTGGGTGAAACGAACCGTCTGAATCCGATTCACTACTCGGTCTAGGGCTTCATCCCAACTCACTCGCTGAAATGGTTGATCTAGGGAATCCCGCATCATGGGATACTTGAGGCGGTCTTTATCCAAAGACTCACTAACCGTGGCACCTTTGACACAAACCATACCCTGGTTTGAGGGATGAGAGCGATCGCCTCTAACTTTCCAAATCGGATTGCCTTGACTATCTCGATAGGTAGCACGACCAGAACCAGCTGGAGGTAATACTTCCAGACCACAGCCAACCCCACAGTAGGGACAGAGTGTCTTAGCTGAGTCAGTCATGATTTTTACCCCCAATTTTTTTTGAGTCTTTTTAGTATATTTTGTGACTAGATTAAATATTTTTGCAATTAATTTTTAATTAATAATTCTTATATCAAATATCAGCTATTTATAACAAACGTTTATATCAAATCAATCATTAATTAGTTAATCAATTAGTTAGTTCGTTAGTACTTAGCTAGTTACCTAAATTATTTAGCTGATTTATGCTGTTATACGAGCAATCATATCCGATACTTTTTAGCTACCAAAATCTACCAATGGCGGATTCTGGCTCACTAATGCAAGCTGATTTCTCAGCCAGGGGGTATCTCCCAAGGCATGGCCGTAGGCCACGCTGCGCGAACGAAGAAATATTCCCCGAGCGCCATTGATGTCGCGATCCATAGATCGACCATCAATCTTTGATTTGATGATTTGGCTTCCACCAATATTGACCAGTTCACCAGTCCAGCTAACAGTCTTACTGGTATAAGCTTCACAAACATCAACAACAACTTTCCCAGTCTCTTGAGCTTTATGTTTCAAGAATTCCTTGAACCGATAGTGAGCAAAAGTAAGCATATTGCGAACAGTCTTAGACCTAATTTTCCTTTTCTCCTTCCTTGACATCTGAGACGTCTCAAACGTGGGAAGTAAAATAACATCAAAGTTGTCAACTAGGAATTTAGCTGTCTTATGATGAAGCTCATTTATCAGGTTCTGAATCTTGATTACCATTCGTCGAGCAGCTTTTCTCCTTCGACGCTTCTGCCCACCCTTGGCTTTACTAATCCTTGATAACAGGTTGTCTAGATGCTGGCATATTCGCTGAATTCTGGAAAAATCTCCGTGCCCAATCTTTCCCACAGATTTTTCACTAAAAAAAGTAATAAAAGTCCTGACTCCAGGGTCTAAAGCAACCACTCTACCTTGGTTTTCGGCTTTTGTGTTAGTTGCTTCATGGGGAACTACCAGGTAGCAACTCCCGTTAGTGCTAGTTAATCGACAATCACAGATATTGTCAGGTAGAGTCTCAGCAAAGGCAATTTCTCCCAGCTTTGTGTGATAGACACCTTTGCTAGACACTGCTGACTTAGGGATATAGCAAGACTGAACAGGGTTCTTACGAGACCTAAATCTTACTCGGTTAATTTGTGAAGTTTTTTTGTATTTTTTCTTGGCCTCCCTAACCGCAGTGCAAGCATCCTTTATCGCTATAGATTTGATTTGATAAGGCACTGCTTTACACCACTCAGGGAGGTCATTTAATATGCCAGTCTTAATAGCTTTCCAATTAGCTTTGGTCTCACCATCAGAGAGTATCTTGACGGTTTTATTGAAAACATAACGGGACACTCCAAACCATTGCCGAACAAGCGAGCGCTGTTCAGAGCTTAGGAACAGTCGAATCTTCTTTGATTTTCTTACCGTATTTCCGGAGTCCGTGAACCCTACAGGAGAAGACGTGAATGATGGACAGAATATCTGCGGTAAGTTCAGATTCGGGGCAGCTTTCAGGTTGACTGAGAACCAGGATTTTTCCACCGTTGAGACCGACCAAGTACTCAATGAGTTCAAACCCGAATCGGGTGAGCCTGTCTCTACAGGCAACAACAATCGTGAGCTGATCATAGCGCACGATTCGCTCCAGTACGGCTCTAAGCCCAAATCTTTAGTTGAGACCTGAGCCGATATCTTTGATGATTTCCGCTTCCGGGAAGAGGGAATGGAGATAGGCGAGAAGTCTGTCGAGGTCGTCTCTTTGAAAGTTGGTACTGACTCGGCAGTAACAGATGGTGTAGTAATGTGACCTGTTAGACTTTGGAGCTTTTCCAAAACGAAGAAGATCTCTTGAGTCAAAGAGTCTAGTCCCGCCTGGCGTTCTTTCGCACCTGAGAGTCCCATTATCTGCGTACTTCCTTAAAGTGTTCCGTGATAGTCCCGTAAGTTCGACCGCCTTAGGTCGTGGTATTAGTCCGTTGTAGATAGTGGTAGATTAGTGGATATTTATAGCAACTGTCACATGCCTCTTTTCCAGAGGCTTTTATGAAAGTTTTCGTTAATTCAAAATCTTGCTCAGTGCTGAAGAGCTGGAAGAGCTGATAGCTAAAGGCTGAGGATTTTTTTACCTTGTTTAATAAGCAATTATTCCGTCGGGTTTGGGGCAATCTTAATTAAGATTGCCCCACTTCTATCTAGATATTTTTCAGCCATCTAGTGTAGAGTGCTTTCAACTAGACCCACCAAGGAACTAGTTCATCACGTCTCCAGTTTCCATAGCAGCTGGGCTAGCAGCAGTAGCGTATTCTTCTTCCCCTTCATGGAGCTCAGCAAAGGAACCCTTAGGTTCTTTCAATACTAGGAAGCACAGGAAGGCAACAACCAAAGCTGTAACACCCAACACCTGGAAGAATATGCGGTTACCCACATCTCCTGCTGGCAATAAACTAAAGATAGTCAGGTAAGCAACAGCACCAACGTTTCCGTAAGCACCCACGTTACCAGCCACCTGACCGGTAATCCGTCGCTTGACCAGAGGTACGATGGCAAAGGTAGAGCCTTCTCCAGCTTGCACAAAGAAGGAACAAGCCATGGTCAGCAGTACCGCACCAGGAAGCCACCAGCCTCCTTTCACCGTACTGAAAATCAGATAGCCAATACCCATACAGAATGTTAGAACTGCCATGGTCATCTTGCGGCTACCCAGTTTATCAGAGATTAAGCCGCCACCAGGACGGGACATCAAGTTCATGAAAGCGTAGCTAGCAGCAATCATCCCCGCTGCTTGTTTACTCAGTCCGAAGGTGCCTTCAAAGAAGGCAGGGAGCATAGAAACTACAGCTAATTCAGAACCGAAGTTAACAACGTAGGTCAACTCTAGAATGGCAACTTGAGAAAAATTGAAGCGGTCTTCAGGAGGATAGCGCTTACGACCTGCTAACAAATCTTTGTTAACTGCCCAGCAGTTGTAAGCTTGGAACAGATACAACCCAAGTAGACCAGCCCAGACGATATATAGAACATTTTGCTCGAAAAAGCCTACTTTATTCAAGCGCCAAGCCAGAACACCAAGAATGATAGATAGAGGAGCATTCATCACCATCAGAAACCAGAAGTCTTTCTTAGTGGTGACTTCCATTCCTCTGGCGCTTTTGGGCTTCTGATAAACTTTGCCTGGGGGAGTATCTTGGACGTTAAAATAATAGAGGACGCCATAGAGAGCAGCGATAATCCCGGTACCAGCAATGGAAAAGCGCCAGTTGAGACCTGGACTGCCAAAGGCTAAAAAAGCGGCAATGGTAGGTAGGGTAAAGGCTGCTGCTGCAGAACCAAAGTTACCCCAGCCCCCGTAAATCCCTTCGGCTAAACCAATTTCTTTGGGAGGGAACCATTCTGCCGTCATCCGGATGCCAATCACAAAACCTGCACCTACGATACTCAGTGCCAAGCGGCTAATCACCAGTTGGCTAAAGTTCTGTGCCGAGGCAAAAGCAATACAAGGTATTGCTGCATACATCAGCAACAGGGAGTAGGTGATTCTTGGTCCGTATTTATCTAACAGCATCCCGATGATGATACGGGCAGGCACTGTCAGGGCAACGTTACAAATTGCGATGGTTCGGATTTGACCTACTTCGAGACCGAAGTCTGATTTCACCTGTGTTGCTAGGGGTGCTAAGTTGAACCACACTACAAACGACAGGAAGAAAGCAAACCAGGTCATGTGGAGGATTTTATACCTACCACGAAAAGACCACATTTCTGCGAGCATCTATATACCTTTCCTCTACTCAAACTACGAAAACAGAAGATTCACGCACCAACAGCATTAGTGATAAAAGCTGAACGTTTGGGTGGATTTAGTATCCTCCAAAAACTACTCCAAAGAATCCCTTTCAAAACAATCCAGCTGATCGGTTGCCATCAACTTGCTGACTGATTAAAGTTACCTATTAGTTTGAATACTATAGCTTATTGGTTTAGGGTAATTCTTTCGGAATTGATTGCTAAAGTACTCGCCCATAGATACTACTTTTCTGAGGTTAACTTAATACTATTGTTCAGGTACTAATAGTTACACCCCTGAAACATAAGTTTCGTATGATTTGTTACAAATTATTTCTGGTGATGAATTAAATGCATAATTTATATTCAATGGTTACATCAGAGCCAGAAAATTGGGGTGTTGCTTAATTTTCGAATGAATTGAGGTTTATTCCTAAGTTAAGCCAAGCCGATTAACTGAGAACGATCAGCTCGGATATCGAAACCATTGAGGTAATTAACTGGCTGACTAGGGTCAAATGCTCTTTGATCCACAAACACATCAGCAGGTTCAAGCCTCATACGCTCACTAGGTAGATCGATTTTCAACGCCTTGGCAACCTCTTCATAAATTTTCACTGGATAAACCCGGTCGATAATTTTATCCGCATCCTTGGGATATTGACGTCGGTTAATATGACGCCAGCGAATCATTTGGGTTAGCAGCCAAACACCATGGGAGCGCCAAGGATAATTAGCATGATTGGGCTTTTTCAGATAGTCTGTATCTTGGAAGTGAAATAAATTAAAATCAGGGATTGATTCAAATCGGTCTTTCTGGTCAAAGCCACCATAATTATAGTTGCCCAGTAAAGAACCTTCCAGATAGCTTACTTTAGTGTCGATGTATTTGCTCCTAGATATAATCTGAGCAATTGACTGGCGATTTTCTAGTTGGTCACAATACTGACAAGCTTCCAAAACAGCTGCTACTAAGGCTCGGGCGGTTGTGGGATGTTTTTCTGCCCAAGGTCCCATGGTTGCTAGTATTTTTCCTGGATGACCTTTCCAAATATCCCGACTTACATAAACCGTAAATCCAGCCTGGTCTACAACTGCTCTTTGGTTCCAGGGCTCATCTAAACAGTAGCCATCTACTATCCCAGCTTGAAGTTTGTATACCATTTGAGATGGTGGAAACTCGATTAGCTTAATCTGTTTCTCGGGATTAATCTCCATAGCTGATAGCCAGTAGAGAAGGGTATAGTTTGCCATGGAGTTGGTCAAGTCTATCCCTACTTTTAGGGGCTCGGTTAATCGTCTAATGTATTTCCTGTAGGAGTTGGCAAAATCTGGGAAATTATAGTATTCCGTTGAAGGACGAATAGCACCTTGCCAAGCTTTTTTGGAAAAAGTGATTCCAGCGCCATTGCGATTGAGCATCATTAGAGATATCACTGGTGCCTTGGCTGAACCAAAATTGGTGAGCATTGGCAATCCAAACAAGGCAACGCAGGCATCTATACCCCATGATAGTAAGTCTTTGTGAACCGCTGACCAGTCAGGATATTTCTTAAGAGCCACATTCAAACCATAACGCTGAAAGAAGCCCTTTTCTTTGGCAATGATTAAAGGAGCACAGTCAGTTACAGGAACAAAGCCAATGGTGAGGTTAGTTTTCTCTAACTTACCAAAGCTAGCTGGAGGTCGTTGAGTGGGCTCAGAGGAGCGATCGCGTTTTGGGAAATCGAATAGATTATTTGAACTACAAGCACTAAAGCCACATCCTACCGTGGCACAGCCGATGTATTTGAGAAACTTGCGGCGCTCCATATTGTCGTTTCCGATTAATGGACAATGGAAAATGGAAAACTAAGTTTTCACCATTACCTAACCATTAACCATTAATCTTTGACAACAGTTATGAGGAATTAGCGATGAGGTCCAACTAAGCACTAACCTAGTGGGATTTTGCTCCAAAATTCTCGATCAGTATATTACCCAAGACTTCTGGTAAGTCATCACAAGCCACACTTTTAAGCACACACTCGCCCAGTTTAGCATCTTTGCCAACTTTGCCACCCATGTAAATATTGACTCCTTCAACAGACTTACCGTCTTTACGCACCTTAGTTCCCATCAAACCAATATCAGCTACTTGGGGTTGACCACAAGAGTTGGGACAACCTGTCCAATGAATCCGCACTGGGTTTGGTATATCTAACTTTTCTTCGAGTTCCCGAACTATTGCCAAGGCACGATTTTTGGTTTCAATCAGAGCAAAATTGCAGAACTGGGCTCCTGTGCAAGATACTAGAAGCCGTTCTAGAGGTTTGGGCTCAAGGGTAAATTTCTGCAAGAGGGGTTCAGCTAAGAAAGCGTCGAGATTAGCATCCGGAATATTGGGAATAATCACATTCTGCTCAACCGTGAGGCGGATTTCGCCACTGCCATAAGCCTCAGCCATCCGTGCCAGATCAAACATCTGCTGAGCATAAAGCCTACCAACGGGCACGTGTAAACCCACATAATTCAGACCTGGTTGCTTTTGGGCAAAGACACCGATATGGTCTCGTTTTTCCCAATCTATTTCATCGTGAGGAGCAGCCGTAGGGAGTTCTCTACCAAACTGCTTACTGACTTCCTCGCGGAACTTGTCAATCCCCCACTCATCAATCAACCACATCATCCGGGATTTTTGCCGATTCGCCCGCGAGCCTTCGTCGCGATAAACTTCCAGAATAGCACGACACAAGTCAACTACATCATCATTAGGCAGTACCCAAGCATTGAGGGGAACAGCAGCTTCACAACGCTTGGCCGAGAAAAAGCCACCTACGAGTACATTCAAGCCTAGTTGTCCATCTTTGTAGGCAGGCACGAAGGCAATATCATTAATTTCAGCATGGACTGAGTTATCCCGACCCCCTTCAATAGCAATATTGAATTTACGGGGCAAGTTAGTAAACTCATAATTCCCTTGGCTGTTATTAGTGATCATGTCCTGTACCTTTTGGACAAGATCCCGAGTGTCAATTAATTCATCGGGATCTATCCCCGCCATGGGAGAACCAGTAATATTGCGGACATTGTCCATACCGGATTGGACGCTAGTTAAGCCAACTTGCTCGAACCTGCGGAAAATATCAGGCATGTCTTCAATGCGGATACCTCGCAACTGGATGTTTTGGCGGGTCGTGATATCAGCACTACCATCTTCACCATAGCGCTGCACTATCTCAGCTAGTACCTGCATCTGAGTGCTGTTGAGAATGCCGTTGGGTGTCCGCATCCTTAGCATGAACTTGCCTGGAGTGACAGGTCTATAAAAGACACCCATCCACTTCAGCCGATGCTGTAGGTCATCTGGATCTATTGCTTCCCAGCCAATTCTGGCAAATTCTTCTATTTGTTCTTTAATGGCAAGACCATCTTTCTCTGCCTTGAATTTCTCAAATTTGTTCAATTTTGCGGCTGGCTTAGCTGCGCTGGTCATAGCTGTTCCCTCGTTGCCTTTTGCTCAATTGCCAGAAGTTTTGTCCAGAGCCTCTGATGTCACTACTCTTGATGTTGATAAATTAATTTAAAGTATTGCTAAAATTTTGTATATTTTGTTACTAAATACTGATTTTAATTAAAAAAATGCATAAATTAAATGCATAAATTGTATTATGAAGTTAGATCAAGTCTGCCCCTGCTCCCCTGCTGTCATAACCATGGCATTCAAAGGAAGACCAGCTTACTCCCAATCCTGACTCGACAGGGGTAGTCTAACGGTAAACAAAGTTCCTACACCAACCTGGCTATCTACCAAAATTTGGCCACGGTGCTGCTCTACACTCTTTTTAACAATCGATAATCCTAGACCTGTACCAGGAATATCTCCAACATTGCTAGCTCGCTGGAAAGGTTCAAACAGGTGAGAAAGCTCTTGTTCGGGAATACCAATTCCCGAGTCTGTTATTTTAAAAATTGCCCAGTTACCTTCCACGGTTAACTGAAACTCTACCGTTCCCCCTTCAGGAGAATACTTAATCCCATTGGATAGCAAGTTATTGAAAATATATCGAAGGAGTTGGGTATCCATATAGGCATCAGGAATATTACCTTGAGGAGTAAAAATAATCCTATGGATCCCCCCGGTAGCCAACTGCATCTGCTCTATCAAATCAGAGCATAATTCTACTAGGTTAATTGGAGTTGGGTTAAAAGTTAGCTTGTTTCCTTCTGCTTTTTCAATAAATATAATTTCATCCAAGAGTTGTCTCATATCTTGGATAGAGCCTTTAATTTGTTCAAAATACTTGCGATGTTTATCTTTGACCAAATGTTTGCTATAGCGTTCTAACAATTCAGTAGCTAGGATAACTTTACTCAAAGGTGTACGACATTCGTGGGAAACAATAGAGACAAAGCTAGATTTTTGCTCTCTAAGCTCCTGTTCTATTACTAGTGCTTGACGGATTTTTGCTTCTGCTTGAAAGCGAGAAAGGGCAATTTCAATGGTAACTCGCAGTTCTTCTTCCTCAAATGGTTTCAGAAGGTAACCAAAGGGTTGGGTTATCTTAGCTCTTTCTAGGGTGAGCTCATCGCTATAGGCAGTCAAATAGACCACTGGGATATTCCATTTTGTCCTAATCAGCCTTGCAGCAGTCACTCCATCTATTTCCCCTTTCAGACGAATATCCATCAGGATTAAATCCGGTTGGATTTCCTCAGCTTTTCTAACTGCTTCTTCTCCAGATACAGCCACAGCAGGAACCATGTACCCTAAAAGTTTGAGGCTATTCTTGATATCCATAGCCACAAGTGTTTCATCTTCAACAACTAGGATTTTTTTCTTGGTCATGCTCGACTTGCCCTAGAGATCCAGTGAATGGGGAAAGTTTATTTTTAATCTAGTGCCTTGGCTACAGTCAAGGATGATGTTACCCCCCAGTTGTGCAGTCAAGTTACGAACAATACTCAAACCAAGGGATTTAGTGGATTGAAAGTCTAAATTGTCCGGTAAACCAATACCATTATCACTTACCGTAAGGATTAGCTGACCCTGTTGATCTGAACTTAGACTGATTTCAATCTTACCCTCTTTATGTTCAGGAAAGGCATATTTGAGTGAATTAGACACCAATTCATTGATGATTAGCCCACAGGGAATAGCTACATCAATGGTTAAGGGAGCTGTGGTAACTTCAATATTGAGGGCGATTGTCTGTCGGTTAATCCCGTAGGAACGGAACAAGTTATTGGTTAAGGTTTGAATGTATTTTCCGAAATTAATCTGGGCTAAATTTGGGGATTGATACAGCTGCTGGTGAATCAGAGCCATAGATTGAACCCGATGCTGGGAATCTTTGAACAAACTTAATGCTTGTGGATCTTCAACTTGCCTCGACTGTAGGCGGAGTAGGCTAGAAATAATTTGCAGGTTATTTTTGACCCGGTGATGAATTTCTTTGAGCAAAACCTCTTTTTCGGTTAGAGAGGCTCTAACTTGATTTTCCGCTTGCTTGCGTTCGGTGATATCTACAATTTGATACAGAAATTTTCGGGGCTTACCTTGAGCATCCCTGACTAAAACTGCTTTCTTGGTCAAAACATGGATCACTCTACCATCTTTCGACAGTAAGCGATTTTCCATCTGAAAGTGGGATGTTCTTCCTGGCCACAACTCTTGATTCGGGGTAAGGTTAATTGTGAAATCATCGGGGTAGATAATATCTGTAGCCTTTTTCTGCCCCAGTTCCTCGGCTGTGTAACCAACCGTGTCACAAAAGGCTTGATTAACCTTTAGCACGGAGTTATCAGTGCTGGTAATTGCCATACCCATGGGAGATAGTTCAAAAATCAGGCGAAATTGTTCCTCACTTTTGCGAAGTTGTTCATTGACGTTCTGTAGGTCAGAAGTCCGTTGTTCGACTCTCAGTTCTAGTTCCTGGTTGAGCTGTTGTAGAGCTAATTCTGCCTGTTTATGCTCGGTGATATCAATCCCTACACACACGGCTGCAGCACCTTGCTGGTACTTCTGAGCGGCAATTAGATAATATCTCGAATAATTTTTCACTTTGAGCTCAACCACCTGGGAAGATCCTGAGTCCCGACAGGCGAGAAACTGAGTCATAAAGCCGACAAACTGAGGGCTGCTCTCCAGAAAACCCAACTCTTGACCGACAAAAGTCTCTGGAGGTAATTGCAGGCTCTGAGCCAGATGTCGGTTAACCCCAAGATATCGACCATCAGCACTAATCCAAGACACCGCTCCCGGTACAGCATCCAAAACTGCCTCTAGTTGCTCTTTTGCTTGTCGCAGCTGATGATTAGCTTCGGACAATTCTGTTGTCTGTTTTTGAAATTGGTATTCCAATTGCTGATCACCCTGTTGCCATTTCTCCTGAGCCTGCTTACAGTTGGTAATTTCCGGTTGTAATTGCTGATTAACCTGATTTAACTGAGCAGTTTGTTGTTCCACTACTTGCCCAAGTCCCTTGATAATCCTACACATCTGTGTAGAGTCAAGGGTTGTGAGCAAGTTAGGCTGGTTAATAATGCCTAGCAACTCCCCTATATCGCCAGTTTCCAACACTTGTGCTAGCTGCTGCTGTTCCATCTGTTATAATGGGAATATTATTTAATTAGTACTCATCGAACAATTACTCTGGAACGGTGTTAGATTATCACAACACCTGCTAGGAAACACTAACTTGACCCCATCCGATAGACTTCCTCGACCAATGTTGCTAAACGCTGCATGGCGATTTCAATTTCTTCTTCAGTAGCCGTAAGGCTGATGCGAATGCACTGTTGCTGGTGAGACCAGTCTTCTCGTAAGCCGGGGAAAAATGTACTGCCAGGCACGACAATCACACCCACCTGCTTCAACTGTTGATACAGTTCCCAGTCAGTAATTGGCAAATCCTGTAACCACAACCAAGCAAAGATAGCTCCTTCACCCCGATGCAAGAACCAAGGCAAGTCTTTGGGCATGAATTTGTCTAATGTCAGTTCAAGGGTCACAAACTTTTGCTGGTAGTGGGGGCGAATCACATTAGTGGCAATCTCAGGGAGCGCTCCAGATGCGATCGCTTTTGCGGCAATAGCTTGTCCATAGCGAGCCGAATGAATACAAAGATTGGTCTGGAAGGATTCTAAAATGCTAATTAGCTCCGGATTTCCAATTGCTACACCAACCCGTTCCCCAGGTAGTCCAGCTTTTGATAAACTCAGACAGTGGATGATATTGTCTCGAAAGACTGGTGTCATTTCGGTAAAGTTCAGTGCTGGAAAGGGTGGAGCATAAGCTGCGTCAATCAACACTGGCACATTGAAGGGTGCAGCCATTTCCGAAATTTTGATTACTTCTTCATCGGTTAGGACATTGCCAGTGGGATTACAGGGACGGGAAACAATTACACAGCCAGTCTCTTGGCTAATCTTTAATTGGCTGAAATCAGGGCGATACTTAAAACGGTGTTGCTCGTGATTAATTTCCAGAGTAGGTTTGTAGGCATATACTGCTTCTGGAGTCAAGCTTACTCCTCCATAGCCAGTGTATTCTGGAGAAAGGGGCAAGACCACTTGTTTGAGCTGGCCGCTGCTGGTGTAGCCACCAAAAACGTTAGCGGCGTAGAAGTAAATCGATTGAGAACCGGGAGTAATCAGGATATGGCGATCGCTTAGGGAAAGACCGTAGCGTTGATTGAAATCCTTTGCGATCGCATCGATCAGAGGCTGATATCCTTGAGATGACCCGTAGCGGCAAATCACCTCACCATACTCTGAGCTAGCCAACAGTTGTGCCGTGCAATCGCGCCAAAGTTGCTCGACTTGTGGCAAAATCACTGGGTTTCCTGCACTGAGATTAATCCAATCTTGTCCCTGACCAGCTCGTAGCGTTTCGATAATATCTTTCATAATCGCTCGGACACCAGTCAGTTTGGACATCTGAGTCCCAATTTGAGTCAGGGTAGGATCCATGGATAGTGATTACCTTTTGGCGAGTGAGGGTACTTAATCAAGACTTCTCCAATCGAAAATCATACCAACAAATGCCGATTCTCGAAGCAAACAAATATGCTCTTGCCCTTCACACCACTAGTCCTCAATTGGGGCTAGTGACCAGTAACTTTGCCAGGGATACCCGCTGCCAAACTTGGGACTTAGGGCGAGAGTTGTCTGGTCAATTGCATCAGCACTTGACTGAATTTCTCAATTCCCAAACTTGGGAAAACTTAGAATTCATTGCGGTAGCTATCGGACCTGGTAGCTTTACGAGTACCCGTATCGGTATAGTTACTGCTCGTACCATAGCACAACAGTTAGATATTCCCCTGTTTGGCATTTCTACACTGGCAGCGATCGCATGGTTAGGGCAAGAGAGAGAAGAACGGGAAGAGCGGGAAGAGGGAGCTATGTATCAAGAAAACTCAGAATCAGCAATTAGCACATGCGCTACGCCCACGCTAAGCGAACAGATTGCCATTCAAATGCCTGCCCAACGAGGCCAGCTGTATACCGCCATCTATCAGCCATCAATAGCTGGTCTGGGGCTGAGCAAGATATTACCAGATGCTGTCATGACTTCAGATCAATGGAAACAAGTGTTGGATACCTTAGAAACACCATTACGATTGCTAGAGGCTCCGGCAAATTTGGGGAGTTATGCTAGGGGTGTTTTGGAACTTGCTTATCTCGATTGGCAACAGGGAAAGTGCCCCAACTGGTCAGAAGTACTGCCGTTTTATGGACAGCATCCAGTTTAAGAATTAAGAATGAAGAATGAAGAATTAAGAATTAAGAAAATTATATTTTTTTTGAAAATTTATAATTCAAATTATGGGGTATTTTTGAAATATAAATTGATAATTTATAATTGGAGCGAAGCGATTGACCAAGGAAGAAGAACGTGCGTACTGGCTGGCATGGTCCGAAGTTCCCGGTATCGGATCAGTATTGCTCCAACGGCTACAGCAACAGTTTGGGACTCTAGCAGAGGCTTGGAAAGCTTCAGCTTCAGAGTTAGGAGCAGTTGAAGGGTTCGGGGTGCGGCTGATCGAAAGAGTAGTGAAAATGCGTGGGCAAACTAATCCGGAACAGCTACTTGAGCAACACTTGGTCAAAAATCCTTGTTTCTGGACACCAGCGGATGGGGAGTATCCCCGCTTGTTACTAGAAATTCCTAGTCCTCCTGCAACGCTATACTATAGCGGACTACTTGATCTACAAGAAAATTACGGTAGCAAGCCGATAGTCGGTATTGTGGGTACCCGCAATCCCACCGAATACGGTAAACGTTGGACTCGCAAAATCAGTGCTACCCTTGCTAAGCATGGTTTTACAGTGGTGTCCGGTATGGCAGTGGGAATTGATACACAAGCCCATCGTGGGTGTCTGGAAGCGGGTGGTAGGACCATAGCAGTTTTGGGAACTGGTCTTGATGTGGTATATCCCTTGAGCAATAGTTATCTTTATAAACAAATTCAAGAGCAGGGATTGGTAATCAGCGAGTATCCAGCCAGTACGAAACCCGCACGCTCCAACTTTCCCCAACGGAATCGGATTATTGCTGGTTTAAGTCGTGCAGTTTTAGTGATGGAAGCGCCTAACAAGTCCGGAGCGCTAATTACTGCTAGGCTAGCCAATGAGTTCTGTCGGGATGTCTATGCACTACCAGGTTCCTTAGATAATCCCAATTCTATTGGTTGTTTGGGACTGTTAAATCGGGGTGCCCATGTAATTTTAAGTGAAGGTCACTTGTTGGAAATGCTCGGAGCTATTCCAGAACTTGACCCCCACTCGGCTCTAGAACAACCTTTACCCGCTTTACCTGTACCGACCTTAGAGCCAGAATTAGCAAAAGTGTTGGATGCGATCGCATTTGAACCAACCCCATTCGATATCATTGTCCAGCAAGCAGCTTTAGAAGCAGGCTCAGTATCCAGTGCCTTGTTACAGTTGGAACTAATGGGATTAGTGTCTCAGTCACCAGGGATGCGATATCGAAAATTAATCAGTGGAAGATGAAGGATGAATACAAATAACAGTAATTTACGTTCCTTGGCACAAAAGCGCAAATTGGCGATTGGAACGGGAGTGTCCATGGAACCGTTGCGGGACGATCCTAGTTATCAGGAGGTGTTGATACGTGAATATAACATTGTGACACCAACTTATATCATCAAGTTTGAGCCGCTACAGCCCCAACGCCATCACTATAATTTTGACTGAAACCCAACATTCCCCCACTTTGCGAAGCAGGTGGGGGTGAGGGGTCTTGGGGCTAGTCTGCATTCCCTTGGGCTTCCATGTACTCCTTCAGCTTGTCGAGACTGGCTCCCCCAGCTGATACAGCACAGTAACCACGCTTCCAAAAAACAGGCTTCCAATAGAACTGCTTCAGATATTGTGCAAACTCTTTCCGGATCTCTCGACTGGTGATGGTTTTAAGTGCCATTGCTAGCTCAGATTCGGAAATATTGGGATGTTTGTCTATTAAAAGGTGAATATGGTCACGCTTGCCTAAGTCAGTCTGGCAATCCATTAGGATGCAACCACGCTTAAGACACATCTTGGCGATGATTTCACGAATACGTTTCAACATATCATCCGTGATGCAAGCATGGCGATATTTCGTGACAAAAACCATATGCACACTCAATGCTGTGACACTGTGAGCATGGCGGTTTAACTGTCTAGCCATGGGTTAACGACATATGCTAATATTAGTCATTATGGCACAGAAAAAACGACGAAAGGATTTAATTAGGACGGACAAATGGCAGTTAAAGCCATCTCAGCTACAACGTCAACTTCTAAGGCTGACAGTTCAAGAGTTCCGTTCTATTTGTCGTGGGTTGATTAGCGTCGTGTTTACCCATTGGCCTGAACTAGGTGGTCTTTCCAGCAAGCAAAGAATTCCAGCGGTTGAGCGGTTGATGCACAAGACACGTCAGAATCAATATCCTAAGTACGAGTACTTCATTCGTCGTTTCTATAAGTTCCCTTCCTACTACCGGAGGTCTGCTATCAGTTTTGCCATTGGTCAAGTTTCCTCATTTGTCACCCGTTATATGGAGTGGCAATCAGGAATCAGAAAGCGCAGAGACGCTAAACCACCACGGCTAAACGCTGATTGTGGCTGTTACCCTGCCCTGTACCAAGGTCAGTGCATCTTGTTTGGTGCTGCGATGGATACCGCCAAGATTAAGGTTTTCACTGGCACAGACTGGGTATGGACCCTCGTTCCGGTAGAAATCGAACCTGGATACAAACGTCATTTGCTTGATACCAATGAGAAGCTGTCACCCTATCTCATCGTCAACGAGAAAAAGTGTCACCTCTCAGTCCCGTTCAGATGCAATCCAGATGACAGGCAGGAAACTAATAGAGTCGTGTCAGTTGATCTTGGCATCAATACCACTGCTGTTGCTTCAGTTGTTACCTCAGATGGCACTGTTCTAGCTAGGCGCTTCATTCACCCTGGTAGAGACATAGACCGCAGAGATAAACGACTCAAGGGAATCAGCAAAAAAGCCAGTCTGAGCAATGGGAAGTTGCATAAAGGTTTTTGTCGGGGCAACTACCGCAAGGCTAGCAACATCAATACCCAGATTGCTCACTCTGTCTCTAGAGAACTGGTGGACTTTGCGGAAGCGTGGGGAGCCAAATTTATTGTGTTTGAGCTTCTCTTAGGCTGGAAACCTAGAGGCGGACGGAAACGTTCTAATCTGCGCCAACGCTTCCATGGATGGCTTCACAGGGCTATTGCAACCTGGACTGAAGCCAAGTGGAATGAACTAGGCGGTACGGTTAAGTACGTCAATCCTAGGGGCACTTCCAGCAATGCCTATGATGGTTCGGGTTCGGTCAAACGCGATTCTAAAAACTATGGTCTGTGTACATTCCCAACTGGGAAACGATACAACACAGATTTGCAGGCAACTTACAACATTGCTGCAAAGTATTGGTTCTATGAGCTTGTCCATAAAAAGGGTGAGGCTAAACGTGGCAAAAGAACCCGTTTAGCGCCTAGAAGTCGGGCTGTTACGCTTTCTACACTCTGGAACACTCCTAGTTCTAGTGTAGTGGGTTTTGACACCCCCAGTTATCCGTAGGATGCTGGGGGAGACTTCATGCTGCTGATAACTTTGTAGCCATTGCGAAAGCCAATCACATGCAGGTGCGCGGTCATAATCTAGTTTGGCATCATAGTGTGCCTTGGTGGCTAACCCACGGACAATGGACACCGGAAGAGTTAATCCATATCCTGCGACAACATATTCATACTGTTGTTGGTCACTATCGGGGACAATTAGCAGCTTGGGATGTGGTCAATGAAGCGGTAGCAGACCAAGACTCAGCAGGACAAAGGAAACGAGATACAATTTGGTTGCGCGGCATTGGACCAGAATACGTTGAGTTGGCATTTCGCTGGGCTCATGAAGCTGACCCCACAGTTCCCTTGTTTTATAATGACTACAGTGGAGAAGGACTTGGGGCAAAGTCAGATGCGATTTATGCCATGGTCAAAGACTTGCGGCAACGGGATGTCCCAATTCATGGCATTGGCTTTCAGATGCACATTAGTATTCAAAATCCTCCTAAGCCGGAAGACATAGCAGCAAACATGAAGCGTCTGGGTGAGTTGGGATTGCAGGTTCAGGTTACCGAGATGGACGTAAAAATCCATGATGGTAGCGGCACACAAGAAGAACGGGTGGCTGCTCAGACAAAGGTATATCGAGATATCCTCCAAGTTTGTTTAGAGGCTCCCAATTGTACAGCCTTCTTAACTTGGGAATTTGCAGATCATCATTCCTGGATTCCGGATTTATTTGGTAAACCAGATTCCCCTCTACCTTTCGATAACTCCTATCGTCCTAAAGCTGCTTATCACGCGATGGTTCAAGTTTTAAAAATTGATAGTTAAAAAGTAAAAAATAAAAATAAAAATCGCTTAAATTATCCTTTTTAATTCAATAAGTTATTGTATAATTTTGGAGGTAATTAACATGGTATATTTACCTGATACCCTCGAATTAACTATTAATTTGAGTGACGAACAATTTTTCCGGCTTTGTCAAGATAACAGGGATTTAAGATTTGAGCGCACCTCTGAAGGAGATTTAATCATCATGTCACCTACGGGAGGAAATACAGGTAGACGAAATATTAAACTATCGACTCAACTAGAATTGTGGAGCAGTCAAATGAAACTTGGTGTTGCATTTGACTCTAATACAGGATTTAAATTGCCTAATGGAGCAAATCGTTCTCCTGATGCGTCTTGGGTTAAACGAGAGCGTTGGGAAGGGTTAACACCAGAAGAACAGGATAAATTTGTCCCTTTATGTCCTGATTTTGTGCTCGAATTGCGTTCTCCGAGTGATTCCCTGAAAATGGTGCAAACTAAACTCCGAGAATATATGGAAAATGGCGCTAGATTAGGATGGTTAATTGATCCCCAAAATAAGGTTGTGGAAATCTATCGTCCCAATCAAGATGTAGAAATTCTCCAATCTCCGAAAACCTTATCAGGAGAAGATGTTTTGCCTGGATTTACTTTAAATTTATCAGAAATTATCTGATATCTTATGCTATATAGAGCAGTTACCAACCCAATTGATAAGTGCTATAGTTGAATAGGCTAATCGTGAGATAGTATCTCTACATCTGTCCAGAAAATTCCTGAAGCATCACTCTCGTTTTCGTAGAGATCCTGTACGCTCGACCCCAAATAACCACCTACTATCAAGCTATTCAATAACCACAGTAGTAGCGGAAGTGCGCAAATACTGATCAAAAAGATTAGGGATTTTCGGATAGTGTTTATCACTGTGCTAACTCCGGTATAGGAAAAATAATTCCGCTTAACATTAGCCACGCTATAGCCAAAGTAAGCACAATGTTAAAACTCTGCCCTACCAAATAAAGAATCATGGGTTTACCACCCTGAAGTTGTGTCCCTAAATCCCGAAAGTTCGAGTCTAGACCAATGGAAAAAAATGCGATACAAAATAGCCAGCCACGATAGGTCTTGGTTTGACTAAGAATGTCTTTAACTGTATCCATCCCCATCAAGGGAATACAAACAAAGGACACTAACAGAGAAGCAGCTATAAAACCTAAGATAAACTTGGGCAAACGTACCCATAATTACCTCATTTGTGGTTTAGGAGCATTTGGCTCGCGCTCTATAAAAAAGACCCAAAATAAAGCGATCGCAAAAGCTATCACTCCGATCAGCATATTTTGAATCATTTTAACTAAAGCAGCAGCTTGACCAGCGATTTCCCCTACTGTTTCACCAGCAGCGACAACTGCGCCAGTAGAATCAATGGTTCCCCCCAGCCATGCACCACTGACTAATTCATTCATACCCACAGCTTTGACAAACAAGGGCATGATCACCATCATGGCAACATTGACACTCCCCGTCCTGGAAGAACGGGGATTCCTAGATCTGCGAACCGCCTTAAACCGCCGTGTTCCTATCTATGACGCCGCCAAAAATAGGACAATACTTAAACCAAAAACCCGTCAAGACCAAGTTCCTAGTCAATTCACGACAGACCCAGAGGGCAGTTTTCGCGATAGCGTTTAACTACTCATTGGAAGTGCCTCATTAAGTCTGTTTCTCTTCCTTTCGTTTGGTTTCGGTGTGCCCCACCGTACCGTTTTTATTTCAAGAGTGATTCTTCTGGGTTCACACACCAACTGTTAATTGATGATTGGGTTTTTAAAGAGGACTTTCCCTACCCTCTAGACATTACTACTTTGAGGTCTATAAGTTACGGGTCTCTCTCCCGGCTCAGCCTACGGTTTTTCAGCCTGTATCTATCTTGATTATACAACAAATATTCGTGTATGTCCATAAAATATTTTATTGTTTTTTTGCAAGTTTCTAATAAAAAGCCGTCCTTCTAGGACGGGGCTTTAAACCCAATAGTTTTGGTAAAAATGAGAGTCATCCCTACAGCTAAAGTCAACTCGTTTTTCTTCGCCTTACAAGCTGCTGCTGCTGCAATAGCTGCTGATACACCACACACTGATGTGGATGTGGCGACTACCATCACCAGTGATTTCTGCTGCATGTTCAGAACCCGAGTACCAAACAGATACATAAATATGATCACAATAGGCGTAACTAGCCAAGCGATCGCTAAACCATAGGGTCCGAATTCCACAATTCGGTTAAAGAGAATTTCTGCACCGAGAATCACTAAGCCAGTCTTGATGTAATATTCAGTACGCACCGCTGGCATCATCCACCTTGGTGTACCAATAGTATTGCTGATGATTAGTCCAATCAACAATGCCCAGAAAGCATAGCCGAGGTTAATTGCTTTAGCGGTCTGTGAATTCCCCAGTATATAGGATAAACTGCTAAAAGAAAGATAAGCAAAAAGCCTGGTATCATGTTTCTGCCTTCTTTTCCCTTCATTACCAGGTTGCCAAGGGTAAACAGAGCACATAAACCAATGGCGAGCAATGCCAGTTTAGGAAGCAATTCCCAGGGGAGTGCCGATAATAGATCTATCCCTTTCCATTTGGGCATCTTTGGCACAACGGTTATGATGCCACTAAACACTGTCCCCAATAACAGCAGACCAATCCATACAGACCACCAGTCTTCTAATTTGTAAAGGTTAGACCATTTTGTTTGACTCATTAGTAGATTTTATTTTACCCTGGAACGCACCACCGAAATAATATCAATTCATAATACCAATTCGTAAAAGTAGCACGCTAAGATGCAGATGGGAAGATGGCGATCTCCCCACGCCGGGGTCAGTTTCTTTAACTATTTCCTATTCCCTGGGCAGAGCGCTATACTTTATTCTCGGTAACGATTGCTCCTAGTGGTACTTTCAAAGGCTCTAAACTCGAAATCCCCTGAAAGCCAACCAGAGCTAGGGAAATACGTCGGCGCTACCACAATGACCGAAACCCAAGGTTCATGTAGGGTGGGCAGTGCACCAGACAGATAATGAAGCTTGCAAAGCGCGTTGGTAGGCACTGCCCACCCTACGATTAATGACTACGATTAATGACAATGGTGCAAGATCTCAGACATACGTCGGCGCTACCACAATGACCGAAACCCAAGTGCAGCAGCGACTGCATCAAGAGAAGGAAATACTGCTGATAGACGCTAGATCTGCATCTGCTTTTGAGGCTATTTAGGAGGGTTTATCTTAAAATCCCAGTACAAACTGCTGGTCGAAGCTGAACATAAATTCAACTGTAAACCCATTAATTCCTTCCCAGGAAAGATTTAGAAACACAGGAGCCGCCTCTGCTTTATAAACGTAAGATGCGATCGCAATACACAGAGCAACACTGGTGAGTGCATTATTAACAATTTTGGCAAGTTTTTTTTTCATTTTTAGATTATCTCGACTACATTTGGTTACTAATGACTGTTCAAACAAAAATTAACTTTAATGGCTGATTAGATTGGTAGTTGATCAATTCCCTAGCAACGAGAGGTTATAACTAACAGCGCTAATATAATTCAGGAGCTCCCTCAAACTCCTCAATGAAGTTGATAACTATAGCTTCCTATGCCGTTCCAGGTTTCTGTAAAAACAATCAAGTGACGTTGATTATAATGATCTTATCAAATGCTCCGGACAACTTGTATCAAGTTATTATCAATATAATCAAGGAAGTTGTGAAGAGAGCTTTAAGGAAATATGAAACTAGTTTAGGACTTAGGCAAAAATAGTCAAAAACAACTATATGTAGTCTTAACTACAGGTATATTTGCTGTCTAATTCCTGTAGTTAAGACTAGTATCGTTAGATTATGAAAACTAAAAATTATGAATTGTGAAGACTGATAATACCTGATTTCGACATAACAAACTATCCTCTGATTGAGGAGCTTCGAGTCAGGAGTCAGACTAATTGATTTTTCAGTAATTTTTAAGATAGATAAATTCGCCCTTGACTACTCACAAAACTCTTGATATAATTCCTCAGTATTAGTTTTCCAACTATCTAAGTCCCCAAACACGGAAATCACTCGTACCACATCTAGGAAAAGATCCTGATCAGCAAAGTAACTCGCCAGCTGAGCAGTTTTATGCTCAGCTGGCAATTCAGCTTGGATAATCCGATACGCTTCACCACCCATAACTTGAAAGGGAATAGTTTCGGTATCTGTAATTAGTTGTCCATTATTATCAGTTGTGTTATACTGTACCCAGTAATAATATTCTTTACCTCGTTGAAGTGGCTGACCTTTACCATCAGCATTGTAAATAACACTAGTCTGATTATCGTTTACCTGATAAGACCATAAGGCTTTTCCATAGCGAGAGGAACGAACTTGAATGATATTAACACTTCCTTCCCAAGCAAATAGAGGTTGGTCACTCCAGGTGCGATAGGCAGCAATATTAGGAGAAATTGAACAAAACTCTCCATGGGTACCTGCTTCATCTTTCTTCCTACGAAAAATATCTCGGATCTTAGCCCATACAGATTGTGTTTTCTGTTTGGTTTGACTCACTGCTTTCGCTACTTGATTCCCTTGACTGGTAAACGAAGCTGCAATTGATACTGATGAGGTCGGAAAACTAATACTCATCGTTCCAGTAATTAGCAGTAGATAAAAGACTCTAATTAATCGATACATAGGATTTAAATGTTAAAGGCTTGCCGGGAATTAAATTAATAATTACCAATTAATAATTAACTAAATAATATAAAACCAGAGTATAATGGATGGTAAAGCTATAGGAATTAAAATAGAAGCTGAGATATAAGCCTGTAGTCCGATTATTCCATAGACCGCTGTAGCACCAACTAAGATCAATATTGATTGCTGTCGTTTTTGAGGCTTTTGCTGCAGCAGTACCAGGGTTGTTCCTTTTCCTAACAATGCTGCTAATAGAATCATCCAGCTGTCGGGAATTAATTTTATTGTATGCTGCGATAAAAAATGGTGAACCATGTAAGCATGGGCTTCACCTCCGGTAAATACCTTGGGACAAGTATCTGGTGGCTTTCTGGTTCGATTCAGTGGATGACACCAATATTCAATAGCTAGAGGTAGAGAAAAATTATCCTCTGCTTCATCATATCCCCCAGAGGCAATGATAACCACTTGCTGCTCAATGTTAGGAAAGTCACTTTTGAGGAATTCCCAAGCAGGCTTGTGCTCATAAGCCTGTTCTGGAGGAATAGAAAAGTCAATAATATAGCGCATCCCTAAAGGTAGATTCTTTGGTTTGAGAGATGCGTTCGCGTAGCGTGGCCTACGGCCAATCGCATTATCCTGGCTACTGACTTGCTGAAGATACTGACTAACTTGCTGCTGAAAGTTGGTGGTACTTTCAACATTAGGATTTAATCCTATCCCGTGGTTTGGCTGTTGGTGCAACTGGTGTGATAGAGCCAGTAGATAGGCAAAAGGACATGACTTGTTGCAGGTGGCATCCTGGGGGAGTTCCATATCCCAACGGAAAAAGGTAATATCCCCTTGTAGACTCCATTTAGGGCTAGCAATTTTGGGAAACACCTTGCGATTTTTATCCTGATTGACCCCAAAGACAAACCAGGTATCCTGTTGACTGACAGCGGATTGAATCGCACTAGCCAGTTTTTCCTCTCTTGGTTCTTGGGTATGCAGCAGATAATCAATTCCAATTACCTTAGCGCCTGAGTTAGAGAGTTGTCTGACTAATTTGCCAAGGTATTCCCGTTCCATCGGCTGGGTTTTAAAGCCTTTTATCTCCAGTTGCGCCTGATTGATTGAGTCTTGATCAATAGCAATTAACAGTACAGAGCGTGGCTTGGCGGAGGATAACCCCTCCCGAGGAAACTGGTTTGTGCTATCGCGATAGACCGCTTGAAGAAACGTTCGCCCATCTAGCAACATGTCTTGTACAGGAACCATAGCGCTAACTAAAAGCACACTAGCTAATGCGATCGCTTCTTTTGGTTTAGGTAGCCACTGCTGAAGTAGTTTCTGGTAACCCCAAGGCTCAATCCGAAATGGCTTAGCACCATAGGGACTAAAAAACGAAGGAATCAGGTAAGCTGATGGATAAACAAACTTCTCACCTACCTGTAAATTGCGACAAGCTGCCAGCATTGCTTCCTGGACATCCTGATACTGAGCTAAGCGGCTGCAAAATTCTTTGAGAAATACATGAGCAACACTATCATGAACTTCCTCCCGCATGATCACCACTTGCAATCCTAAATCAGCCAACCGATTCGCTATTTTTAGACCATTACAGGAGTTAAAGACGCACAACTGAAGTCCCTGATTTTTAGCAGTAGTTAGGTATTCCTTTATTTCACTGATAGATACCAACTGCTCTGGCGCGATCGCTAATTTTCCATCAGTAACTTTTGTTTCATCACTATGACCCATAAAAAATAGAGCATCCCACCCCCTTTCATCCGTTATTTCTGCCGCCAGTGCTGCTTTAAGATTAACCCCATCCTCTTGCTGTTGCCAGTCAAAGAACTCTACTTGAGCAACTCCTTTGAGCAACTTAACAGCCTGCTTATCTTTCTCCAAATTCAGATCTGTATTATCCCCCAAAATCGCTAAAATCCGAGGTTTACCATGGCGCAGGTTATTATCTAGCGCTATTGTTTCTCCCTGAGTGGTCATCGGAATCCTGGTAATCCGAATGGTTCCACTGGGGATATCCTCTAGAACCAACTGCCATGCTTCCCAAGGAAGCCGTGCCAATTCCACAGAATCGCAGGCTATAAAAATAGCTACTTCTCGATAGGCTTCTGCTGTCTTATTTGACTGTGATTCCTTTCTAGCAATAGTGAAAATTTGATGTTGAATTGTTTCTCGAATAGTCTGTAATTGACCTAACCACCGTTGAAAAACATCCAGAAATATCTCTTTTGCTTCTTCTAATTCATGTCCCAAGTCATCGACTACTGGTGTGATGGCACCACTAGATAATTCTCTTGCTCGCAATTTCGGGTAAAACTGGAGGTAAAGGTATCGCCACTCTTCATAACAGTCTATTACTTTAGCTGGATAGTCCAACTTTGCGGAGACTTCCTGTCCGTGATTACCCCGTAAATAAAACAGACAGGATGAATCAGCTTGCCAAATATTTAGTCTAAAACTACTTTGATGATTAGTTGTCATTTGTTCCTTGTTTATTCCCCCTACTCTCTACTCCCTACTCCCTACTCCCTACTCCCTACTCCCTACTCCCTATTAAAATATCATAAACATTTATCAGGCTCAAAAGCAAAGGGAAGTAGAGTTAATGATGCTCCGTTACTTAAAGAAATGGTTACTACAAATTTTTGGTTCCAGCTACCTGCTACTGCAACATGGAGATAACGTTCATTTACCAATACCGCTTCAGAGACAACACCAGTGAATTCACTGATTCGTAACTTCATACCAGGGGGAAGTGTATTACCAAGACAGTCTTCGATTAGCAATAGCAATGCCCATTCTCGAGTATCTTCTGGTGCTTTCTGGTAAATGAACCAGGTAACAGCACATAGTTTGAACAGAATGCCATTTAAATTAACAGTTTGGTAAGAGCCACGAGCATGAGCCGGAACAATTAATCCTTTTTGTCGTCTCAACTCTTTAGCGATCGCTCGATATCTGTCCGGTTCATCCGATACTGGACTAATCCGACGCATCGATGGCTTAGAAAAAGTATAGTCAGGAAGCAGTTGCCAAGATAAACAGCTTGCTAACTGATCCATTTCTCCTCGCAGCCACTCTGCTGTATTAATGGCTGTTTCAGCAAAGAATGGTAGGATTTCCTGAACAGAACGCTTAGTATCAGCAACTGGAATTGTGATCTCTTGAGAATCTAACCAACGCAAGTAGTGCAGTAAATGATTTGGTTGCTCATCAAATAAAGACAGAGGTAAATTATAGTTACGGTTACCTTGTGGTAAGTTAGCTGATTCGCGATATTTAACCAACTCGTCGTGACGTAAAAAACCTCTAATAATACCGTGTTCTTGGGTTTCTTTAACCTCAATTATGATATAGAAATGAGCGGCAATTTCTGGTAATTCAACAGCAGCTATTGGAACATTAACCCCTGGCTCTAGGAGATTTTCCGTGACAAGTATACACAGATTAAAATCCCCAACTCTCAAATTACATACCGTTTCAATCAGATTAGCATAGTCTGGTTGAAACACCGAACATTTATCATTATTAATTTGTAGCTTATCAACCCGTTCTTCTAACCATCTTTCAAACCCAAATAACGCTAAACCATTTAGATAATTTTGCCAATGGTTTGCCTCATTATTCAATTTTTTACTAATCTTTTTCGCTTGGTCAAAGTCTTCAGGTTCGAGCCAAAATACTTCTAGAGTTGAAAGGGTTATATCCCTGGAATCTATCCTAGCATTATTCATTAGTTTTATCCTTGTGTTCATCTAGATATCGGCACAGTCGCTGAGCATATAAACTAGTCATTGAACGGGTTTTAGAAGTACTCAGTTCGGCTACCGCTTCTTGAAAAAATTGTGTGTTCAAGAAAGCCTCGAATTCCTGCATCAGGTTACTCAAATAATCGAGCTTTGTGGCATTTTTTTCCAGAGCTAATCCTTTAGTAGTTGTTGAGATAAGCTGGAAAAAATTTTCTACACTCAGATACTGAACGCGATTCAGCAGTTTCCCTGGTGCCAAGACTCGGCTGGCTTGGGAATGATTGGTCATATTCAAAAGGGTTGCTATCTCTTTAAGAGACTTACCCTCACAGTAAAGGAATCGGAAACCTGGGATAACCTTTGAAGCAAAACAAGCGTAACGGCGCTTTTGCTCTAAAGAGGCAATGTGCTCAGCCAACGCTTGCGCTATAGCGTGATCTAAAACCTCAATCAGTCCCTGTTCAAGAAAATCCTGCAATTCAGATTGTCCTAAATGATCTATGGTATTAATAGAGTTTAGATCAGGTAATTCTTTCGGGACATACTCGCCAGTTTCTGGATCCCGTGCTTCTAGAGGTTCCCAGATCGGACTTCCTCTGCGGCTCCAAATCTCCTCCTCTTGCAGACCCTTGGCTATCCTGGTTAGTTCTTTGTGAAGCTCTTTGGTGGAATTGATTATAACACCACGTTCTGGCAACAGGTGGAGCATGTCTTGGAGTTGGTCATCCCTAGGCTCAAGGCATTGGTTAACTCTATGGTTGACTCTATGCTTAACTCTATGGTTAACTCTATTGCGCCGTTGCTGTTGTCTGTCTTGAGAATAGACAGTATGGAACGTTTCAACTAGTTTGCGATCGCGTGGATAGAGCTGTTCAAGATGTCTGAGTTTAACTCGTCCCAACAGTGACCAGTTACTGGACAAGGGCAATCCCTGTTCAGCTAAGCAACGTTTGATCTCAGGATGTTGTTTGGTTTTAAGATATGCCCAATTGTCCAAACTGAGGCGAGCTGATGAGTTCAGACGATAGCTTGCCAAGACATCAATCGTAAAAAACTGACCAAGTCCAGGTTCAATGTCACCTTGCTTATTAACAACCAGTTGAGCTTTGCCATCACTATCGAGAATAATCGGAGTTTTGCCATCATCATTGAGTACATAGGATAGCAGCTCACGGTAAGTTAACCGATAGTCAAGGCAAAACTGACTCGCTAGTGTTTTACAAGCCTTTAGGATCGAGGAAGAAACATAGCACCGAAGACAAAGTCCAGCTAACGCCTGGCATGTAGGATCAACAGTAGATAGCTCAGGGCGAAACCAGGATAGCAGTAAATCCTGGATATCTCGCTCCCACTGAGCTGATAATCTTTCCTTTGGATGTAATCCCAGGAGTGTTTGTTCAAAAAACTCCTGTGCTTGCTGTTGATGGCAGACTTTGTAGCCTTCTTCGTTATTGGCTGGGTCAAATACCCGAATTGTCGAGTATCTAGATGCATCCATAACCGATTGAGACAGCACTCCACTAGTATATAGATGTCATGCTATTTAACCTGTGCAGTTTTCTCAAGCAAAAGCAACAAGCAAGGGGTTGGTCAATGGTGGAACGATTGAGTGTAATCAGTAATGTTATAGCAGAAGTCAGAAGTCAGAAGTCAGAAGTCAGAAGTCAGAAGTCAGAAGTCAGAAGTCAGAAGTCAAAAGTCAGAAGTCAGAAGTCAGAAGTCAAACTCTTGCGCTTACTTAGGTTTGAGACTTTTGTCATGTCCGCGCCTGCCCTGGCGACTGCTAGAATTTGAGATTCCCTCACCGTCAATCATCAAACTCCAACCTACCCTACAACGGACGCCTGGACAAAAACCACCTCCAACCCTTCAACCTCCAACCTTGGCCAATAGGCCACGCGATCACGTTCAACCCTTCAACCTTCACCCCTCAACCTTGGCCAATAGGCCACGCGATCACGTTCAACCTTCAACCCTTCAACCTCCCAACCTTGGCCAATAGGCCACGCTTCGCGAACAACCTGCCAACCTCAAACCTGCCAACCTTGGCCAATAGGCCACGCTTCGCGAACAACCTCCCAACCTTGGCCAATAGGCCACGCTTCGCGAACAACCTCCCAACCTTGGCCAATAGGCCACGCTTCGCGAACAACCTCCCAACCTTGGCCAATAGGCCACGCTTCGCGAACAAACTCCCAACCTTGGCCAATAGGCCACGCTTCGCGAACAACCTGCCAACCTTGGCCAATAGGCCACGCTTCGCGAACAACCTGCCAACCTCAAACCTGCCAACCTTGGCCAATAGGCCACGCTTCGCGAACAACCTCCCAACCTTGGCCAATAGGCCACGCGATCGCGTTCAAAAACCTATTAATTGTGAAACTCAATCCATTTAAGCGACGAAAATTTCTATTCCAAAGTTTAGGAGCTCTGGGAATAACTCTGTTATCAACTGGTTGCCGAAAAGCTTACAATTCTCAAGAGATCATCTACTCTGATTCTGGAGATAATTCGTTGTCACTGAAGTATATTAACGTTGCCCCTACCAACAATCAACCACCAACTGGATTAATTGTCTGCTTACACGGCTTTGGAGCCAACTCCGAAGATTTGGTATCTTTGGCTAAGGCGCTAAACTTACCAGACTATCAGTTTCTATTTGCTGAAGCTCCCTTTGACCATCCTGCTGTACCTGGGGGGAAAATGTGGTATGATCTGAATGTCCCCGGCTATCAAGGCTTAACCGAAAGCAGACAGAAGCTGATTGATTGGCTCGAATCCCTGGCCAAAAGGCCACGCTACGCGAACGAAGTGAGCACTGGCGTGCCCCTATCCCGCACCATTCTGAGTGGATTTTCTCAAGGCGGAGCCATGACATTAGATGTAGGGTTAGCCTTGCCAATAGCAGGCTTAGTATCCATGAGTGGCTATTTACATAGCGAACCCCAACTTCCTACAAGCTCATCGTTACCACCGATTTTGATAGTTCATGGCAGACAAGACGAGGTTGTACCGTTAATGGCTGCTCACAATGCTAGAGATACTTTAACTGGTTTAGGGATACAGGTCAAGTATCAAGAATTTGACATGGGACATCAAATCATCCCAGAGGTAGTAGTGCTATTTCGTAATTTTGTTCTTGAAGTAATGGCTAATCGGTAATCTGTTCGCGTAGCGTGACCGTTCGCGTAGCGTGGCCAATAGGCCAAGGTCAAGGACTTTTAGTTAATTTAATTTTTTCGATTCCGAAATCCTGATAACAATTAGAAACTCAGTAGAATACAAAAGTTTGTCAGATTAAGCCTAGAGCCATCTTCCCCATCTTGCCATCCCTCCCTTTCTACACAACTAGGTGTAGTCTAATTGAGTGCAGACTACTATAATTACTCCCCTATCAATCTTGTTTGTTTTCAATTAACAGACGACTAGGGTGTAAAGTGTGAAACTGATATATTTCACAAAAAGTTTACAAAATCTTGAAATTCTTTCAGTGTAGATAACACAAACTTGATGAGTAGTTGGTCACTTTAACGCGCTTCGCTAATCCACCAGAGAACTCTATGAATGTTATTGAAACCAAAATACCAGAAGTCTTAATTATTGAACCCCGCGTCTTTGGTGATGACCGTGGTTTTTTCTTTGAAAGCTACAACAAAAGAGTTCTAGCAGATAAAGCTGGGATCACCGCTGAGTTTGTCCAGGATAACTATTCCCGTTCAGCCCAAGGAGTGCTTCGAGGATTACACTACCAGATTCAACAGCCCCAAGGTAAATTGGTGCGGGTTTTACTGGGGACTGTATTTGATGTGGCAGTGGATATCAGAAAAAGCTCCCCGACCTTTGGACAGTGGGTTAGTTGTTTGCTGAGTGCAGAAAATAAACAACAAATCTGGATTCCGGCTGGATTCGCTCACGGATTCCTGGTGGTCTCTGAATTCGCTGAAGTTTTATATAAGACTACCGACTTCTACGCTCCTGATCACGAGCGGACTATTTTGTGGAATGACCCTGACCTAGCCATTCATTGGCCTCTGACCGACTCTCCTAGTCTGTCGGCTAAAGATCAAGCGGGTAAGTCTTTCAAAACAGCCGAGGTTTTTTAATGAAAAAAATCTTACTCACTGGCATCACTGGACAAGTGGGTCAAGAGTTGGAAGATACTCTGAGTCCCCTAGGCCAAGTAATCGGTGTGGGGCGCTCGGATATGGACTTAGCTGAGCCAGAGAGTATTCGTCAGGTAATTCATCAGATTAAGCCTGACGTGATTGTCAATGCAGCGGCTTACACGGCTGTGGATAAAGCAGAGACAGAACTGGCACTGGCTAAATCGATAAATGCTGTTGCTCCGACCATCATGGCAGAGGAAGCTCAGAATTTAGGGGCGATCCTGCTGCATATTTCCACCGACTATGTGTTCGATGGCAAAAAAAATACTCCTTACACGGAGCAAGACACTCCTAACCCCATCGGTTCCTATGGTAAGTCGAAACTGCAAGGGGAAGAAGGGGTTGAGCAAAAATGCGATCGCAATCTCATCCTGAGGACTGCTTGGGTTTACGGTACTCGTGGTCATGGCAACTTTGTTAAAACCATGTTACGACTGGGGGCTGAGCGAGAAGAGCTTCGGGTGGTAGCGGATCAAGTGGGTACTCCTACCTGGGCTAAGGATATAGCAGTAACCATTACTCAACTTTTGCAAGCAATGGATTCTAATCCAGTGGTAGGAGGAATCTATCACTTCACCAACAGTGGTGTCACTAGTTGGTATGACTTTGCCGTTGCCATCTTTGAAGAAGCCAAACTCCTGGGCTTCCCCTTAAAATTGCAGCGAGTTGTCCCAATTACTACCCCAGAATACCCCACTCCTGCTCAGCGTCCAGCTTACTCAGTTCTCTCAAACCAGAAAATATCCCAAACCTTGGGAACCTATCCGCCCCATTGGCGTCAATCCTTGAGGCAAATGCTAGCAGAACTTTATCAGAAGCTTGGGTAATTGCTATAAGCATAGGGAGTAGGGAGTAGGGAGTAGGGAGTAGGGAGTAGGGAGGAGGGAGTAGGGAGTAGGGAGTAGGGAGTAGGGAGTAGGGAATCGGGAATCGGGAGTCGGGAATCGGGAATCGGGAATCGGGAATTGGAAAAAAATCCTGTGTACCTGATTACTATGAAAACCGCTATAGTTCAAGTTCACCCTTAAACCTTCAACCTTGGCCAATAGGCCACGCGATCGCTGAAAGCGGGACTTCGTCCATCGCGTTCAACCTGCTAACCTTGGCCTTTGGCCACGCTACGCGAACAACCTGCTAACCTTGGCCTTTGGCCACGCTACGCGAACAACCTTGGCCAAAAGGCCACGCTACGCGAACAACCTTCAACCAAACAACCTTCAACCAAACAACCTTCAACCTTCAACCTGCTAACCTTTAACCTTCAACCTTAATAATTCATATTTCATATTTCAGACTTTATAGTGAGGATTTTATATAGCTTATGAAAGCACTAATTCTTTCTGGGGGAAAAGGCACTCGTTTACGTCCCCTAACTTATACTGGTGCCAAACAGTTAGTACCTGTTGCTAATAAACCAATTTTGTGGTATGGGCTTGAAGCGATTATCGCTGCTGGTATTACTGATATCGGTATTATTATCAGTCCTGAAACTGGGGAAGAAGTTAAGGCTAAAACAGGAAATGGCGATCGCTTCGGAGCTAACATTACCTATATCCTCCAAGACCAACCCTTAGGACTTGCCCACGCCGTTAAAGTCGCCCAACCCTTTCTGGGAGATTCTCCCTTTGTAATGTACTTGGGAGACAACTTGGTTCAAAGTGAGCTGAACTTATTTGTAGAGAATTTCCAGAATAAAAATCTGGATGCTCTGACTTTGCTAAGGGAGGTAGAAAATCCTACTGCTTTTGGTGTTGCCAAAGTCGATGAATTTGGGCGAGTGTTGCAGCTAGTAGAAAAACCGAAAGTTCCTCCTTCTAATCTAGCACTGGTAGGTGTTTACCTATTTTCTCCTGTTATCCATCAAGCAATTGCTAACATCCAGCCTTCTGCTAGAGGGGAACTGGAAATTACCGATGCGATTCAATACTTGATTGATCAGCAAAAAAATGTAGAAGCTTTTCAAATCAAAGGTTGGTGGCTGGATACTGGTAAAAAAGATGACTTGTTAGCTGCTAACCAGATTATTCTAGATACTTGCCTAGAATCTGCTGTTGATGGTGAAATTGACTCCGAAAGTCGAATTAGCGGACGGGTACAGATTGGTAAGGGGTCTTATATTACTAATTGTACCATTCGTGGTCCAGTTACCATTGGTGAAAACTGCCATCTGGAAAACTGCTTCATTGGTCCATATACTAGCATTGCTGACAAAGCTACTCTGGTAGATGCTGACATTGAGCATAGCGTGATTCTAAAAGGTGCTAAATTAACGGGTATTCATCAACGAATTGTTGATAGTTTAATTGGAGAAAGAGCTAAAGTTAAAGCTGCACCCCAACATCCAAAAGCATTACGATTCATGATTGGTGATGACTCACAAGTTGAATTAACTTAAGTACAGTTTGTGAGTTAACTGTTGAAGGTTATCAGGTTTAAGGTTATCAGGTTTAAGGTTATCAGGTTTAAGTTGATCAGGTTGTTTGCCCTTGGGGTTACCGTAGGGTAGGTTGACTGATAAGGTTTAATGGTTAACCAATACCTCGTTAAACATTACTAATAGATAAAATTAGACCTCTCTATTGAAAAGGTAGTTTGATGATGCTGTTTGGGTCAATTATTGTTTATGAAAGCCTATTGATAGCTGGCATATTGCCTGCCTATTTAATACTTATGGCCTTTAACCTTTAACCTTTAACCTTTAACCTTTAACCTTTAACCTTTAACCTTTTGCCTATTTTTTATAATAACCAACTGAAGTACTGACATACTCAAACTAATCATGAATTCTTCTGAACAAAAATCCCTGACTACTAGACAACCTCGCCAATTACTAGTAACAGGTGGTGCAGGATTTATTGGCTCGAATTTTGTTCATCACTGGTGTGAACAGTACCCAGGCGATCGCGTGGTGGTACTAGATGCTCTGACCTATGCTGGCAACCGCCAGAATCTGGCTGGTCTGGAAGAGAAAGCCAATTTGCGGTTTGTCCAGGGAGACATATGCGATCGCGTTTTAGTAGACCGCCTGCTACAGGAAGAAAACATCGACACCGTCGCCCACTTTGCTGCTGAATCCCACGTTGACCGCTCCATTTTAGGACCCGATGCCTTTATCCGCACCAATGTAGTCGGTTCCTTTACCCTACTAGAGTCCTTCCGGCAAAAATGGCAAAATCAAGGACAACCAAGGGATTATCGCTTCCTCCATGTTTCCACGGATGAAGTGTATGGCAGTCTAAGTGCTGATGACCCAGCCTTCTGTGAAACCACACCCTATGCCCCCAACAGTCCTTATTCTGCTTCCAAAGCTGGCAGTGACCATCTTGCTCGGGCTTATTACCATACCTATGGGGTCCCCACTATTATCACTAATTGCTCCAATAACTATGGACCCTATCATTTTCCAGAAAAATTAATTCCCCTGATGTGCATCAACATCCTGTTGGGCAAATCTCTACCGGTCTACGGGGATGGACAAAATATTCGAGATTGGCTCTATGTGGGTGATCATTGCCGTGCTTTAGATGTGGTGATTCACAAAGGTCAAGCAGGGGAAACCTATAACATTGGTGGCAATAACGAAGTCAAAAACCTTGACCTAGTTCACCAGATTTGCGAGCTGATGAATGAATTAGCCCCTGATCTACCGGTCGCTCCAGCACAACAGTTAATTACCTTTGTCAAAGACCGCCCAGGCCATGACCGTCGCTATGCTATTGATGCCACTAAAATTAAAACTGAACTGGATTGGGTACCAACAGAAACCTTAGCAGGTGGACTACGTAAAACCATTGAGTGGTATCTAAGCAACCGGGATTGGTGGCAACCATTGCTATCCCAAGAGTATCAAGCTTATTATCAGAAAGTTTATGCCTAGAAGGGTTAAGGCTTGAGTACCTTGTCCTAGGTTTTAGGGAGTAGGGAGTAGGGAGTAGGGAGTAGGGAGTAGGGAGTAGCGATGCAGTGTGGTCAAGACCGCTTAGGTGCGCTTTCCGTAGGCGAATTAAATTCGCCACGGGTCGCACCTCTGCATCGCTTTTTCATAACACCAAAAAATCCTTCAAGTTCTTTCCTACTGTTACCTGTTGCTATGAGCCGCTGTTCCCTATTCCCTATTCCCTGTTCCCTGTTCCCTTTTGGGGAAAGGGATAAACTATCAAATTTTCTCTCATCATATTTTTTTTTATCCAAGCTTTATCTAGTTAAAGATTTAGTTAATTGTTATTAAAATTTATAAATTTTATCTGAGTTATATTTAAACTGATAGTCGAGACAATTAAGCAATCACTATCAAGAGTTGATTAAACTCTTAATTACTTACATCCAGGTTAAAACTATTGGTATTCGATATGTCAGTTCATGGTGTTCCCTTAGTCAAGAAATCGATAGCATTTCCAAATATAGCATTTTTCAATTCGGTGAAGTATAGAGCAGTTGATAAAGCCCAATGATTATGAAAGAACCCTTAACTAAACTGAAATGGTCGAAATACCTAATTATTGCAGTAGCTGGATTCTTGATTCGTTTAATTGTATTTTCTACCTCTTATACGAACGAATCCCCGGAAAATACAATCACATCACCGGAAGATTTAATCAATAATCTTTGGGTGCTGATAGCAGGAATTTTAGTATTTGCCATGCAGCTAGGATTTGCCCTGCTAGAAGCAGGGTTTAGCCCAGCCAAAAACACCGTTAACGTACTGTTCAATAATGTTGCTGGTGTCTGTTTAGGGATAGTAGTATTTTTTCTGTTTGGGTATGCTCTAATGTACCACCCTGCCACTAGTACTGACTCAAACGTAATAGGTATCCAAGGAGTTTTAAGAGTAAGTAGCTCCTATCTTGCTTTAAACCACTTGCTTCCCAGAGCAGGAGCTAAACACTTGTCGGTTTACATAGACTTTTTCTTTCAGGCTGCTTTTGCTGCCACATCAGCAACTATCTGTTCCGGAGCTGTTGCTGGTCGCATCAAACCCCTGGCCTATCTTTTACTCACAGTTATTATTACAGGCTTAGTTTATCCCATCAGCGGCTCTTGGGTGTGGGGTGGTGGCTGGCTAGATGACTTGGGATTCCATGACTTTGCTGGTTCTCTGGTAGTACATTCTGTTGGAGGAGCTGCTGCTTGGGCTTGTGTGATTATTTTAGGTCCAAGAAAAGGAAGGTTTGATGGTGGAGGTCAACTATCCCCAAGAGAACAAAGTGAGTTAAAGCCCCACAGTTTACCCCTTGCTGCGATGGGAACTTTTATTTTGTGGCTTGGGTGGTATGGCTTTAACGCAGGTAGTACTGTGACTACTCCCACATCAAATCAAAGATTATGATGTGGGCTTCTCAAACTCACGTATGAGACTTGCTGTTCCTCAATATCCTGTATTGATTTACCACAGCCATTGAGCGGCAGTCCGACCGCCATTAATCCACGATTTAAGATATTAATACCACTGTTCCAATCACGGTCAATTTTGACTTGACAACATAAACAACAATGAACACGCTCACTCAAACTTTTTTCAACCCTAGAACCACAATTAAAGCACTCAATACTTGTCCCCCGTGGGTTGACTTCTTGGACTAACAAGCCGCGTTTGACCGCCACTGCTTGCAATATCTCCAGAAATGCACCCCAAGCTGCATCATGTATTGATTTGGCTAACTTACTTCGAGCAAGTCCTTTGATGTTTAAGTCTTCGTGAGCAATTAAGTCGTACTTATTACACAACCAATGAGCAACCTGATAATGAAACTCCTTTCGACAACGGGTTAAATGAAGGTGCAATAAAGCCACTTTGTGCTTGGCTTTTTTCCAGTTTTTAGATCCCTTGACACGACGGGACATAACTTTTTGCGCCTGAGCTAGCTTGTCCTGAGCTTTTCTGTAAAACTTCGGAATAGATACCGCTTCCCCGTCAGATGTGGTTAAGAATTTTTCCAAGCCAACGTCAATACCGACAGCAGTTTTAACTGAATCTATAGGCAGTATTTCAGGAACTGTATCATCTTTCATTGAAAGGCAACAGTACCAACCATCTGCCTTCCGAACAATAGTACATTGTTTAAGGGTAAAACCTCTAGGTAATGGTCGGTGCATTATGACGGGCATCGATCCAATTCGACTTAGTTTTAAAACGCCGTCAATTAAATGTGCCCCAGCCTTAGAACTATTTACCCTAGGAAAAACAAACGAGCGAAGTTCGCCAGTCTTTTTGAAACGAGGTCTACCTCCACGTTTACCGCTAGCATCAGGTTTCCGCCATCTATCCCACGCCTTGTTAAGGCGTTGTAGATTCACCTGTTGAGTTTCTGCATAGATTTTTTTGTACTCAGGAAACAAACGTTTCGTTTCCTTGAGAGCTGCTTGTTGGGTGTAATAGCTGACCGGTTCTGGAATTTCACCAATCGGCTCACTTACTAAACTACATCTATCAATCGGAGATCGAGTCCGATGAAGCCAATTCAGTCGTTGTCCCAAAGCGTAATTCCAATGACGACGCAGAAGTTCAAGCCACCACTCCATAGTGGCGATTTGTTCAGGACTTGGCTTGAACCGGTAGCAGTAAGTGAGTATCATGGTTTTATTGTAGCATTTATCCCATAGTTATGAAAGGTAACTACACAAAAAAAACCGGTGTATCTATCGTATTACTGTAAATATTCTACTAGTAACAAAGTACAGATGACAAGTCATATCAGATCAAATTTTGATGTGGCCTACGGCCTCCGCTGCGCGAACAGGTTAAAGCAAATTTGCTCTGACACTTGTGTTAAATGGGACTGTAACCTAGTAGAATTTAACGGAGAGAAAGATCACCTTCACTTACTTGTTGACCTTAACCCTAAAGTCGCTCCAGTTAAACTAATAGCAAATATCAAGACTGTGACTAGTAGATTAATTCGTTACTGATTTTCTGATTACTTAAAACGGTTTTACACCAGACAAAAAGGTTTTCACCGACAGGATATTATTTTGTAGCCTCTTGTGGCGGCGTAACGATTGAGCAACTAAAGAGTTATGTCCACGGGCCAGAATACCCCGTCAGGTAATTCCCCGGAGACGAAACCTTAGATAGGGTCGCCTTTATAGTTAGCAGACTATGCAGAAAAGGGTTAAATCTTTTTTAATAAGGCGACCCTATCTTACGGTAACTTCGGCGTAGCCGACGCTTCGCGAACAAACCCGCTAACATGCGCGGGTATAACGGGAGACCCCTTACCTGTTTAGTTGGATTTTTCACCAGACTCTGTAGGGAAGATTGTATTAAACACAAGTCTCGCTGGCTGTGCTAGCGCCTTGGCTGTCATAGCCTGGAGGTGGATCAAGAAACCTCGCAAAGTTGACCTCTCAACTATCCTCAACGGCATCTTGGGGGGTCTGGTAGGAATAACAGCTTCCTCTGATGTAGTTGAGCCACTTGAATCTTTATTCATAGGAATAGTTTCTGGGGTAATTGTGATTTTGGGTGTTGATTTGTTGAGCCACAATAAAATGGATGATGCTGTTGGTGCTATTCCCGTACATTGCTTTTGCGGTATTTGGGGAGGATTAGCTACTGGTTTCTTTGCCCAAGGCGAGAAGATTCATTTAGGTAAGCAATTATTAGGTTCATTTCTAATCCCTTTCTGGTCATTCATCGTAGTATTATTGGTGTTAAAAGGATTGGATTATAGATTCGGAATCAGAGTATCCCCTGAGAAATAAAATTATGGACTAGATTGGCAGGAGCACGCTGAAAGAGCTTATCTATCCTTGGAGAAGAAGGAATAAAAATGAATAAAAACGAAATGAACGTAAAAGCTAAGGAACTAAAGTCAGAACTAGAAAATTTTAATTACGATAACTTTGCGAATAAACATTCCAAAACAGGATACTGGCAGTCCTGGACAAGTAAGTTTAAGGAATTTATATAAGAAAAGTTAAAACCTTTAGTAAAGAAAGCATCAAATGAATTTCCATATCAACGGATAGATGAACCGTTTCGCCAAGGGATAGACATCTTGGATGTCAAAAAAAAGCCAGTAAACTCGGATGATTTTGAAAAGGGGAAAGAAATCTTGTTAATCTGTATTAGGTATATTGAAGAAAATACGACACCAGAAACAAGACCACCAAACCTAGGTAATATGCAAAAAAATCCTACTAAGAATAAACCTCAGAAAATATTTGTATCCTATTACAGTGAGGAAGTTTTTAGGCAAATTGAGACTATATTCGCTACTTTAGGCGCACTAGATGCTGAGATGGTTAACTTAGAACATATAGCTCGTAGGCAGTCTAATAGCTTAGAAACAGTTAGTACGAGAATTCATGAAATTAAGTCTTGTTATAGCGCGATAATTTGTCTACCAAAAGAAGAACAATCTGAACAATTCAATCCTATAGCTTATATGGATTTAGCAACTTGCATGACTCTTTTTTATGACCGAACTATCCTGATCTATGAAGTCGGTGATCTGCCAGACAACTTAGCGAGTAAAGTAGAAACTTTCAAGTTTTCGGGTAATTTAGATTTTTTAACAGGAATGGAACTATCTCGTAAAATCTTGGATATTTTAAAAAAAGGAAGTTGACCTGATTAGAGATAAGGGATGAAAAACGAAGAATTTACAAGGTACTTTGTCCAAAATTTACCAGACAAAGTGCATAGCGCAATCAATAATTAAGTTATGCGATCGCTTTTTAGAAAAAAGGAGGAGTCTTTCCTACGAACAACATCTCATTGCTTTTGCTAGCTTTGAACAGTTTCTCAGAGATCACACTATTCCCTATTCAATTCCCAGAAGTTTTGAGTATTCTGGACTTTCAAACTATCAAAGAGAAAAAGCTATTGTCGAATTCTTTAGAACTATCAAGCAAACTATCCAATCGCTTCCATGGAGCGAGCAGTCAAAGTTGAGGGAGCAATCTCTGAGTAGCACCTGGAAGCCAAAGGAAAACCTTCAACCGAAACAAGAACTTAAATCTTTATCTCAAGATGCTTTGCTAGGTTTGATTCAAGAAAAAGATAATTTAATTAATCTTTTAATTAGACAGGTAGAAACAGCGCTACAGCGTCCGAGTTTTTATACACACACAAATGTTAAAGAGGTAGGTACTATGACTAACAATCCCGGTGGATTTTCTGTAAGTGGTTCTGTCGGTGGTGATATCCACAACCAACAAGGTGACAACAATCTGCAAGGTGACAATAACACTCAAATAATCCAAGGTCAAGGTGCTGGATCAACCGAAGAACAGCTAACCAAAGAGCAGGTTATTGAGTTGTTAGCAAAACTCGACAAGCTGGTTCGAGGAGCAGAACTGCCAGAAGATACCAAAGAAGAGGCAACCATGTATCTTGGTGCTGCCAAAAAAGCGACGGAAAAAGAAGAACCGAAGAAGGAAACAGCACTCGCCAACCTAGAGAGTGTAGCAGAAACTCTCGAAACAGCGAGTAAGACGGTTGATGCGGGTAAAAACATCTGGGACAAAGCCAAGCCTATCATCCTTAAGGTGGCAGGTTGGTTAGGCGCTGCTGCTGGTTCTTACCTTTTGGGTCTGTAGAATTGATTTCTGTTTAAAGCGCCATAGTTTAGGAATTTCCATAACGCTATCTTGGTCCTTGTGGTAGCCTCCACAAGGGCACTTTTTCCTATTTTTATACACCTCCCATACCTCCCATATCTCCCACAACAACCTTTCTTTCCCTGTTCCCTTTTCCCTGTTCCCTGTTCCCTTTTGGGGAAAGGGATAAACTATCGAATTTTCTATCATCAGATTTTTTTTTATCTAATTTTGATATAGTTAAAGTTTTAGTTAGTTTGCCTTGAATTTGATAAATTTTAGCTGAGTTAGATCTAAACTGATAGTCGAGACAATAATTAAGTACTAACTACTAAGAGTTATTTGAAATATTAATTACTTAATTTCAGGTTAAAACTATGAAGATTCGAACGGTTATTTGATGGTGTTATATTTTGAATAGTTAAGAGGTAAATCATTACTTATTTCAGTCTAGCAATCCCTGTACAAATTGTGATAATTTTTATTCCCTATTCCCTACTCCCTACTCCCTGTTCCCTGTTTCCTGTTCTTTTTCCCTGTTCCCTTTGCTATAGCTGGATTCTTGATTCCTTGAATCATAGTTTATAAGTCCTCTTACTTAAGCAATTACTACGTTAATTGATAATACATTTATGATCAGTATTATTACTACAGTATTATTACTATAGTTGGTGTTGAGTTTTTTAGATTATACTGAGATGTCTTACCTTTAACTAAAAGCTAATAACTTCTTAGTTAAGATTCATGGAACACAAATTATTATCTACATTGATAAAACCTCGACTAGTTATTAGCTAAACACAGTACTGCGGTTTGCATAACTATCAGGTACACATTGTTTCTCATCTTCCCTCTTCCCTACTCCCTGCTCCCTGCTCCCTGCTCCCTACAAACCCAAAACTTTGTACCTAACTGAAGTGCAAACCGCTGTAACTAATAACTAGTCTTTAACTCACCTGCTATTCCAGCCAACTTTACCTATTATTAACTAGTTTTGTCCTAGTGCAATATCTAAGTTTAAGAACCAGTGCAACTAGGCAGATGGAGCTCTCTGCTGTTCTATTTTAGTCAAAACTATGGAAAACCTTAATACTACAATCAACCTAATCAAAGAAAGGATATTTGATTCCGACTTCCAGCTCGCCAACATCCCTGTTTCCAAGATACTTATGGTGGTGGTCATCCTCCTCCTCACCCACATATGTCGAGGTTTGTTCACTGCCATAATCATTGACAGAATCGAGCGTCTGACTAGCGCTACAGAAAGCACCCTAGACGATGAGTTTATTAAGATTCTTAGAGCACCATTAGGCTGGCTAATTTGGCTGGCTGGACTATGGCTAGTAAATAGTGTTGTGGCAACCCATCTTAGTCCTGAACAGAATCAGAAAATCCCCGAGATTCTCTTTGTCAGCGCTCTGTTCATTGTCACCTATATTCTTTACCGTGCTGCTCCACTACTGGGGGAGCTGCTAGCCGGATTGGCGGCACACACTGAAACTGAACTGGACGATTTGTTCGTCCCCTACTTCCCAAGGCTTTTTCAGACAGCAGCAATCCTGATTGCTGTGATTAAAGCAAGTGAGATTTTGTTGGGGGCATCTGCCGGTGCACTGATCGGTCTAGTCGGTGGCGCAGGTGTCGCCTTAGGTTTGTTATTGAAAGATATTATCTATGACTGGTTTTGTACGGTGATTATCTACGCTGATGGTCTCTATAAACCCGGTGACTGGGTAGGAGTGGACGGCGTAAATGGTTTTGTTCAGATCGTCAGTATTGGTCTGAGAAGTACACAGCTTCGTCTGACTGAGTGGGGTTCTATCAAAAAAGTTCCCAATTCTAAAATGATTGCTGGCGTTGTGGAAAATTGGTCCCAGAAGACTGGCGATACCTTTGAGTGGGGCATAAATTTAACTCTGAAAGTTGATGGGATTTCGGCTGAGCAAACTAGCCGAATTTGTCAGGCTATTGAATAAAAAATTCCGTCTATCGATGGCTTGCACAAGCAGAAACTATTAGTTTTATTTTCCCACATTGAAGAGAATGCTCGTGTGATTATAGTTAGGGTATTTGTGATTGATCCCAACCTCTACTTTGCTGCCCAGCAAAACTTGAATCTAGCCCTATTACAAATCCTGGAAAAAGAGGAAATTGATCACCTGCATGTTGAGCTGGAAAAGCAACTTCAAGACTACAAACAGCTGAAGCAGAATGGCTCTCCCAGTGTGGCTATGATAATTTAGTGTTCAGCCGTCAGCCGTCAGCCGTCAGCTAAAAGCTCACGCTAGGCGAACAGCCGTCAGCCGTCAGCTATCAGCCTTAGCTATGATGGTGACGTACTCCCGACGTTGCCCTAACGGGACAACGCGGGCTTCTTGCCAACACCAGGTACCCCTTCGGTTACTCGGCAAGCTTTACTCCTGACGGGACGCCCCACCGCCAAATTTAAAATGTTTATTGCCGCATTCACATCACGATCTGCTGTAAAACCACAGTGAGGACAAGAATGGATGCGGTCTTTTAATTCTTTAGGGACTTTTGTTCCACAATTGGAACAGTTTTGGCTAGTGTTTCGGGGATTCACTGCTTTCGTTGCCAGTCCAGCATTTTCGGCTTTGACTGACAAGATTGAGAGGAATTGACCCCACCCAGCATCTAATATAGATTTAGCCAATTTGGTCTTAGCCAGACCTTTAATATTTAGCTTCTCATGAGCTACTAGATCATGTTCATCCAGTAATCCCTTTGTTAGAGTCGATGTCCCCTATTAAGGGGAGCACCTCTCCTTCAGAACCGTGCATGAAGCTTTAACCTCACACGGCTCCTAGATATCCTTTCCTTTCGGAGTGCTCCAATGTATCTGTTGGTGGC
>NZ_JAAHHX010000259.1:0-2597 GCF_010672065.1 Moorena sp. SIO4A1 | reverse complement strand
CATTGAGTGCAGAAGCCACACGAGCTTCGAGTTGATAAGTCCCGGAACTGGGAATGGTGACCTCATAGGTCAGCCATTCTCCTGACTCAATCCAACCCACCAGCGGCGTGCCATCTACATCGCCGCTATCAGAAATATCCACATCCTCAAAGCGATACTCTCCACCATTGTTGCCAGGGTCACGATCGTAATAAGCTACCCCTTGACCACCTTGATTGTAGTCTTCTGCTTCGATGCGAACAGTAGAGCCATTTGCCTGAACATCAGTTATAGTATCTCCGTTGCCCTGATTAGAGGTGTTGTTATCTGTACCACCATTATTGCCGTTGCCGACCTCAGGAGTTGGGGTCACAGATGGTGAGACCGGAATCAAATCAATGTAGTTGATGTTGAAGCCCCCACTCAGTACATCCAGGCGCAATTGATAAGTCCCAGCACTGAGGCTGAGCACTTCGGAAGACTCGATGGTCTGCCAAGTTCTCCAGCCACCAGTGTTGCCCAAATTCACACTGGCCTGTTCTCCGTCTAGACTGACTTGGAAGCTATGATTGCCATTGAGTGCAGAAGCCACACGAGCTTCGAGTTGATAAGTCCCGGAACTGGGAATGGTGACCTCATAGGTCAGCCATTCTCCTGACTCAATCCAACCCACCAGCGGCGTGCCATCTACATCGCCGCTGTAAGAAATATCCACATCCTCAAAGCGATACTCTCCACCATTATTACCAGGGTCAAGATCGTAATAAGCTACCCCTTGACCACCTTGATTGTAGTCTTCTGCTTCGATGCGAACAGAGTTCATAACCTACTCCTAATAATTTTTATTTGCTATTAAACGAGTAGGTAGATGCTTCTTCAAGCTTGCTCAAAGTATACCACTTTGAGCAATGTCATGAAGTCGAAGTAAGCCAATACAGCGTTTGTGTTTATCCACCACCGGCAACACGGAGATTTGAGAATTCCGATTTTCCATAAGCTGTAAGGCATCGTAAGCCAGTTGGTCTGGTTGAACCATTACCGGATTGGGAGTCATAATTGCTACTGCCTTAAGGTCTTCTAGCTCAGTTGGCTTGATTTTGGCAATCGAACGTCGTAAATCACCGTCAGTAATAATTCCGAAAAGTTCACCCCTATCGTCAACTACATTGACTGCTCCCAAACTGCCTTTAGTGATAGCACCAACAATTTCAATCCAGCTGGCTTGAGGGGAAATCACAGGGTTGTCTTGGTCTTTGTGCATTAAGTCTGCGACTCTCAAAGTCAGGCGCTTACCCAAACGTCCTGCCGGATGATTCAGAGCAAAATCTTCTGGCGTTAGCCCCTTAAGTGGCATTAGTGTCATTGCCAAAGCATCTCCAATTGCCAGAGCAACCGTTGTGCTGGTAGTTGGAGCAAGATTAAAAGGACACACTTCTTGATCAACGGAAGCATCAAGCACAACATCTGCATTGCGAGCAAGAGTAGAGTTCAGGTTGCCCACAATCGCAATAATCGGTAATTGCCGACGCTTGAGGTAAGGCATTACAGCCACAAGCTCATCGGTTTCACCACTGTTGCTCAAAGTCACAACCACATCTGAAGAGGTGACGCTCCCTAAGTCACCGTGCATAGCATCCCCTGGATGTAGATAGGTTGCTAGAGTCCCCGTACTCGTTAAGGTAGCAGCAATTTTACGCCCTACAATTCCTGACTTGCCAACTCCGACCAATACCACCTTACCTCGACAATTAGCTAAAAGCTCAACAGCTTGCTCAACTTCCTGAGGTTGAAGTCGATTGGCAGCTAGAGTAATCGCATCAGCTTCTATTTTGAGCCTTTCAACAACCTGTGAAAAGCAAGTTTTGTCCATTAGGCACTGCATATTTCTGTCTATAATTGGGGTAATATAAGTAGATATACCCTAAACTAAATAATTTAATTTTTCTCTCCTTAAATTCCCCATAAATAAGTCTATTATCGGCGATTTTATTGGAGTTTTAAGTTACTTAAAACCGTAATTATTAAGCTATCAGTCATCAGCTATCAGTCATCAGCTATCAGCTATCAGTTATCAGCTATCAGCGAACAGCGATTAGCGCTACGCGCACGCTACTTGAGGTGCTATCAGCTATCAGCTTTTGAATAACATAGGCATTCGTCACAGCGTCGAAGCCTGTGCCACAAACTAGAAGCCTGTGCCACAAAGCACCTCAAGTAGCGTGAGCTTTTAGCTCACGGCTGACGGCTGACGGCTGACCACTGACTGCTGACTGCTGAATGCTTACTTAAAAACAACTCTTTTTAACGGAGTTAATCGTCCTTTTTAAAGAAGCTATTTCCCGAGCCATGGGTGAAAAATTTCCCTCTAGTAAATCACGCCTGACGTAGGAACGAACAAGGCTTAAATCAATATCATTTTGGGTTATATAACCGCACTCCCTAGCTTCGTTAAAGTACTGAAACCATAGCTCTCCATAGGGATGATTGGTATACTTCCAGGGTTGAGTGTAGAGGTTCGTATAGTGGATTAACTTCGTATCGTTGTCATAGTAATCAAAGACATTCCAAAGGGGGTCTAGTTCTCCGATCTGGTAATTGTGATGAGCAAGAAAAGCAGG
>NZ_JAAHHX010000258.1:0-2597 GCF_010672065.1 Moorena sp. SIO4A1 | reverse complement strand
GACTTAACCAATACCAAATATATTTTAACTTGCTAAGATTTAGTTGTCAATTTAGTTGCCGATACCGCTCTATGGATTTCAGGAGACTCAAGACTCGCTCCAACTCGGCATTTCGGTTGCTCTATCATATCATGTCCGGTTAATTAGTTAAAATTTACGCATCAATTTGACGCCACCAATGAAAACCTGTCAAGCCTTGAATTAAATCTTGCTGTTTGAGTAAAGTTTTGCAGCGTTGAAACAGAACAACTTCTAGCTGCTGCGCGAGGATCAAATGAGCGATTGGCTGTTGTGCCGTCAACCAGAGTCCATAATCTTTCTGCTGGTTGCAATTGGTGGTGAGTGAGAAGGCAAAAATATTAAATGCAATCCCTCTGGTAATTCTACGCCCTTACTGGTATGCCATCCAGCTTGGTCAACAACTAAAACAATGTGTTTATCATCACCATTATTAAATTCAGCAGCAAATTCAGCCCATACCCGATTAAATAGCTCAGTATTGACATAAGGCAGAATCCACGCCTTAGTCTCTCCACTACATGGGTGTGCAAAAGCATACAACCATAACCACTCAAATCTCCAATTGACATGGGCAATTGGCCAGTCCCCAACTGGTACATAAATGCGTCGAAGCACAGGGAAAGAGTCCCAGGCGATGTTCATCCTCACACCATAATTGCACATCTGCATTCGGGTAAGTGCTTTTGATTTGCTCAAGGTCGGCGGCTAGTTTTTTTTCCAGGCTTGTTGCTCATGCATAGTCACTTTTAGTATGAGCAGGTAAAGGAACCCTCAACCATTAAGTCATTTGTCGTAGTATATCCCATCCTCTTTGTCTGCTGATGGACTTGCCCGTCACAGATGTTAACCAGTCTGCCACTTTTCGACCATTCCAAAATCCCCCATCTGGAGCAAGTCCGTTGCCAAACTTGCCATAACTGTGCTTGTTCGAAATCTCCTATTAATGGCTTGGCTCCTTGATTTTGTTTTCTGCGTTCGCGTAGCGTGGCTTTTGGCCAATCGCCTAATCCTTCAGCACCCAATTGGTTGTATCTTTTGATTAATGCATAAATCCAGATTCTACTGTAGCCAGTTATTTGGACTACTTCCTCTGTTTTTTTTCCTTGAGCGAGTAACCAGATCACCTGATACTGCCGACAAACTATGGCACTTTTGGCCTGGCGGTAACCCTGTTGGAGTTCCTCAATGCAAAGAGTGTTCGGTGATGGTAATTCGTCTTGGCATTACCTCGATGCTGTACTCTCCACTTTTATTATAAGTGATTAGACGGACATGATATCAATAAAAGAAGCAACGTAATAGCGAGTTTCATGACTGACCTCAATGATGGTTGCCCGATGAACCTGGCGTTCTGAGTGCACACGAATTAAGGTCATAAGCCCTGGGAAAGCAGGTATACAATCCAATTTATGACTAAGAGCTGACGGTGCGTTTTTCAATTCGGCCATGTCCTAGATTGATCTGTTGGACACTCTGTTCGGGATCGAAAGCGCGTTTGAACCGCTCTGAGTAATCTCGATTGGTTGCTTTTGAGGGCTCCGAGGTAATCATTGAAAGTGGCAATGATTACCTGAGCTGTTTTTTTTGGGTACTGATGGCATCAAAGGCAAACACCACGCCTTTGAGAGCCATCTGTTTGATGAAGGCTGGTAGTGCTGTGATTTCATTGGTTTTTGAATCGACCTCATAGGGTTCGAGAATCAACCCTCGTTCTACAATGTAAGCGCTTACCAGCATAATCGCTGGATGGGAGTCTTTGTTTGGGTCATCACTGATGGCTTCATAGGAGCCTCGTAGCACTTTGCCATCCGTTGCGATGGTTTCATTGGCTTTCGGTTCAATGTAAAAAAAACGAGATAAGCACGCCGAATACTTCTGATCATCTATTCTGAGCAACGTTCGTCGAATGGTGCTATATGACGGTAAGCGCTGTTTGGGTGGCTCGAACAGTGCGACTAATTCATCGTGATAGGATTTCAACCAGTCTCCAATCGCCAGAAAGCCCCGATTTCCAGCCGCAACCGCTAGGGTAAACAAGGCTAAACACAGAGCTTGAGTATGGCGTTGTCCTGCTCAGGGCGCGAGTATCGGGGAGATTCGCAAACGCTTCAACAATAGCAATCTCAGACATCTCAAGAAAAGGCTTATATAGAAGAGGACTTGCTTAGCAGATCACGGGCGCAATTAGAATGAAATAGCCCTGGACTCAACTGTTGCCATTGCTGATTCTATGTCAGTGAAAACAACCGAAAAAAGGGCTCTGTCTACGGCGCATGACGGTGGCAAGAAAGTTAAGGGGCGTAAGCGTCACATTGTAGTAGATTCCCTTGGATTATTAATTGGTGTTTTGGTTACTGTTGCGAATGCCTCAGAACGATTAGGATCCGTCGTAGTACTTAATGAAGCCAGGGATAAACTGTCGAAATTAGATGTGCTAGTGGTAGATCTCGGTTATTCTGGTAATAATTTTGCCCGTGCAGTTAAGGAAGTTTGTGGCGATCGCGTGAGGGTGGAAGTAATCAAGAGAACTTCCAAAACTTTTGAGCGGTTACCTAAACGATGGATTGTTGAGCGCA
>NZ_JAAHHX010000257.1:0-2599 GCF_010672065.1 Moorena sp. SIO4A1 | reverse complement strand
GCTGATAAATTAGAGTTGGTGTTAAGGATTTTAGTAGAGTCGGGGTTGGTGGTTAAGGTACCGGATATTGTTGCTCACCGCTATCAATTGGTGCATGATTATCTTGTTTCTTATCTACGACAACCAGAACTGAAGTTAGAGCAGTTAATTACAGAACTAAAACAAGCTGAGCAGGCTAAGCAGGTATTGGTAAATAGTAACCAAAAAGCAACCCATCAGATTAGGATTGGGTCAGCATTATTGAGCCTTACATGGGTTAAGTAAAGCTTTCTTATGGTAAGCATAGGCTGACATTAATGTACGCCTGTTAGCAACTAATTTATTGCTCACATCCACCAGTATGTGCAAAAACAAAAAGCATCAGCGCTGGGAGGGTTGCATCTCATATTTGGACAAATATCATCCATAAAAATCCCACTTAGGGAAGCACAGGGTCAAGACAGAATCTGAAGTTTTCACGAGCTCACCCTTGATTTATCTCTGATTATCGTTTAAGGTATCTAGTGTTTGAAAAACTTGGGATTGTGTAATGGTTACAGGGACAACGATTGAATCAAAAATCCATATAACCGAACAAAGAACCTACTGGCAGCAAAGGCTCTCAGGGGGTTTACCAGTGTTAGAAATCCCAATAGATTATCCACGTTTATCGGTGTCATCGGGAAAGGAAGCAACAGAAGTCATCAAGCTGGATAGAGAGTTTTGGCAAGACCTAAAAACCTTTAGTGCTCGCTTCAAGGTCAGCCCGTTTAACGTGCTGCTGACCGCCTTTAAAATTATGTGGCTACGTTATACGGGCATCGAAGATATCATTATCGGGTCTGTGGCAACTAGCCTAAAAGAAACCAGGGGTTTGAAGACCTCCCAGCAATGGGAACACAAGGGTGGAGTTAGGATTAATCCGATTGCCTTGCGGACAGATCTAAGCAGTGATGAAAGCAGTGATATCAGTGGGAAAGAAGTTTTAAAGCGGGTTAGCCAAACCGTTGAAGAAGCGGCCTTATATCGAGATTACCCATTTGAGGAAGTCCTCAAGGGGATGAACAGCAATGAAGAATTAGCAGAAGAATTAGCAAAAGCCTCGATTTTCCAAGTGATGTTGGTGTGGTGCGATCAACCATTCCCTCTCTCACAGACAGGAATTAGTGAAGCACAACTCAAAGAAATCTCAGCCTACACCAGCCAGTGCGATATAGTGGTGGTAGCTAAAGAAAAAGAAGGAAAATTAACATTAAGCTGGGAATACAACACAGAGTTATTTAAATCCGACTCAATTAGGCGAATATTGGGGCATTTCCTTTCGGTGTTACAAGCAATGATCGCCAATCCAGAGCAATCCATTGCGACGATGCCCCTATTAACTGAAGCCGAACGGCAGCAACTGCTGGTGGAATGGAACGATACCTCAGCAGAGTATCCCCAAGATAAATGTATCCATCAGTTGTTTGAAGAGCAAGCTGAACGCACCCCAGATGCAGTAGCTGTAGTATTTGAAGAGGAACAACTAACTTACCGAGAACTGAACCAACGAGCCAATCAACTGGCCCACTATTTGCAAGAACTGGGTGTAGGACCAGAAGTATTAGTGGGTATTTGTGTAGAGCGTACGCACTTAATGCTGGTGGGACTATTGGGAATCCTCAAAGCAGGTGGGGCTTATGTGCCCTTAGATCCAGCCTATCCCCAAGAGCGCTTGGCCTATATGTTAGAAGATGCCCAAGCACCAGTATTATTGACTCATTCCTCCTTAGTTACCAATCAAGAGTCATTAGTTGCCGACAAAGAACAATTAACAATAGTTTGCTTAGATACTGATTGGGAACTAATCTCTCAACAAAGCCAGGGAAACACCGATAGTGGCGTAAAGCCGGAAAACTTAGCTTATACGATCTACACCTCTGGTTCCACAGGCAAACCTAAGGGAGTGCAAATTCCTCATCAAGGAGTCGTCAACTTTTTAAGTTCCATGGCCCAACGGCCTGGATTAAGGTCACAGGATACTCTGGTAGCAGTTACCACCATATCCTTTGATATTGCCGGACTAGAACTTTACCTGCCCCTTAGTGTTGGAGCCAAGATCGTTTTGGTCAGCCGTGAAGTAGCGTCTTCCGGGCAGTTGTTGGGGAAACTGATCAAAGATAGTGACGCTACGGTGATGCAAGCCACTCCAGCCACCTGGTATTTGCTTTTAGCATCCGGTTGGGAAGGTATCCCAGGATTAAAAATCCTTTGTGGTGGCGAAGCGTTACCCAGAAAACTCGCGGATCAGCTCTTAGATAGGAAAGCTTCCCTGTGGAATATGTACGGTCCTACAGAAGCAACTATCTGGTCAACTGTCCACGAAGTAGGCAAACAGAGGCAATCTCAACAAGCTAAAGATGCCCCAGAATCAATCGGCCAACCCATTGCCAATACGCAAATCTATATCCTCGATGCCCATCTTATGCCAGCTCCTGTTGGAGTCGCTGGCGAACTACACATTGGTGGAGCAGGGCTGGCTAGAGGTTATCGTAATCGTCCAGATTTAACCAAAGAAAAATTTATTACCAATCCCTTTGATCAATCAATTTCAGAACGCCTCTACAAAACTGGAGATTTA
>NZ_JAAHHX010000256.1:0-2608 GCF_010672065.1 Moorena sp. SIO4A1 | reverse complement strand
AGATCGGGGGTTTGAATCCTTCTTCAAAACCCTTGAGGTCTCCCAGGTCTGGAGGTGCTGGAATCGGAATCTTTCCTCCCAATTCCTTGGGATTAGCAGTGACAGTTCCCACAATCACTAGCCTTGGCTGGGAAGAGGATGAATTCTTCAAATCCTCTAGCATCAGATTACACAGGAGGAAATGACCGAGGTGATTGGTAGCAACACTCAATTCATATCCGTCGGGATTTCGCAACGGTTCCTTTGATAATGGCAGATAGATCGCAGCATTGCACACCAAGGCATCGAGGGTTCTGCCGGTTGCTCTGAAAGCATTCACAAACTGCCGGACACTGGCAAAGCTAGCTAAGTCAATATATAGCGCTGTATAGCTGTCTTTTGGGATTCCCACCTCTTGGGCAGCTTTTTCAGCTTTATCTAGATTCCGACAAGCCATCACTACATGCCATCCCCAGGTTTGGGCAAGAGCTCTGGCGGCTTGCAAACCAACTCCCGAGGAGGCCCCTGTAATAATGACCGTTGATTTATGATCGTTTTCCATTTTGTTTAAAACTGGCCTATTGATCGTAACTTTATTAGGCTGCTTCATGGATCTTACACAAACCTAGACATCGGTCTGAAGTCCAATTCCTGCTTCGTTTGTATACGTAGGAAGACGGCTTCTTCTACTCCACAGGCGTTTTATCGGTAGCCACCGACAGTGTTATGTAAAACCTGGTTCCCAGCCCTCTATATTGATTGCTGCGTTGATATCCCGGTCAACAATAAGTCCACAACCACCACAAACATAAATTCGCTCTTGAAGGGGCATATCTTGCTTATGACCGCACTTGTGGCAGGTTTTAGATGAAGGGAACCATCGATCGACCAACGTCAACTTAAAGCCATGAAATTCTTGTTTGTAGGTTAGTAATTCTCTAAATCGATAGAAACCTAACAAAGAAATCGCCTCGGCTAATTTGTGGTTTGCAAGCATCCCTGATACATTCAAGTCTTCGATTTTGATTTCTTGATATGTCTGAGCTAATCGAGTTGTCTCTTTTTGTAAAAAGTCTTCTCGACTGTTGGCAATATGCTGATGTTGCTGACGAAGTTTCTGGTAGTATTTGTGGGCGTTCTTACTAGGTTTTTGTTTTCTCTGACCATTGCCTAGCACCTTTTTCCGATTTCGACCTTGTAGTTTCGATAGCTTGATTTTCGCTTTCTTAATCGAACTAGGAGTCTCAATCTTGGTGTGGTCAGATAAGGTAGCAAAGCACTTCACACCTAAATCAACACCAACTTTTTTATGGGTGTGTTTCATGGATGGTAAGGGGCAAGCCTCGATTTTAAACGACACAAACCACTTCCCAGCTTCACGAGAAATTGTGAAAGTTTGAGACCCACAATTAAACGGAATAGCTTCTTTAATTCGGAAGGTTCCTAATGTAGGAATCGTGATAAATTTTCCAGCTTTTACTAAGCGCTTACCATGTCCATCATCAACGGTAAAACACCATTGATGACGTTTCTTTTTAAATTTAGGTATCCCTGAACAAAGCTTCGGATCGCGCCAACGACTGAAAGCTTTTTTCAAATCTCTCAAAGAGTTTTGATAGATGCGAGAAGAGTATTGATTACACCAGGCAAAATCAGGATTCTTTTTGGTGACGTTGGTAAAAATCTTTTTGATAGCAGTCAATCGCTTAGCATCCGAAGCTTTAACACCGTCAAAATCCCAAGAAGACATCATGATACTGAGACCGTAGTTATATACGAACCGAGAGAAGCCAGCGCAACCAGCTAAGAAGCCAGATTGTTTGTGATTGACTTTAAGTTCTCGTTTGAGTGCATACATGATGTGTATCCTGGGAATTCGACCTTAAACTTGTACTTCCATTTCTACTTTAGCGCAATTTTCCGGATTGTCGATGTTTTTGTCAATATTTTCTTGAATTGGTTGGACATATCGACGTAGACCGTAGAGCCGACAAGAGAAACAGTGAATAATTGCCATCAGGTCTTCCACCATTTCTTGTTGGGGACTAAGTGACTCATTGTTAGTCACAACGATATTACAATCACAATAGTTAGCTAACTCAACGATCAGCTCGAAGGCAAACCTACATAGACGGTCTTTGTGAGCTACGACGATTGTAGAAATCTGTCCGGATAGCATACGGAATATCAGGTTTAGAAACTTCTTACGTTTGAAATTAAGACCACCACCGACTTCTTTAATCACTTCATCAATAATAATTCCAGAAGCACAGCAGAAGGTATCCATAGCTTTGACCTGGTTTTCAAGTTCGGGTTTCTGAGCGGGGGATGATACGCGACAATAAACAACTACCAGCCGCTTGGCATGTACACGGGATAGACCTTTAAGTTGATTGATATGCTTCTGGGTGTAAATACGATGATTGCCAAGGCTGCGATCGGCTACCAATTTTCCCGAAATATCCCAACGCTGGAGAGTTCTAACGGTGACACCGGCGATTTTGGCGAATTCATGAGGACGATAATGCCTCTTCGACAATCCTGTGTAGGTTTGTCGAAGATTGTGGATGATTCAAGGACTAATTGTCAACTCTCCCACTCTAAGTTGGGGATTGTCCACAATTGCTGA
>NZ_JAAHHX010000255.1:0-2609 GCF_010672065.1 Moorena sp. SIO4A1 | reverse complement strand
GGATAAGGGCGACCGATGAAAGACGCTCAAGGAAGTGGAGATTCCGAAATCTCCCAATGTAGCTAGGGTTCAAGCTACGTCCCCACCCGAAGGAGCACTTCGAGATGGATATGGCGGTTTCGACTACCTTATTCCCGAATCGATTTGTTTCATAGCTAGAAGGTAATGCGTAACCAGTGACATATACCGCATGGTGATGGGTCGTTAGGGGAAGAATCATGATTGTTGATGAAAAGAATCGTTGTAAGCGTCGTTAACATGGATATTCCTGCTAAAGCGGTAATGGGAATACTAGCTCCAAGGATTAGTTCAATTTGTCCTGAACAATCGATTATAAGCACGACTTGCTTATAGAACCCCACGGACTCGGCGTAAAGACGGCAACCAAAGATTCATATCTTCCTTGTGTGTAACCGGGTAAGCCGAGATTGAGTCCTTAACACAGGTCGATAAGTTAAGGTAGCCAAATCGTAAGAGGAGGTATAACTCTCAGTCCGGTAGAAGTCTGAACCAAGCAAATGCCAACAATCCGAAAGGAAACAGGAAATCGCCTAGGGCGTATAACTGGTTGGATAAAGGGATTTTCCCTCAACTTGAAAGAGTGCTGAATTTCAGAGCTGATTCCGAGCGGACGGAATTACATACTTAATACACCTTCATTGTAATGGAAAAGATAGAACCGAATTCAACCGAAAACGGTATCGTAACAAAACAAACCACCGACTGGCATACCATCAATTGGAAAAGAGCCTATCGGACGGTCAGGAAATTAAGACGTAGGATATTCCTCGCGACTCGCGAAGGCAAATGGAGAAAGGTGAATAAACTACAACGCTTAATGCTGCGTAGTTACTCCAATATACTTATTTCCGTGAGACAGGCTGCACAACTTAAATATTGGCAAAAACACCCCTGGCGTAGATAAAATCGCCAATCTAAATCCCAAAGTCAGGGCAGAGATGGTCGATGCTCTCAGCCGATATAAAACATGGCAGCCAATCCCGACAAAACGTGTGTACGTACCTAAGTCCAACGGTAAAAAACGTCCATTAGGAATTCCTTGCATGATTGACAGATGCATACAAGGCATGGTCAAAAATGCACTAGAACCTCAATGGGAAGCCACCTTTGAACCAACATCATACGGATTCAGACCAGGCAGAAGTACCCATGATGCACGACAAAGGATATTCCTTAACATCAAAGGCGAGAAAAACCGTAAATGGTGGGTACTAGATGCAGACATTTCAGGATGTTTTGACAACATATCCCACAAACCATTAATGGATGCAACAGCAAACTTCCCTGCCAAAAAACTTGTGGAACAATGGCTCAAAGCGGGGTACATCGATAAAGGTGTATTTCACAACACAGAAACCGGAACTCCACAAGGGGGAATAATCAGCCCACTACTAGCTAACATTGCCCTACATGGCATGGAAGATGCATTAGGAATTAGGTACAAACGGATAATAAACAAAAGGACCTCTTCCGGAGAATCTTGGTCCAACACCTCCAAACGGAGTCTAATCCGCTACGCCGATGACTTTGTTGTTCTAACAGAAAGCAAAGAAGATGCGATGGAAGCTAAGGCAATACTCTCCGAGTGGTTGACTGAAAAAGGATTAGAACTATCCGAGGAAAAGACCAACGTAAAACATCTAACCGAAGGCTTTGACTTCCTGGGCTGGAATTTCCGTAAATACCAAACCACAAAACGCAAATCGGGTCTCATAACTCTCATCAAGCCTTCCAAAAAGAACGTGCAGAAATTCAAGGATGAACTCAAGAAACTCTTTGGAACCTCTAAAGGAGTACCAACCACCAAGGTAATCAAAGACCTCAACTCCAAAATCCGGGGATGGGGCAATTACCACGACGGTGCAGTATCCAAAGAAATATTTTCAGATTTGGATAATTACATATCTTGGAAGCTAAAACGATGGGGTAAACGGAAACATCACAATAAATCATGGGAATGGATAGCCGATAAGTATTTCGGTTGCCTATGCCCAGGTAGGGATGATAACTGGGTATTTGGAGACAAATCCGAAAAACATGCATACGTGCATAAACTCCGATGGATACCTATCCAACGTCACACGCTTGTCCAACACACTTTCAGTCCCGATGACCCAACTCTGGTCGAATACTGGGAAAAGCGAAGCCTTAAGCAAAGAAAAAAGACAGCGAAAGGAAGGTTCACGAAGGGTAAGGATAAAATAGCAAACAGACAGAACTACATCTGTCCTGTCTGCAATCAGCCTCTAGAGGCTTTTGATGAAATTCACGTTCATCATATAACACCATCACACCTCGGTGGCAAAGACACATACGATAACATGATTTATCTACATCAGGACTGCCACCATTCCATCCATGCCTTGGGTGCTACTAATCCAGACATACAGAAAATGCTGAAAGCCGGGATAACAAAACCCTCCAAGACACGGAACAAAAGCCAAAAGGTACAAAACCGCAAGTCAAGGAAAAGAAGTAGCAATGATAAGTGAGTTCTTTTGGAATTGGTTGCGCCGTGTACTTGGAGACTTGTTCGCACGGTGCTTTGGGGACGAAGCGGGAGCAATCCCGCTGACTTACCCGATTTA
>NZ_JAAHHX010000254.1:0-2611 GCF_010672065.1 Moorena sp. SIO4A1 | reverse complement strand
TGCCGGAATAGACGGTCAAAAAGCTTTAACCAATAAGCAGAGACTCGCCTAGTAGCCAGCCTGAAAATTTATAAGAAGCCTCAGGCAACCAGAAGGGTTTGGATTCCTAAACCTGGACGGAAGGAAAAACGGCCTCTCGGGATACCAACCATCTACGACCGCGCCCTCCAAGCCCTCGCCAAACAAGCCCTTGAACCGGAATGGGAAGCGAGATTTGAACCAAACTCTTATGGGTTCAGACCAGGACGGTCATGTCATGATGCCATCGAAGCAATATTCACAGGTATTAATCATAAACCTAAATGGGTTCTTGACGCCGATATCGCAAAGTGCTTTGATAAAATCAATCATGATGCTCTTCTTATAAAACTGAATACTTTTCCATCCATGAGACGATTAATCAAAAATTGGTTAAAAGCAGGCGTGATGGATAAGGGTACATTCTCTCCTACAAAAGAAGGCACTCCCCAAGGTGGCATCATATCTCCACTTTTGGCGAACATAGCCCTCCACGGAATGGAAGAACACATTAAGAAATATGCCGAGACAATAAAAATAAAAGGGAGGGCAAAAAGTCAAAAAAGACAAGGCATGAATCTTATAAGATATGCAGATGATTTTGTCATCATGCACGAAAACCAGGAAGTGGTAGAAGAATGTCTTCGAATCATCAGTGAATGGCTAAAAGACATAGGCTTGGAGCTGAAACCAAGCAAGACTAGGTTGGTACACACATACGATGGATTCAATTTTCTGGGATTCAACATCCGACAATATAAAGTCGGGAAGTATCAATCGAAGCAAGGTTTCAAAACCATCATCAAACCATCTCAAAAGAATGTCTTGGAGTATTATGAGCGACTTTCTAAGGTAATAGACAACCATAAAGCCGCTCCACAAGAAGCCTTAATCAGGCATCTCAAACCCATTATAAGAGGATGGTGTAACTACAATAGGTCAGTATGTAGTAAGGAAACTTACAAAAAGCTAGACTACCTACTCTGGAACAAACTTCAAAGATGGGGATACAGGAGACATCCCAAAAAATCAAAATCCTGGGTGAATAAGAAATATTGGGGTACAAAGGTAGAAAAACCGAAGAAACCTTGGGAAGCCCCGATAACGGACAACTGGATATTCATGACCGACGAGGAGAATTACCTCCAGAAACATGCCAAGACTGAAATAGTCAGGCATACCAAAGTCAAAGGAATCCGAAGTCCATTCGACGGTGACCTAATATATTGGAGTAACCGAATGGGAAAACATCCCGAGATGTCTAGCCAAAAGGGAAGACTTTTGAAACGACAAAAAGGAAAATGTACCCATTGTGGACTCACATTCAGGGATGGAGATTTAATTGAAAAGCACCATATAATACCACGCGCACTCGGTGGAAGCAATCTAGACAAGAATCTGAAATTGTTACACCTACATTGCCACGATGAAAAACACGGAAAGAAAATCAACTCTAATGAGTTAGATAACAATCCGTTAATGAGGTACCAATGACAATGGTTCCTATGATGAGGAGCCGGATGAAGGGAAACTTTCACGTCCGGTTTTGAAGACGAGTCGATGAGGCGACTCACCGGCTTAGTTTAATGAAATATTACTAGGAAAGTAGCCAAACAGTTAGGTCTCGATCTAACCAAGATGGGTAGGGGAGCTTTGACACTCCCACATCGTTATGACATTTTTAACTATTGGGTAGGTCAGAGGGATTACTCCCTCTTCGCCCCCTAAGCACCGTGCGAACAAGTCTCCAAGTACACGGCGCAACCAACTCCGAAACGACACGTTATTTTGTGCAACTCTTTTCCTTATTACCCGGTTTTGTACCTTTTGGTTTTTGTATCCGGTTTTTAGGAGGGGTTTTTATCCCGAAATACAGTCTTGTCTGTATTTCGGGTTTAGTTGCCCCCAAGGCATGGATGGTTCGATGGCATTCCTCATGGACGTATACTAGATTGTTGTATTTGTCTTGTCCCCCATGTTCCTTAGGAACAATGTGGTGTAGATGTACCCTATCGTAGTCCCCTAGTTGTTGTCGACAATATGGACATTTGTATTTTTGCCTTAGGGCTATTTTGTTCCTGCCTTTTGGCAGTCTACCTTCAGCCGTTTTCTTACTTTGCCTTTCTTTCCTCTTTCTCCAGTATTCTTGTAGATTTGGATTGTCTGGCGAGTAATCATAGGTGACTAATGTGTGTCTAGTTATCTTCGTCCATGGTGCTTTATCCAGGTATTGTTCTTTACTTCCAAAGACCTGTTTGTCTTCTCTTCCGGGACAGAAACATCCGAAGTGTTTTTCTTTTATCCACTTCCAGTCTTTTTTTGGGTATCTCCTCTTGCACCATCTTACTAGCTTCCATGAGATGTAATCATTTAGTTTATTAAATGTTTCCTTCGCTACTACTCCGTTATGGTAGTTTGTCCAACCTCTTATGATTGGTTGTAACTTCCATATGAGCTGCTGAACGGATGCTCCTTTTAGCTTAGCGAATTCCCATTTTATCTTCTTCTTGATTCCCTTTAAGCTTTTATTTGATGGTTTTATTAGAGTTATATACCCCTTTTTCCTAGTTGTGGTTTTATACTTCCGAAAATT
>NZ_JAAHHX010000253.1:0-2612 GCF_010672065.1 Moorena sp. SIO4A1 | reverse complement strand
AGCAACCAGTCCACTTCAGCTGTAGAGACACCTGCCTCAGCTGCAGACTTGCAAGCATCTTGACGCCACTGCCAGAGTTCTTTTCCCGAGACCACCCACCGCTGATCCATAATCATTGATTTGGACGTTGGAGTTGATTTTGGGACAGACCTTGCAAAAATTTCAGGGATTCCTGGGATGGCACTAGTACGATTTTCTCTAGTTGCTGATCGTTCCTCTCCTGTAAGGTTTTAATAACGCCCTCTAGAGGCACTACCTCTATCTTAACCTGGGAGTTAGGGTCTTGCTGCTTATAGCGATTCACTATACTCTGCAATTGCTCTTTGTTAAAAAAGAACGGAATTGATGAGACCCCATTTTGTTGAATAGTGAGGTATCCGCTGTTGCTAGCTTCTTTGGCAACAAACAGCGGTACGCCCTGAAATGGCTTTTTTTCTTGACCATTTTGGTTCCAGATCGCTTGTGCCTGCTTTACCTGCTGTTGGTTTGGTATGTAGGCAAAATTTAAACCATTGGGAACAGTGCGATTCTTTTGATTTTGCTCATGAACTTCCCCCAAAGATACAGGAACTACTTGTACCTTCTTACCTAGCTCAGGATTCTCCTGCTTTAAACGCTGTACAAACGCATTAGCATCTTCTTGGCTAATAAACACACCTGCCACTGAGGTAGTCTTCTTTTGATCTTGCTGATCTGGAATTGAGGCTACTAGTGGCGAACCTTTACTATCAGTAACTGCAAATACAGGTACAGCTTTCAACTTTTCTCTTACCTGCTCTTCGGTCAGAGCCAGTGCCGCTAAATTTTCCACACTCACTGAGCCTAGTAAGGCACTCGCTACTAAACTTAATGTTGTGCCCCAACGGAACAATGATTTCATAGAAATTACCTCGAATTTTAACGAAGAAGAGCCTGTTACAACTAGAATACCCTGCTCACTGAGAGATCTGAACGCACCTCACTAACCTCTAGTAGAGGCAGAGATTCAAATCAAACTTGATCGATCATAGCTTGACCTGGCTTGTTAACTTAGCTGATCAGTGGCGTTTAATCCCCCTGTAGCTAACTCTTATCAAGTTTGACTGTATCAAGTTTGACTGTATCAAGTTTGACTTTACCTGACTGTATCAAGTTCCACTGAGTTTACCCTAGTGTCTTGACTGATTTACGGATTTACTTATGGACTGATTGACTTATGAATTTAAAATCGGGATGACAGGATTTGAACCTGCGACATCCTGCTCCCAAAGCAGGCGCGCTACCAAGCTGCGCTACATCCCGGGTGCTACCTCTAATGTAGTATAACCAGTATAACTCACTTTTGGCGCTTTGTGTGTACTCGAGATTAATCTGGATACCAGAACATGCCTTTAATACCTTCTGGGTCAGGCATAAATCCCATTTTACGGTAAAAACTTACCACTTGAGGATCAGCAAATAAGGTGATATTGCTAATATCCTGGCTGCGCAATTTTTTGATCATATATCTCATCAAAGCTTTGCCCAGTCCCTTGGTTTGGAAATCTGGATGAACCACTACATCCCAGATTGTCGCATTGAAAGCATGATCAGAAGTGGCACGGGCAAAGCCAATTAAGCGCCTCGTGTTACCTCGCTGGTACCACATAGAAGTAACCAAAAAGCTATGCTGAATGGCTTTCCTAACTTTGCGCAGAGGACGGCGAGACCAACCAACAGCATCACAAAGTTCTTCCAATTCGTACAGGTCAATTTCTCGTGTTGTACTGAAAAATACCCGTGAGGTACCGTCGGTGCGATATTTTACACCTTCTACGGTATCTCCTTCCGGTCGTGTTTGAGGCAAAGCAGTGTCAGAACTGCTAAAGAAGCTTTTCCAAAAACCCATGCAGGTGTGACAGTGGCGTTATCATAATTGTGAGCTACTTGAACTGGTAATGGTCTTCTTTCCCTGACGGCTCAGACGTTCTGGGTCTCGGTCAACCAGAGCCAGACTTAAATGTTTGTTTCAAAAAACAGAAAGTGATCTTTGATCTATTGGTTTTATTCCACCAGGAAAACTATCATACCCGACCTACCTTGATCTGAAACTAATTCTTTGTGCAAATGATAATACCACAATTAAGCCTCCTATTAAGCCTCCTATATAAATTATTATCCTAGCATTCCCATCGGTCGCGCTCTTTGAAGTCGCTTGGGTAAGATGCTCGCGTCGGAGGGGGCACAGCTGTTTGCTGCCCTTGCGCGAATCTAAATCAACAACCGATGCAGTGGCCTGACGGGGGTTTCCACGGGGCAAACAGCGGTGCGTTCACGTAGTTTCTCCAAAGGAGAATGGTGGTGTTCCGCACACAGACCCAAAACCACTCGCGCTTTGCATCAACAGGCGCGCACCGTCACGGGAATTTAATTCTTAATGGTAAGAGCGCACCTAACAAGGAAAGTCGGCAAGCTACCGAAGGTGGGGAAGTTGGGGAAGATTAGTTAGACTAGGCTAATCAGCAGAATTGGTGAGAAATGAATCAGATCCGCGCTTGTTGTTGCCTCGGGGGACGCGCGAGTGTTTTGAGCAAGACAAAAGCCTCAAACCCAGACGAAACCCTTGGAAATACACCAAATAGCCAAAAAGGGCT
>NZ_JAAHHX010000252.1:0-2616 GCF_010672065.1 Moorena sp. SIO4A1 | reverse complement strand
CTCAATGGGAAAGTCTTCGGGTTACCAGACTGTGGCCAGTGTTTGAAGAATGGAAACGTCGGTTAGTGGAGATTACACCAGTGTGGGATTTCTCTGGCTATAACAGCATTACCACAGAAGCGATTAGCGAAGAGATGAAAAACTATTGGGATAGCTCTCATTATCGCGAAGAAGTAGGTGATCTAATCCTGAATCGCCTATTCAGTTATCAAGCTCACACTGTTCCAGAGGATTTTGGTGTTCTAATTACACCAGACAATGTTGAATCCCACCTCGGTAAAGTTAGGAATGAGCGGGAGTCATGGGCAGAGACTAATGGTGATCTAGTAAAGTTAGTGGAAGATTTAAACCAAAAATCTGAGATAGCCAGTAAGTAAGTTTCCTATACTTGGTGTGGTTTGGTAAGCATTCAGCTTGTAGGGTGGGCAAAAACATTTTGGTTAAAATGAGTCTTCTAGATAAGATAACTTTGCCCACCCTACTTTAATTGGTATTTTTTTTACACGCAAGTAGCCAAAAAATAAAAGACCAGATTTTAGCTTGTAGGGTGGGCAAAAACATTTTGGTTAAAATGAGTCTTCTAGATAAGATAACTTTGCCCACCCTACTTTAATTGGTATTTTTTTTACACGCAAGTAGCCAAAAAATAAAAGACCAGATTTTAGCTTGTAGGGTGGGCAAAAACATTTTGGTTAAAATGAGTCTTCTAGATAAGATAACTTTGCCCACCCTACTTTAATTGGTATTTTTTTTACACGCAAGTCCCTAAGCTGAATGCTTAGCCGAAAGATTCAAGAGCTTCCCCTGGGCTGATTCTAGAATCGCGTCTCGGATGAAGAAACTTGCTTGGATAATCTCTATTCCAATTAATTCTCCTGCTTCATTGAGTTCGGCGGTAATGTTAGGACTAATTTCGACACTACCTGCTTCTGGTTCATCAGACAGGGTAAGGTGAAGGATATCCTCTTGTTCAAAGTATGTCATCTTGGCCTTATTAATTAATGGTATAGCGGTTTTCAATTATGTGAGGTACATTTGGGTTTTAGGGAACAGGGAATAGGGAATAGGGAATAGGGAACAAGTAAGCAAGTAACAGGCAACACGTAAAAATAAAAAAATATGTGTACATCATTAGGCTGGAAAACGCTATAAATCTCCCAGTTCTTAATTTGATTGCGGAAAGTGACAGAACAGGGATTATACCATGTTCAGATAATCATTTATAAAAAAAAACATAGCTGACTTTTCGGAGGTAATTTCCCTCGTCATCCCCTGTTCCCAGATCCGCTGTTCCCTGTTCCCTATTACCTACTTTTATAAGTTTTCAACCGAACATGATATAGTATCTATTTTCCAGTCAATTGACCAATTTGTTTCAAATCGACATTGCCACCACTGATAATGACACCAATCCGAGCATTGGGCATTTTAATAATCCCTTCAAGTAGGGCAGCAGCAGCTAAGGCACCAGTGGGCTCAACTACAATTTTTAGCCGTTCCCAGAGGAAAAACATGGTACGGATAATCGCAGCTTCCGATACAGTTACCATGTCATCAACGTAATGAAGGACTAGGGGAAAGGTAAGTTTGCCGAGGCTGGGAGTTCTGGCTCCGTCAGCAATAGTGTTGGGATTGTCAACAGTTTGGAGGATTTTGCTATGGAAGGAACGGGTGGCATCATCGGCCTGTGCTGGTTCTACACCAATCACACGGCAATTAGGACATAGGGTTTTGGTTGCGATCGCACATCCTGAGAGTAAGCCACCACCACCACAACACACCAGTAACAGATCCAGTGGACCGACTTGTTCTAGGAGTTCTTTGGCAGTAGTACCTTGTCCAGCAATAATGTGGGGGTGATCGTAGGGAGGAATGATGGTGAGTTTGCGATCGCGTGATAACTCTTCGGCTAATGCTTCCCGTCTCAATTCAGCGCGATCATATAAAATTACTTCAGCACCATAGCCACGGGTAGCGGCTTGCTTGACCGCTGGGGCATCTTTGGGCATCACTACAGTGGTGGGGATACCGAGGATAGTGCCAGATAATGCGATCGCTTGGCCATGATTACCAGAAGAAAAGGTGAGAACCCCTCGCTGTTTTTGTGCTTCAGATAGTTGTGACAGAGCGTTATAAGCCCCTCGAAACTTAAAGGCACCAATACGTTGGAAGTTTTCGCATTTGAAGAAGACTTGAGCGTTGGTGAGCTGGTTGACCGTTCTGGAGGTATGGACTGGGGTTTGATGGGCATTGCCCGATAGGCGTTTGGCGGCAGCTTCTATGTCAGTGTAGGTTACGGGTAATGCTTGCAGTTCCATAGCAGTAGGGAGTCGGGAATCGGGAATCGGGAGTCGGGAGTCGGGAGTCGGGGAGTCGGGAGTCGGGAGTCGGGAGTCGGGAGTCGGGGAGTCGGGAGTCAGGGTAAGAAACTTGAATATACCTGATCAGTATAAGAAACAGGCTTACTGAATTCTTAATTCTAAATTCTAAGAGGATGTCTGAAAAGTCAAAATAAATGCGATCGCGAAGGGGCATCTCTTTGGCATGATCGCCTGAAGGGCGCACTTCGTGGTCTGGCTAAAGCCAGGGCTCTGCGTACGCTTCATTTAAGAGAAG
>NZ_JAAHHX010000251.1:0-2624 GCF_010672065.1 Moorena sp. SIO4A1 | reverse complement strand
ATATTGTGCGTTTGGTTAATTGGTGGCAGGGAGTTCCATTTGCAGCTACCCGATGTTCTCGTTTTGCTGCTCTTGGGCCGACCGGTTGACCTATGTCTAAACAAATATTAATTTCGCCAGCGGTATCAAACTTGGGGGACTTTGAGAATAGTGCCCCCCAGATTTGGGGGGTTAGGGGGGCAAAACCAACTAAACTTCCTAAGTCCTATAGTACTGATAGTACTGAGAATAAATCAACCTCCAATTTTAAAGAGTCTACAATCCCAGCTTCTACAACCAAAGAAATCCATCTTACTATCGAGAATCCACAGGGAATTCATGCTCGTCCTGCTGCGCAACTGGTTACTACGGCTAATCGGTTTAACTCAGAAATTACGTTACAAAATATCACCAAAACTAGCAATATAGTTAATGGAAAAAGCATTAATAATGTGATGCTTTTAGGTATCAAAAAGGGAGATGAAATAGTCATCAAAGCAGTAGGAGAAGATGCGGAATTAGCCTTGATAGCTTTGCAGCAGCTAGTAGATAACAATTTTGGGGAAAAACTAGATAAAGCAAAAAAAGACATCAAGCAAAATTCTAACCCTCCCAGTAACCGATCCCTTCACCCGTCATCGGTCACACTTGATAGGTTAGTTGGAATTCCCGCTGCTGCTGGTATTGCTATGGGAGCGGTTATTGTCTACCAACCCAAACTTCCAGAGATTATTGAAGAGCAAACAGATAATCCTCAAGGCGAGTGGGAAACCCTACAACTTGCTATTAAAACAGCACAACAGCAACTTCAACACCTGATCAATACTGTTACTAACGATCAAGCAGATATTTTTCAGGCTCACTTGCTCTATTTAGAGGATCCAGCCCTAGTTAATAGAGCTTATCAGATTATAGTTGACCAGCATCTATGGGCAGGGGCGGCTTGGAAAACTGTGATCGATGAAACCGTAGCAAATTATCAAACTCTGGAAGACTCCTACATGCAAGCTCGGGGAAATGATGTGATCGATGTCGGCTGGCGAGTGTTGCGATTACTGACGAATAGGAAAGAAACCTGTCTAGATCTGACTGAGCCTGGTATTCTGGTTGCTGCTGATTTAACCCCCTCTGAGGTCGCGCAACTAAATCCGATCCAAGTCCTAGGTATCTGTTGCGCTAGTGGAAGTGCTACAGCCCATAGTGCCCTGATCGCCAATATGCTCGGTATACCGATGGTGGTTGGTGTTGGTCAGGATGTGTTGTCGTTGCCAGCTGGTACGGAGTTGGCCATGGATGGGACAACCGGTCAAATTTGGGTAGAGCCTTCTGAGGAACAAAAGCAAGAATTACAGCTACAGAGCAACAGTAAGGATGAATTACCTAGGGAGGTAATTACTCAAGATGGACACACAATTCCCTTGATGGCAAATGTTTTGGGAGAGGCTGATGCTAAATTGGCTCTCGATTGTGGTGCTCAAGGGATAGGTTTACTTAGGACCGAGTTTCTTTATCTGGAACGCTTAACTATTCCGATGGAAGAAGAGCAGTTGGCAACCTATCAAGCCATTGCGGAAATTATGGGTACCCATCCCCTAACGATTCGTACTTTAGATATTGGCGGTGACAAGCCCATTCCCTTCCTGAATCTAGCGTCTTCTGATGCTTCCTCTGATCGGCACACCCGAGAGCCTAACCCTTTCCTAGGATGGCGGGGAATTCGTCAGAGTTTGGATTGTCCAGAGATGCTCAAAATCCAACTGCGGGCGATTCTACGAGGGAGTTATGGACACAATATTAAGGTGATGTTTCCCATGGTTTCTTCAGTAGAAGAGGTAAGGGCTGCTAAGGAAATCCTAGCAGAGGCTAAAGCCGAGTTGCGCCAAGAAGGGTATCGTTTTAATGAACAGATGCCAGTGGGGATTATGGTAGAAGTCCCGGCAGCAGTAACCATGGCTGATCAGTTAGCGGCTGAAGTGGACTTTTTCAGCATTGGTACTAATGATTTGAGTCAATATGTAATGGCCGCTGACCGTACTAATCCCAAGGTGGCGAAGCTAGCTGATGCCCTTGAACCGGCTGTGCTACGGATGATTCACCAAACGGTAAGCGTTGCTCATCAAGCAGGGATTACAGTTAGTGTCTGTGGTCAGTTGGCATCGAATCCAGTAGGGATACCGATTTTATTAGGGTTAGGGGTGGATGAGTTGAGTGTGAATCCACCTGCGATCGCTACTGTGATTTCAGTTATTACACAGTTGAGTATCAACCAGGCCGAGATGCTTGCTGGTGAGGCGTTGCAGCTAGATTCGGCTCTTGCAGTTAGACAATATATTAGACTTCTTGCAGAAGTCGGGAACAGGGAACAGGGAACAGGGAACAGTGGACAAGAATTGACGTGAACACTATCAGAAAAGTACTTTTGCCAGGTCGGTTTGAGTCTTGGCAGGAGTGATATAGCGCTATAAACAAGGGAAGAGGCAAAAGGCAAAAGGCAACAGGCAACAGGCAAAAAAAAAGAGAGCCGTGTTACTGACTCTCTCGATCATCAGGGTGCATCTTATATTTCAAATATACCTGAGTAAATGAGGGGTGTCACCCCTCATTGCAAAAATCAGCCAAATGGCTTAATTGGTAAGTTGTTACTG
>NZ_JAAHHX010000250.1:0-2640 GCF_010672065.1 Moorena sp. SIO4A1 | reverse complement strand
AAGCCAGGGGCGGATTGTTTTCTTGGATAAAGATTGGTCGGTCATTTCTCAGTATAGTCAGGAAAATCTCGGGCTTCGTGCCAAACCGACTTCTTTGGCTTACGTCATCTACACTTCAGGCTCGACGGGAAAGCCAAAAGGAGTGCAAGTCGAACATCAAAGTCTGGTGAATGCTTATCGAGCTTGGGAGCAAGCCTATCAACTAAGTCCAGAGAACAGCCATCTGCAAATGGCGAGTTTCTCCTTTGATGTTTTTACAGGAAATTGGGTGCGAGCCCTTTGTTCAGGAGCTAAATTAGTTCTCTGTCCGAGGGAATTTTTGTTGGAACCAGAAAAGCTGTATCGGTTGATGCTCCAAGAGCAAGTCGATTGTGCCGAATTTGTGCCAGCAGTGATGAGGTATTTAATTGAGTATTTGGAGAATACCAAGCAAAACCTCGATTTCATGGGATTACTGGTGATCGGTTCTGATAGTTGGTCTGTCAAAGAATACCAAAAATTTAGACAGTTCTGCGGTGCCCAAACTCGGTTAGTAAATTCTTATGGAGCGAGCGAAGCAACTATTGACAGTTGCTATTTTGAAAGTACCGAGATTAATCTACCCCTAGAGTCTCCAGTTCCTATCGGCAAACCCTTTGCCAACATACTTCTCTATATTCTCGACGATGCTCTCCAACCGGTTCCCATCGGCGTACCGGGGGAACTGCATATCGGGGGTGTGGGTCTAGCCCGAGGCTATTTCAACCGTCCGGAATTAACCGCGCAAAAGTTTATTGCCAATCCTTTCAGCCAAGAGGCAGGAGCACGTCTTTACAAAACGGGGGATAAGGCACGCTATCTCCCGGACGGTAACATCGAACTTCTCGGTCGCATCGACAACCAGGTAAAAATTCGTGGCTTCCGCATCGAACCAGGAGAAATCGAATCGGTACTGGCGACCCGCCCGGAAGTTGGGCAAAGTGCTGTCATCGTCCGGGAAGATCAAGCAGGTCACAAGCGCCTCGTGGCTTATGTGGTTCCGACAATAGTTTTCGATCGGCCTCGCTCTCTATCTCCTTGGAAGAATTGGAGCGATTTTGCCAATAACCCTTTGTATCGGAAGCAGGTGCGAGAACTGACGCCGAAACTGCGGGATTTTCTGAAGCAAAAGCTGCCGGACTATATGGTGCCTTCGGCTTTTGTGATGCTAGATTCCCTGCCCCTGACTCCCAATGGCAAAATTGACCGCCGGGCGCTTCCCGCACCGGAGGGAACTAGCGGTAGCAATGCTAATTTTATTGCACCTCGGGATACCCTTGAATTACAACTGGCACAAATCTGGTCGGAGGTTTTAGAGGTTTCTCCCGTAGGAGTCCGAGATAATTTCTTTGATATCGGTGGTCATTCGTTGTTAGCGATCGCTTTAATCGCTCGGGTTCAACGGCAGTTTGACAAAAATCTATCTTTGGCCACGCTGTTACAAAATCCGACTATCGAGCAGCTGGCTACTTCTATTCGCTCTGACCCAGATTCTCGGTCAATGTCTACCCTGGTGGCAATGCAGCCCGATGGAAATTTACCACCTCTGTTCTTAGTCCCTGCCAGCAGCGGCACTGTCTTATTTTATCTCGATTTAGTCCGCAATCTGGGGACCGAGCAACCGATTTACGGCTTGCAAGCCCCCGGTCTCAATGGGGAACGGGAACCTTTTAGCACTCTCAAGGACCTCGCTATTCACCACATCAAAGGGATTAAAACTATTCAACCTCGGGGTCCCTACTATTTAGTTGGTTTTTGTGTGGGCGGTCACTTAGCATTAGAAATGGCACAACAGTTACACCAACAAGGGGATACCTTAGCATTGCTAGGACTGATACAATCCTCGGGTCCAGAACACCACAGGCTTCTAGTTGACAGCACCCCTGGAAGAAACTTGGGTCTGGATATTTACTATCCAAGAGAATTTGCTCAGGAAATGGGCGCTCCTCGGGGGAAGGAAGTGCCGGTATCTGTCGCTCAACTCCAACAACTGATGCCAGAGGAGCGATTGGGATATGTCCTGGAACGAGCTAAAATGTTTGATTTGCTGCCGGAAGAGGTAAAAGTGGAGGATGTTGAAAGCTTGTTCGAGGTTTTTAAAACTACGGCTTTTGCGTCTTATAATTATGAACCGCAACCTTATCCAGGGAATATTGCCCTGTTCAATTCCAGCGAGCAGCCCATAGACATAGCTGGTGATCCCACTCTAGGTTGGCGCAATTTGGTCGGTGGGGAAATAGAAGTACACGAAATTCCCGGCGACCATTTCTCGGTTATCCGGGAACCCCAAGTGCTGGTTTTAGCTGAACGGCTGAAGCTTTGTCGTGATCGCGCTCTGGCAGCGATCAAATAATATCATGTCAGGATAATTAGGGCTCTACCGTACCTGTTCCCAGTTCTATTATACAGGATAGGATGTCCGGATTATTCTATAGGATAGAATGTCCGGATAATGACCCTTAATAAAAATCCCCCCATCTCCCCATCTCCCCATCTCCCCATCTCCCCATCTCCCCACACTCCCTGTTCTATACATATGACATCCCACTACAATTCCCCTGGCCTAACCACATTAGCCTATCGAGTTAGCACCCATGGCACCAGTTTCCAACGGATGCTAGA
>NZ_JAAHHX010000025.1:0-123027 GCF_010672065.1 Moorena sp. SIO4A1 | reverse complement strand
AGGGAGTAGGGAGTAGGGAGTAGGGAGTAGGGAGTAGGGAGTAGGGAGTAGGGAGTAGGGAGTAGGGAGTAGGGAGTAGGGAGTAGGGAGTAGGGAGTAGGGAGTAGGGAGTAGGGAGTAGGGAGTAAAAAAATGTTTGTAATTATACCCAATTATCGAAAACTACTTCTTCGCTCTCGCCACACTACCCACACTACCCCCTCTCCCCACACTCTGTTTCCTGTTTCCTGTTCCCTATTCCCTATTCCCTATTCCCTATTCATACATGCCAGCATTTTGCCTTATGATTCATTAATTACTGATTCCCAAAAATCCAATGATAAAATGGACTAAACAAGCTATTCACAAAAAGTTCCAGTTCGCAAGCTGCTACTAAATCTGTCTTGAGGTGTTGGCGATATCTAATCAGGTGAAGCATAGTCTTGCCCAAATCATTGATTAGGTAAACTAGAATCATGATAGGCTTTTGCCAATGTTGAAAGCGCAACATGCGAGTGGGATACCGACTTAACCCAACACCTCGAAATAATTTCAATAAATAGTCTTTTTCCAAACGCCATTTTGGGATTTGATGCTCAATACACATTTGAGGGTTATGCCAAATTTCCCAACCCGCTTTTTGAATATACGATAAGGTTTCTATATCTTCTCCTTTAGCAGATAGGGATGTCGCACATACCCCCTTGAGCCAAGGCTGTTCAGGAACATTATTTAACCAGGCTCGCTTACGAATCACTAACCCCGCACCGACAGGAAATAACCCTTGACGAGGCTGATAACAAAATGGCTCTTGACCTCGTTCTATGATAGCTATAAAACAAGCAATTCGCTGAAAGTTTTCCGGTGGTGTAACTTCATAGTTTCCATAAATTTGACTACCATAAGCACCAGCTTTTGGATGGGAATGACCAAAATTATAGGCAGCACTAACCCAATCAGGAGTAGGGATATTATCATCATCTAAAAAACCGACATAGTCACCTTTAGACTCTTGGATAGCACGGCGTCGAGCAAATGCTATCCCCTGTTTTGGTTCAAAGTAATATCGAATAGGATAAGCTCCTGGATAGGATTGATATTCCTCAACAATTTTGCTGGTATTATCAGTACTATTATTATCAATAATCAGAATTTCCCAAGCAAAATGGTCGGTTTTAATTTGATACAGTAATCGCTTTAAAACCTTAGGTAGACGAGTTTCGCCGTTATAGGTACAGATAGCAACTGTGAAATCAATCATGGGTAGTCAACCATTAGAGTCCCTTTTGAATTAAGAATGTAGAATTAAGAATTAAGAATTAAGAATTCTACATTCTGCCTTCTACATTCTGCCTTCTGACAGACAACCTACCCTACACCAAACGCCAAGGGCGAACAACATTTTTGAATTAAGAATGTAGAAGGCAGAATTAAGAATTAAGAATTCTACATTCTGCCTTCTGACAGACAACCTACCCTACACCAAACGCCAAGGGCGAACAACCGTCAACCGTTAACCTTCAACCGTTAACCTTCAACCGTTAACCTTCAACCTTACACCTTCAACCTTACACCTTCAACCTTACACCTTCAACGGCTCTGCCTTAACCAACAAAAATAAAAGTCGTAGCAGCATTATCGATCAGGGTTTCAGCCTGCACCTGATTCAGGATTGCCAAGGTTTCATCACCGAAGCTAATCACAGCGTTGTTGCCTTCCTGAGTAACAGATAACTGACCAAAGGTTAACCCGTCTACTAAACCGATCAAGTCTTCACCGACTTGGAAATCCCCAATCTTATCAGTTCCTTCACCAGCGGCCAAGATGAAGGTATCACTACCATCACTAGAGCCATTATCACCAAATAGGGTATCATTGCCAAGACCGCCTCGCAGTAGGTCATCCCCAGCATCACCCCAGATTTGGTCATCACCTTTCTGACCAAACAGGGAATCATTACCGGCTTTTCCACCAATGCGATCGCTTCCAGCACCCCCGTAAATTACATCATCCCCTCCAAGGGTATTGTTAGAGGAACGGCTGTTGAAGTCACCTCGTAATATATCATCTCCATTACCCCCAAAGATAGTATCATTACCTAAGCCACCAGCAACTAGATCATTTCCAGCTCCAGCAATGATTGTCTCATCAGCTTCGGTGCCAACTAGTTCGTCATCTGATGGAGTTCCCGGACCGGGGTTGACTGAAAAGACAGTAATGGTTTTACTGTCTTCTTGAGCCACTACCAGCAGGGGTTCACCATTGGGGCTGTCTTCTACAGGAATAAATGTTAGCCCCTCAGGCTCACGGTCTACTGGATCATCTGGATTGCCACCATTATCATTGGGCAGATATTGGACAAATTCAGGAGCCGTGGGATTAGTGACATCCTAGACAATCACGCCGCCTATTCGTTCGAGACCGATAAACGTGTAAGTGCGATCATTAATGACCCCGGTGACAATTCCTTCCGGTTCTGGTCCTTGATTGTCACTGCGGTCGTCAAAAGTATCAGGAGTGCCGCTAGAATTAAATAGTTCAGGAACTTGCTGAGCTGTAATTCGTTCAAAGTCATCACCACTATCAAACACTAGGTTGCCAAACTCATCCCAAATTGAGAAGGAGCGCCCACCGTAGGAGAATAGCTGGTCAAAATCACCATCATTATCCAAATCCCCATCAATGGTAGATATTCTCAAACGACCCAGTTGAGACTCTGGTTGTAGGGTTTCAGCATCGGGAAAGGCCTCTGGGTCGAGGGTCAAGTTTGCAATCCGTTCCTCTTCATCCCTGATATCCCCTTCATTGGCAGTGACGTAGTAGGTTTGACCGTTTGCCTCAAAGGATGCGATCGCATCTGGTTGGTATAGACCGAAAACGGGCCAATTTTGGATGTTGATGCCATCATCCTCATTACTGGCATCCAGGGCATTGTTCTCACCTAGGTCGATCAGACCTAAGACCACAGGAGTTGGATTGGGGTTCAGAGGAACCGAGCCATCCACCGGAATCTGCTGATCGAGTACTCCAAAGTCATTGTCATTGAGTACAGCCAGTTTGCCATCATCCAGTAGCGCTAGACCTTCTGGTTTATCACCAGCGAGATACCCAATCGAAGGTAGGTTTGTCACCTTAATTTTATTGACCGCCTGAATCCCAAGAGCATCTAGGTCATCTGCACTCAACTGCTCCAGAGTAGAGCCAGTGGGTAGTGTGGGGGCATCCGGAGCAAGCAAATTAGTGGCTGCTGTCAGGTCTATTTGGAAGATAAACTTCTTCGCTGTATCACCAACTGCGGAATCTCGCTCAATGACAAATAATTTTCCATCCTCAGCGTATACCGCATCACCAATCTTATCTACTCGTCCTCCACTACGTAAAGCAGGGTCTTCGAGCAAGTAAACATACTCGGCAACGGCATTACCTGTGGTAGTATCAATTCCGAGAATGCGAATCACATCAGAGCTATCAGAGGTAGCACGGTCTGGATTCTGTAAAGGAGTTTGAATAAAGGCGTAGAGGATATTATCGTCTGGATCCAGAGCTACGGCCTCAAAGCCACGGTTACGGCGGCGATTGGCGTACTCCTCAGGTAAGGACTCAGTGCCAAAGGTTCCCACTGCTGCACCAGCCAAGGCAGCTGTTCCTTGGGGAACAAAGCGGTCAATCAGAACACCATGGGCATCAAAGTGGTAGATAGCTGGACGGTACTCATCCACCATCCAGAAGGTGCCATCAGCAGCGATTACTACCCCTTCCAGGTCAGCACCAAACTCATCTAAGGGCAGCAAATTGCCAGATAAGTCTACTGGTTCTTCATCCACCCCGGCAATATTGGGTAGTCCTGTGATTGGTGTGGTGCTATCTTGACGGGTCAAGAAAATGGTTTCGGTAATGGTGATCTCGCCAGAGCTGGGATTTAACTCAAAGCGGATCACCCGAGCTTGGTAATCCGGTAAGGCAAAGGGTCGTTCCTTACTCCCATCTCCATCCACATCAGTGGGTTTGCCATGGGGTCCCCGGTCAGGAACCGTGACAAACTTCAAGTTGCCAGTTGCTGCATCCGTCCCTTCGTAGAATAAGCCAGACAGTCCGCCCAGTTTAATCTCTTGACCCCCTTCGGTAGTACCAAGTACAGGCAAGTCATTGAACTCAAATAGCTCTAGGGTGGGCTGACCTTGGCTGTGGTCTTTGACACCCAGAGGCACGATATCCACCACTGTAGCGGACTCCAGGTCTACCACCCCAAAGGCATTGTTTTCCTGGAGGTTGACAAAGGCTGTAGTACCATCGCTTGAGACAGCAATGAACTCTGGTTCCACATCCTGAGCAACAGTCTTGTCTGGGAAAATACGTACACCCTTTGCCCGGAATTCCGCTTCACGACCATTGAAGGCACTGAAGTCTGCTGTGGCGACATTGTCTTGGGTTAGAGTTGCTATCCCACCGGACACATCAATAATACTGATCGATCCTTCAGGATCAATGCCATCATCCGCTACTCCTTCATTAGCAACCAGTATTTTGGTGCCATCAGGGGTAAAGGTGAGCATATCGGGTAGGGGCCCCGCTTGCACTACCTTCAGGGCATTGGGGTCAGCCGGATTGTTCTTATAAGCAGCAATATCTATAATTGCTACCTTACCTGGATCAGTAGAGGTGCTAGCTTCTAACGCTAGCGCCAGTAAACCATTGCTATAGGCTACGCTATTTGCTCCGTCAATGTCAGGTATCAAAGAAGCAAGATCAATGGGTGGTATTACCTCAGTTGGATTGGTGGGATCACTGAGGTCTAGCACTTGCACCTCAGTTCCACCAGATACTACAAATAACTCTTGAGATATGGGGTCGTAGGCGGTAATTTCAGCCCCCATCTCACTAGAAAAGCTGCCAATTTTATTTAATATATCTGCCACAAATTTATCCTAGATAGTAGATGGCGAGTACCCAGTTCAGCTATTAGCTATCAACTTCTTTAAAGTTTTATAGCAATAATCATGTACTCATTCCCCTGTTCCGAAGAAACCGCTTCGCGAACAGCAAAATGCTAAAAGTTTCGTTTATACTAAATAATTAAGCGAATAACAATTAGCTTATTTTTTTGGTATGGGTTGCTCAATTAAATAGTTAGGTTAGTAGTGTTAGCGCTAACTTTTTATTTTGTTAACTGTCCTTAAGGTTAACCGTTGATATTCAACAGTTAAACGTCAGCATAATACGTTAATTTTATACCTACTTTTCCTACCTACTTAGTGAGGGTTTGCGCCTGAACTCTACAGCTAGTGTTAATAATTAACCTTTAACCTTGAGATAGTGTAGCGATGGCTGAATAACGCAAATACTGATAGCAGCAAGATAACAGCAAGATAACAGCAAGCAATCTGTGCTTTCTTGAACGTTATTGAATAAGCTATTTGCTCAATCTGATCTGCATTCGCTAACGGAACATCCCATTGATTCTGAACTAATTCAAAAAGAACAGCCAATGGAATTACCCACTCATACTAGGCTTATTACTAGCATGATCATAGTCATAACCTTGACTCCATTTGGGTATGAGCATTTAACTTGATAATCGAGCCACATCAAGATGGACTTTATTTATCTAGTTACCCATAACCTTTGTCTGGAGTTCAAAGGAGTCTACCTAAGCCGATATTCGATTTATTATCAAGTAGATTTTACCCTTTCCCTAATGTCATTACAATCACTAGTTCAGGAACATAGACTTAAGGTTTTATTGAATTTTATTGTCTTGGATTTGATACTCTCCGATTAGCAAACTAAATCCAAATCCTTTGTCTTTGATCTAAGCAACTGGGCTATAGATGCCCGCTGGCTAAGCACCGTCTTCGGAGATGACCAAAGTAATCTTGGTAGCTTTAACCTCCAAGTCGATCCTATCGGTCAGACTAATTGAGCCATAGGTTACTTGACTCAAGAGCTTTTTGGTTTTAAGTAAAACTATACTATAAAAGAGTCTACTCTAGTAACCTTTACATAATCTTACATAATTTGCTATTTTTGTGACGTCAGCTTTACTTAAAATTTACATTAATAGCTACAGGTTTGGGTTTGGATCCAAAATCGGGTGGGTGTAGGGTCTTACCCTCTTGGCCAAAGCTCTTCACACTCCCGACTCCAATTCCTAATACTAAGCTGTCACACATTTAAATTGTGATGTGAATCGGGAATCGGGAATCGGGAATCGGGAATCGGGAATCGGGAATCGGGAATCGGGAACAGGTAACTTCGGCTCAGGGAACAGGTAAACAATCATCTGTACCTCATTACTATGAGAACCGCTATAAGCAAAATTAGCTAAAAACTAACTAAAACTCATTAGTTATGATCCCAATTTACCTATTCCAGGTTACCTATTATTAAGTAGTTTGATAAAGAAACAGCGAATCTGGGAAGTGAGGGAGTTATGATGTCTCGATTATTACCCTTAATACAAATCTCCCCATCTCCCGACTCCCTATTCCCCTACTTCCTAATTTGAGAATTGCTATAAGATCACCAAATCCCTTTCAGCAAGGGTTGTTACTCCTAACACTACTGCTAGGGTTTCATCTCCAACATTGATTAGAGAATTATTACTATCGGAGGTGATAGACACATCACCAAAGCTTAAACCATTGCCTAAACCAATTAAGTCAGTGCCCAGCTCGAAGTCTGTAATCGTGTCAGTACCTTCCCCAATCTCTAGGACAAAGGTATCACTGCCACTACCATTAGAAAAGTTATCTCCAGTCAGAGTATCATTACCGAGACCACCACTTAATAGGTCATCCCCAGCATCACCCCAGAGTTGATCATCTCCGAAGCCACCATAGAGGGAGTCATTACCAGATTTCCCGCCAATGCGATCGCTTCCTGAACCACCATAGATAATATCATCACCACCAGCGTTACCACCTGGGGCCTTGCTATTGCTATCTCCCCGTAGGATATCATCGCCATTGCCACCAAATATGATATCATTACCCAATCCCCCAGCAATGGTATCATTTCCATCAAAGCCATTGATCAGATCAGCATCAATAGTTCCAATCAACTCGTCAGCCCCTTGAGTACCGTTAATCTCGGAGGTAGTTTCTACTATTGCTGTCGGAGATTGAATATTATCGAGGTCTAGCCCAAATGCTAGGAATTGGGTAATCTGGCTGTCATTGAAATTGTTATCGCTAGCAACAATTAGGGATTGTCTGCCATCAGGTAAGGTTGGACAAGCCTTGGTCATCGAAGAATGTAGGATGCTTGGTTTCACGATAGATACCGATTTTTTTACCAGTTTCCGCTTCTACCTGCTGGAGTAGTTCGATAACCTCTTTGAAAGTGGGAATTTCAAACTGACCATCAAACTCATCACTACGAAAGTCACGAGACTGAACAGCACGCAGTTGCTTGATTTCTGCTAAGGTGAAATCTTCAGCAAAGTAACCAGTAATTTCTTCACCATCCAGAAGTTTGGTGGACTTGCGGTCTTCACCAAATACTTCAGCTACGTTAGTGGTATCATCTAGCAACGGTTCGTGACGAGCAATCAAGACACCGTCTTTAGTGATTACTAGGTCAGGCTCAATGAAATCAGCCCCTTGTTCAATGGCAAGAGCGTAAGCTTCTAAGGTATGCTCTGGACGATCACCACTAGCACCCCGGTGTCCAATCACTAGGGGAGGATCACCATCAAGGGTATTGAACTTTAAATCTGGGTTTTGAGGCGATCGCACAAATTCCCCTGTGGTATTGCCGGGGATATTGGGAGTGGAAATAGGGGCTTCGAGCAGTTTACCAGTGCTATCGAAGTGAAGTATAAACGGACCGAATTCCTCACCAATCCAGATATCGCCTTTAGCATCAATCACAAAAGACTCGATATCAAAATTAGCCCCGGTCAGAAAGCGATCGCTACTGTCTTCGTTGACAATCTTGAAAGGAATCTTGCCATCAGGGTCAGACAGTTGAACAAAGCCTTCAATCTCAACACTACCATCTCCATCCTCTGCACCCTTGAAATCAGGGTTAACTTGATAGAGTCTGAGCAAATAATCAGCACTATTCTGTTGGGCTCCAAAACCGTTATCTGATAGGAACCAAAAAGAGCCACCCCCACTAGGAGCAAACTGAACACCACTAAAGCCTTGAACAGGTTGTCCATCAAACGGACCCGTGCGACCATTGGCAGAAATCGGTTCACCCCTGCCATTGTCTGCACCAGACTGGGGTCCTTCTGCAAAGGTATCAGCTGGTAAAGATGCAAATCCTTTTAATTTCATAAAATCCTGGAATCAACGAGACTAAAACTCTCGAATTTAGGGTTTTTATATCTAGAGAAGAAGCACAGAAACTAGCTAAATTGTGTCAGCATTTCAGCTTTCAGCTATCACCTAGTACGTAATTGTTGCCAACATTAAATCGCCTTGGCCTAGGTTTACGTGATGATTGAAACTGGCTGACCTCCCTTAGTAATGGTTTCATTTCCAGGTTAAATTTTGATTGTAATTATATAAACATAATTATAAGGTTTGGTTAAAGCTTGTTTTTGAAGTCGCTGTCAATTTTTAGTGTAATTTTATCTGAGTAGGGTATAAAGATTTTGTAAAGTTAACCTAGATGTAATTTTAACTTAATTTTTTTAGTTTTTTATTAACCTTGAGGCTAGAGATTTTTTATATAATCCCTGACTAAGTAAGGTGTCGGCCAAGAATTTTGTTATCAAGGATTTTAACAATTAGTTTTTAGCAAAGGGAGTAGGAAATAGGGAACAGCGGATCTGGAAATAATTATTTTTGATTTTTTTTAAGTAAGTATTCAGCCGTTGGCCACGCAACTTGGTATTAGCATTAAATTGTGAAAATGCAATAGTTTTTGATAACACTTTTATCTCACTCCTCTCACTAATCCCACTAATCCCAGTTGCCCCTACTGCTTGAGATTGTGAAAATGCAATAGTTTTTTAGCACTCCCACACCTCCCACACTACCCACACTTACAACACTACCCACATTTACCACACTTACCACACCTACCACAAGCCCTGAAATAGCGACAGTGCAATAGTTTTTCCAAATCTTTGCATTTTTGGGAAAATAGTGTTAATATAATAATATCGTTAAAGCAATGGTTTACTCCCCATGATGATTTCCACCGCACAAGCCGCTGAATTACTGGGTGTTTCTGCCACTCGCGTCCGTTACCTTCTGGGCAAAGGCAGAGTTAAAGGCGCTTATAAGGTGGGTAGAACTTGGGTGATTCCGTTGTTTGATGGTATGCCGGTGGTCACTCCTGGCACTCGCGGACCAAAACGGAACTGGTCAAAGCGTACAGAGTACACTAAGGCTGTGATTCATGTTAACCAGAAAGTCATTCGCCAAAATCTCAAGACCGGGGAGCGTAATCCTGTGATTACGGTGAAGCGAGGCTCTAAAAATGTTTACGGTCATACGGTAGAGGTCAATGGCCCTTGTCGGGTGATGTATCGCCCAGATGATCCCCTCAAGTGTGGAGCACGGGTGTGGATTGAGACGATTTCTGATTTTGAAGTAATATCGGCTTGATGGGATGGGATGTGAATGCGATCGCTTTTAGCGGAAGCTTCGCTTCATCGCATAGCGTGACCTACTGTCAATCCCTTAGCGTGACCTATGGTCAATCCCATCAAACCAGTCAATGTGGCTTAAGTCCCCTTTTGCCTTTTGCCTTTTGCCTTTTGCCTTTTGCCTTTTACCTTTTTCTTCAAACAAAGAATTAACTTAGCAGAAAAATTGAGTAGTGTAAAACACTGTTTTGTGCGAGTTTACCGCCATTTCATTAATTTTTGGAGATATTTCTGGCTTTCTTAGTAAAATATCCTGATTCCATTGAAGAGTAGCGAAGATTTGATCAGCCAACTATTACTCTGCGACTCTGCTCTTGGCCATGAAAAACAAAATTATCAAATCTCTTGTTATTTTTGTTATTGGAGTAAGCATTGTTTTCTTGCTCGGTATATTCACAAAAGCTTTTGCTCAGTCTCATCACATCTTAATGTGTCATTGGATCACTTCAAAATGTTATGCACCCCTACATTACAAGAGAAAATTCCAAAATAAGAATCAGACTCCAATTGTAGGTTACCTTCAATCAGGTATTAAGGTAAATTCTATAGAAGAATTCAGTAATAATAATGTCGATTTTGTCAAAATAAAACTGGATTATAATAATGAATTTTGGATTCTTAAAGAATTATTATACGACTGCAAAAATGAACCAGATGGAAAAATTTGTACAATCGTAAATTAGAATAAAAAAAAATCAAGTTTTTATCTACCAAAAGAAATGCTTAAATAGCTGACATCGCCTTTGAAAATCAGGGTTATTAACTACATTTTCAGGATTCTTACCTTTGTAAAAATCGTTTATATATATATCCTTACAATCCAAGTATTCTTTCGCTAAATAAGCCACACCGATCAAGACCGAAGCCAAAACAGTAATAACTATAACAGGTTTTGATAGAAGTTTCTTAAGTAAGGTAAGTATTATCAAACTATCTGCTTGTGAACTTGCCTGTATCCCCTCTTCGGTAACTAAAGGCTTACCTAAATGGCGATCATCCCTTGGTGCATTAGCAATGTGGATTTTAGAACCTTCCTGATCAGTATAGATTTTAGGATTCATGGCAGGAAGGGTTTCTCGAATCTTATTTTTGATGTACTTATGTAACTCATCCAGAGAAATCACTCTATCCCGATTCAAATCAGCTTTTCCCGTTTCAATGCCTTCTACCAAATACTGAGTGTAAATTGAGAGCTGTTTGTCCAATTGACTAAAGGAATAGTCAGTTGAAGAAGCGAGAATAGCACGCCCTTCCCCTCCTAATTGATTTTGAAGATCGACAGAGCCATCATCTTTAACTAGTAGACCCTTACGGAAAGCTGCACTAAAGCAACAGTCGAGGATAACCACTTGTCGCTTGGAGCGGCTACCTTTCATAATGTCATGGATAGCCTTAGCGGAAACTGCGGTTGTCCTAACTAGTTCTCCCTGTGGATTCTTACGAGTAATACGATTTGCTAAGTACAGTTGATTGCTGCTATCTTTAACACCGTGACCTGAAAAGAACAGTAACACCAAATCATCTTTTGTAGAACTGGTGAATAACTCTTCAATAGCCTCCGCCATTTCCTGTCGATCAGGATTGCTGAGAGCTTTGACATCAACAAAATTACCCAGTTGTGGGGAACCCAGTATTCGTTTGATTTCCTCTAAATCTTTGGTTGCGCCAGGTAGTGGCTCTAACCCCTCTCCATATTCACTGACTCCAATCAACAGCGCTCGTTTTACCCCTTGTGATTGGCGAGCATCCTTTACATGGAGCTGTTTATGGCTTGGCTTGTCTCGCACAACTGGCTGATTCAGAAGTTGCAATACTGACTCATTTCGAGATTGAACTACTGGAGCATCTTGCACTTGCATGAAAATCACAGGTGTGGCAAAATCTCGTTTCCCATACCCTGTTGAGTCATGGAGACTAATTTCTCGTCGTCCTTCCTGTACTGCTATATCCGCTGACTTGCCTTGAGCTAATTGTTTATAAAAGTGGCAGGCAAATCGGCTAGCTGTGCTATTAGACACTGGATACTGCATGGCCACGACTACAGGAATAATTTGCTGTACAACCTTGGAAGCTAGCCCTACAGATGGTTTCGATGTAGACTCCATTGCTCCCTGACATGCCTGCAACACAATAATTCCAGGTCGATGGCGATTCAATAGCTCACTAAAGTCATTGGCGCTAATCCAGCGTGCCTGATCGAATTCATCAACCAAGGCAATTTCGCCATTTTCATTATGAAAACGACCATGACCGATGAAATGAAAAATGTGAGGCTTTTCAATTAGAATATCATTAATAGCTTTGCGGCTAGCTGGATTCACTACTGGTAACAATTCCACCTGCTCTGGTTGTTCCTGGGCTAGTGTTTCTATCGCCGCCTGCACTTCTTCGTAGGCAACCGGATTTAAATCTGTGGGTGCAGAGACAACTAAGGCAATCCGCATTTTTTCATTTGCGCCTAACTGAATCGGTGATGCTGGAATCGGCTGTGAGGGCAGGCGCGAGAAGACCAAGCCAGGTGCAGTAGCCAACCACATTGTTCCTAACTTCTTCCTTTGAGGCAAACACATAAATTCCCAGGGGAACGCTGCCACTTCAGGGATATTTTGCTCGTCAATATCTAGCTCTACCCGTAGCAGTTGCTGTTTAGTGCCAACAACTTCGTTATAAAATCTTATAAAGTCATAACAAAGGACATCATCAAACAAGGTATCAAACAACGCTTCTCCCAGAAACCTCGACTGGTTAGCATCATTGATTCCATTTTTACGAACTTCTTCGATTAACTCCCTGACTTCTGGGGTGATCTTATCCTGATAGCGAAATACTCCAGGGATTATATTATCGGGCTTTCCAGGTTCTTCCTTTTCAACCCGCACTCTACGAGGATTTATCAGGTAGATGCGATAGGTGTATTTGGCTCTAGTCATAACTGTCCGATCAGATAAAGCTGATTAATTGCTAAGCATTCAGCGGTCAGTGGTCAGCCATCAGTAGTCAGCCGTCAGTGGTCAGCCGTCAGGTTATTTTATTCAAAAGTTGAGTAGAGTGGCACAGGCTTCTAGCCTGTGACCTAACCCATAAGCTGATAGTTGATAGCTGACCACTGATAACTGATAACTGATAACTGATAGCTGATAGCTGATAACTGAATGCTTACCATAGATTTACAATAAAAAGATGCACCCGATTTAAGTAGCTAAATCCTGTGTAAGATTAGCTTTCGGTAGCTTCAATATCCATTCCTTGACATCACTACGACTGAATTTAATTGCCGCCTGATTCTTATTTCGTATTAAGGTTTGGAATCTATCTGCCAGATCACTGAAAACATCACGGATATCAGCAGTTAACCAGTTCATATTTGGTTCAACCCAAACCATACCTCGCAAATTAATAGACTTTATTTCCTTGGGCACTTTAAAGACAATAGCAAATTGGACTGTCGGTATTTTTTGGATTTCCGGCTCTTCAATGCGCCAGTAACACCTTGAGTTACCTTCACCTTGGGAAATCATTTCAAAGTGACCAGCTTCGTAAGCATACTCAGGAATGACAATGAATGCCTTCAGTTCGTTCTTCTTTGCTACATTAGCTTTGAGCTCCCCAGGAAGAGTGGTAAGTTCGGCTACTTCAGTCCCATCAATCCCGATACTCCAATCAAGATTGCTATTGATAGCTAAATTCATGCCCACCCCAAAGTTCATTACAGGTCGCCATTGGCTTTTGGGGAAAATAGACTGAACGATCGGCTCTTTTTCTCCTTTGGGACTGAAGTCAAGCTCACAGCATAATCGCCAAAATCTAACCCCTGGTTTAGGACGTAAATCGACAGTAACAGTCATGTAATAGAAATCAAATGCATCACGCATTTGCTGCCGATAAATGTTGGTCAATCCCTCTTCAGTTTCTTCAAATAGGTCTTCGGTAAGTAATATCAACTTATCCCTAGGATTGCCAAAGCTAACTTTACTTTCCAGCAAGCTTTTAACAGCGGTTGCACCTATACCAAGCTTTGTACTTTCATGCAGGGGACTTTCCCATTTGTTTACTTGCTCAAACAGGTCAGCCAATAAAGTCTCAGCTTCTTGGGGATTGGGTAGCGGAATGTTTTCATCGATCATTGACTTCAGCTCTATTTAGATTGACAAAGTTACTACACTTGGCAGCGACGTATAGCACGAGCCACAATCACATAATTATTGATCAGGTTACTGGCAAGCTGCATCTACAGCTTCCATGGATAAGAGGGAAGTTAGAGAAGTTGACAACCCGCCTTTTCAATTAAATCCGTAATTTTCCCAGACTTATAAATTATAAAAATTAGTATTATATTACTATCTAGTATTATCAGCTATCAGGGTTGTAATTGAGGTAACAACAACTTGTCTAGCCAAGCCATAACAACTAGCTATATTTTTATGATTATGTACTTTGAGCATAGTTTATTTGATAATAGTATACCACAATCCTGAACAAGAGGAACCAAGATAAAGACAATTTTCGTCTAATCTTTTATTCTTTCATTAGATAAAATAACCCCTTTCCAAATAGGTCATGAACGCTAAGGCTGATTTCTGATCACATCAAAAAATCCTGGAGCCCTTTCCTACTATTCTCTTTTAGCTGTTTTCTGTTCCCTGTTAGAGCAATCCTCTGTTTACATCTCATTTGAAAACCCTAATTTCCCCGAAACAATCGATAAATTTTAAGAGTTATGAATTGACAAAAAAGCCAAAGTGTGCATAAAGCGGTTTTCTATTCGGTTAGGTACAAAGTCCTGGGTTTTTAGGGAGCAGGGAGCAGGGAGCAGGGAGCAGGGAGCAGTGAAGAGGCAAGAGTTAGTATTTCGACAATGCAATAGTTTTTGATAACCCTCTTAACTTAAGACCCCCACAATACCTATACACTCCATATATCCCACCAGATGATATAGCAGAAGTCAGAAGTCAGAAGTCAGAAGTCAGAAGTCAGAAGTCAAACTCTTGCGCTTACTTAGGTTTGAGACTTTTGTCATGTCCGCGCCTGCCCTGGCGACTGCTATAAATTGCGACAATGCAATAGTTTTTACCACCTTTTTATAGTATTAATATTATTTACCCTATAAACTCCATACATCCCACCAGATGAGAAATTGCGACAATGCAATAGTTGTTAACCACCCTTTTATAATTTTTAACTTACTACACCCACTAGCCCCATTTTTTCCTTTAAATTGCGATGATGCAATAGTTTTGCCATGCCCTTGCCTTTTCAAAACAAGTGTGTTAATATAATAATATCGTAAAAGCAATGGTTTACTCCCCATGATGATTTCCACTGCACAAGCCGCTGAATTACTCGGTGTTTCTGCCACTCGCGTCCGTTACCTTCTGGGCAAAGGCAGAGTTAAAGGCGCTTATAAGGTGGGCAGAACTTGGGTGATTCCGTTGTTTGATGGTATGCCGGTGGTCACCCCTGGCACTCGCGGACCAAAACGGAACTGGTCAAAGCGTACAAATTACACTAAGGCTGTGATCCACGTTAATCAGAAAGTCATTCGCCAAAATCTCAAGACCGGGGAGCGTAATCCTGTGATTACCGTCAAGCGAGGCTCTAAAAATGTTTATGGTCATACGGTAGAGGTCAATGGCCCCTGTCGGGTGATGTATCGTCCGGACAATCCACTAGATTGTGGAGCAAGGGTGTGGATTGAGACGATTTCTGATTTTGAAGTGATTTCAGCTTGATGGGGAATTTGCCTTGGCGTAGCTTGGCCTACCGCCAATTCCATTAAAATCGAATCAACTACAAGCTGCCTTATCATTGATGAGCGAAACTTTAGCGATCGCGTTTTTTAGATGACCGAGACAGTAGCGATCGCGTTTTTTAGATGAGCGAGACTTTAGCGATCGCGTTTTTTAGATGACCGAGATTTTAGCGATCGCGTTTTTTAGATGAGCGAGACAGTAGCGATCGCGTTTTTTAGATGACCGAGACTTTAGCGATCGCGTTTTTTAGATGACCGAGATTTTAGCGATCGCGTTTTTTAGATGACCGAGATTTTAGCGATCGCGTTTTTTAGCAATTGTATTTTTTTGGTTCCACAAGAAGTATGGACAACTTAGTCATTACATTACTAAACTGTTGTCCATTTATATTGGATATTATTCAGTGAGAAGCAAAACGAAGCAAAACCGTCAAACCCTATCCCTCTGCTCCCTGTTCCCTACTCCCTACTCCCTACTCCCTACTCCCTACTCCCTTGCTGTCATAACCAGCTTAGCCACTTAGCAAAGCTTCCACAAATTCATAACTAGAGAAAGGCCGCAAATCTTCAATCCCTTCCCCTGCACCAATAAACCGAATCGGTAAGCCTAGTTCCCGCACTACTGCTAAAGCGACACCACCTTTAGCACTTCCATCCAATTTTGTCAATACCACCCCACTCAGTTTTGCTGCCTCTGAGAAGACTTGTGCTTGACGTAAACCATTTTGACCCAAAGTAGCATCCAGCACTAGCAAGGATTCAACTTTGGCATCTGGGGCTTTTTTAGCGACAATTCGCCGAATTTTCGCCAATTCCTCCATTAGATTTTTCTTATTTTGTAATCGTCCTGCTGTATCCACCAACAGTAATTCGGTATTTCTAGATTGGGCAGCACTAATGCCATCAAACACAACAGCAGCTGGATCAGTATTCTTACCAGGATTAGCAATCACTTCAGTACCACTGCGCTCTCCCCAAATCTTAACTTGTTCGACTGCAGCAGCTCGAAAGGTATCTGCTGCTGCAATTAAACAACGGTAGCCTGACTTCTGACCTAAGTTAGCCAGTTTACCAATAGTAGTAGTTTTACCAGCACCATTGACTCCAGTCATCAGCCAGATATTCAAGGTATCGTTTTCTGGAGCAAAGATCCGGCTGTAATTGTTACTGTAAGGTTGCTCTAGCAAATCTCTGATGATTTGTTTGAGATATGCGATCGCTTTTTCTGCTGGTAGAGACTCCTCCCGCAACCTAGCTTGTAGAGTATCAATAATATAGTCAGTGGCCTCAACTCCTACATCTGCTTGTAACAGCAGTGCCTCAATCTCCATTACCGCGTCTTGATTCAACGGGCCTTGACCCACAATCGCCTTTATTTGGTTAATCAAGCCACGACGAGTTTTGCCCAATCCCTGACGCAGTTGCTTGAGCCAGCTAATTTCCTCGATCGAGATATCCTCAGGACTTCTTCCTTGAGATGCCAACACTTCTGCTGACCACAAGAACCCATCATCAAAGTCCAGACCAAGCACATTTTGATCTATCTCTGCTTCCCCTCCATCCTCGATCACAGTTGCCACTTCGGGTTCCGGTTCAGGGGTCTCAATAGCTGTTTCCTTAAGACGTTCCAGTCGTGCTAGTCGGTTAGTGCTTGCTCGACGGGCCCAACTCGGACCAGAAGCGGGCGTTTCTTCCTCTGTTGTCTCAGCTGATGGAGCTATATCAGTTGTCAAGGCATCTGACTCAGGGATTGGTTTATTCTCAACCAAGGTCATACCTATAGATGAGTCATGATTAGACTTAACTGAATCCACTGAATCCGATGGTGTTGATACTGCCTCCTCTACTATCTGATCAGAGAATTGCTCGGTTACTGGTTCCACCGTTTCAGAAGTATCTACCGAAGCTTCACTAACCGTAGACTCTTCTAATTCAGATTCTGCTTGTGATTGTGCTTGTGATTGTGCTTGTAATTGTGCTTTTGATTCTTCTTCAACAGTTATCTGAGCTATCTCAGCCGCAACTGTCGTGTCAGTTTCCTCAGACCCTTCCGATGTTTCAGCCGCTGGAGATTCAATCTCTTGTGATTCTTGAGGTTTTGCCGCCGTAGCCGTTGCTGCTGGCTGAGCCGTTGTATCATCTACTGGCTTACTTTCAGTAGTGTCTGTCTCTGGAGATTGATCTACTTGTTGCTTTTGAACATTTTTGTAGGCAGCTTTTGCCCAACTCAGGTAATCCTCAGCTGCTGCTGAGGATGACTCTTGGACAGATTTAGAATCAGCTTGGTCTATTGGTTGTTGCTCTGTTGCCTTTTGTTCCGATTCTACTTGAGATGTATCAGAGTCCTTTTTCTCAGCAGACCCTGCGCTAGCATCAGACTTTCGGTGGAACCAATTAAAGACCATTACCCTTACTTGACTATGGCGTCAATTAACTATATATATTCAATATTTGATTTAGGTTTTGAGTGCTTAGCCCTAGGCTAATCCCCAAGCGTTTGTCTTAATTTTATCGATATTTGAGTTAATATTATTAATTTTCTAATATAGTCTTGCCTATTAGCCGAATTTTATTCTATTCCCGATACTCCTCATCTCTACGGTAGTGCTACACAAGTAGTGATTTTAGCTCCCGTTACCTTGACCAGACCCTAGCCAAATCACTACATCTTTACCACTACCCTCTCTACTCCCTACTCCCTACTCCCTACTACCTACTCCCTACTCCCTACTCCCTACTCCCTACTCCCTCCGCTATTGTGTTAGAGCTTGAGTTTTAATCAACTCATTGGCACGACGCAAAACACCATTAATAAAACGGTGTCCCTCTTCATCACTGTAGCGTTTAGCCAGTTCCACTGCTTCATTAATTGCGACTCGGTCTGGGATACCTAAAAACGAAATTTCCGCCACAGCCATGCGCAGAATATCCCGGTCAATACGAGGTAAGCGCTTCAGTTGCCAATCTTTAAGGGCTTGGTTCAACATCTGATCAATCTCAAGCTGTCTACGACTGACAGCTTTGAGAATTTCTAGGGTATAGCTACGGACTTCAACCGTATTAGACAACTGGACAATTTCGGGAATCTCTACCGCACTTCCCAAGTGATTGATCGCTTTCTCAGTTAACTCAATTGCATCCGTTACCATTGCTCTAGCACTACGTACATCAGTAGCGCGAGTTTCACTTTCGAGAATGCGATCGCTACCCCGTTTCAATTCAGCCGCCGCCGTTTCTAAAGCCTCTTGAATTTCTCCAGTCAGGGTACGAATAGCCGCCAGCACCAGATTATTCAGTTGTTGTGTATCCAACCGCTCTGGTGAGTTGGGCATCTGAGAGATGCTCAAAAGAGCCAGTTCACGGGCAATTCTGCGAGGTTGCATTTTTTGTCCTTAGCTAATTTTGTCCTTTTACCCAAAAAGATTAGGTTTCTTCTGTTGGCAAAACCTGCTGTATCATCTCAGGCAATGGTTCTTCCAATGGTTGCTTTTCAGGAGGCTGCTGTAGGTTAATTGGGATTCCCGGGTTATCTGGGCTAACAATTCCACCTGAGAGCAATACTTTAAAGGCATCTTCGATGGACATCGAAAGATTAATGACGTCCTGTTCAGGAACCATAGCATACCAGCCACTGGTGGGATTAGGAGTAGTAGGTATGAAAACGCTCAACATCGGGCGATTCATGTGGGATTGGAGTTGTGCACTGACAACACCTGTGACGAAAGCGATCGCCCAGACTCCTTGGCGAGGATACTCTACCAAAATCACCCGACTAAACTTAGTTTTAGAATCCTGTAAAAGGGTTTCCAAAATCTGTTTAAGGGTTTTGTATACTGAGCCAGCTAAGGGAATCGCCTGCAATATTTTCTCACCCAAATCTAGCAACCACCGTCCAACAATGTTGCGTGCCATTAAGCCAATCAGCATAATAAATAGTAGTGGTACTGTCAGTCCCACTGCTAAATTTAGCAGATTTACTAAGATGGGGTGGAGATTATCAAAAGGGTTAATTTGTTTGGGAATTCTAGTTAAAAAATTTATCACCCAGTTGGCGATTGTAATCGTCAACCAGATTGTGGTAGCCAGGGGAATTACCACTAGAATCCCCGCAATTAGGTCATTTTTTAGATCCTGCTTCAAGCCCTCGAACACAGAGCACAGATTCTCCTTTTTATAACTGAATAAAATTTTTGACTAGCCACCTCAATTCCCTACTACTCTTCCAACTTTTTATGTAAGCATTCAGCCTAATGCCGTCAGCGTATTTTATTCATCAGCCGTCAGCGTATTTTATTCAAAAGCTGTTCGGTGTAGAGTGCGCTATGGGCATAAACTGTTCCGGTAGCGTTGCTACAGGCCTTTTGGCTGATACGCGACACGCTAATAGCTGATACGCGACACGCTGATAGCTGATAGCTTACCTTGTTATAGCCACTTTTTTTGGAGTGGGTGAAAAAATGCCAAGGTGGATATAGCCGTTATAGACTAGTATACCTCAGTTCGTTCTAATCAATTTACTCGCCTATGAGAATGAGACAGGATATAGAATTCAGTTTTCATCATAATAATTCAGCTATGTTAGTGGGACTATACAGAACGATTATTAGATTCTTTCGAGGATTTCAAGGGAAAAATTCCTTGACAATCAATTAATCTGACTCGAATATCCTGACTTTAGACTCCTCAATGGTCGGATAGTTGGTTATATTGCGCATAGGCGCACGCTACAGACACTAATTTTAAAGTAGGTGGAGTAGGAGTAAAGCGAGGTTGCTTTCACCCATGGTAAGCTATATCATAGGGAAAACCTAAGCTGCACCCATTAACTGTTCTCAATAGTTAACCCTAGGCATGGCGACCCATGGCTAACATTCTCCCTCCTGATCTTTTTTGGTTTTGGAGAATAAATACTTTAAAGGTAAGTTTTAACAGTGGAATTACACCTGTTTTCCCTTGCCGTTCTAGAGTTTGGAGCTGGCTTTAGCTACTCCAAATCTTGTTTCTAGATACTGCCACAAAACGGTAGCCCGTTTGCATCAATCTAGAAGACCACTTCCAAAGTCTGGCGCTAGTTAATGCTTGACAAGATGAAGAAGATGATGACATTAGGGCGTTATACCCATGACTAGATTTTAACCAGCACTAGCTATAGGGTTATTACTGGCATGAACTAACATCAGACCAGCTTTTTCCCTTTGACCAGACTAATCGGTATTATTGTTTACATATTACCAGAGATAGATTAACAAAGATAGAGAATCGGAATTGACACTCCTCGGTGATTAGACGCGGGGATTGCTGCTACCCAGTTTTACTATGAAATGTTAGATTTATCAGTTAGTTAGCAAATTCAGTTAGTTAGCCAATGGTATAGTAATCTCTTTGATTCTACCCTAATCTGACATCAAGACTACTAGGATGAGGATGAAGTGACCTGGGTAGCATCAGAGTCTTTTGAGCCTTGGGAAGTTGAGGGCATGACACGGCTACAGGGAGGGTGCATGGGATGCTTGAGTTCCCAAAGTTTGACCAATATCAGATACTCATAAAATGCTTGTAAGGTACACCAGGTAAACCCGGCTTGACCATCCAGGAAGCCTCCCAGTAGGAAATACATGTATATAAAACGCCATACAGGTCGCCAGGGCAAGCGTAAGGACAAGTTTTTGAGGGCACGGCGTCTTTCTACTTCCGAACGCCCAAAAAATAGGTCTGCCCACTCAACAGTTCCTTGCTCCAACTGGCGCAAGGTTTCGATAGCTTCGTCGGTAGAGTAGCGATTGTGTTTATCAATCCAACGGGTAAATCCCTTACTGTTGGTGTAGTGAGGATATGTTTCTTTGATGAAACCAGTCGGTCCATCACATACTTCCCGTTCCGTATGACCATAATCATCAAACCAAACCTTTTCCTTACGAAACAGCCGTAGTTGGTAACGGGGATACTGAGTAGAGTAGCGAATCCACCGATTCATGAACATGACCCGCTCTGCAACGTAATAAGCCACATGCTCCTGTCGTTGTATTGCTCCCTGGCATTCGGCAAATAACTCAGGGGTCATGCGTTCATCAGCTTCTAGGATATAGACCCATTCGTACTTGGTGGGGACTTCCTTGAGCATCCAGGTGCGCTGACGTCCGTGACTTTCAAAGGCGTGCTGCACAACTCGCACCGGATACTGACTAGCAATTTCTACAGTGCGATCGCTACTGATTGAATCTACGATAATCACATCGTCCGAGAGATTGGCTGACTCGATACAAGCAGCAATATCTAGTTCTTCGTTGTAGGTCAGGATATAGATCGAGAACATGTCAAGGGGATCATCATCAAAAATCTGGTCAGGGTTAAAAGTCTCTACCCTACTAAGCTTGGCCACGACGGGTTACTGGTGTACTTCCCAACCCTCGCAATCCGGTCCAGCCAATGGCAATATAGCCAATTGCTAGGAGTAAGCTACTCAGACCAGTTTTAATGCCCAGTTTTAAAGCTTCAGTGGTGGCTCGTTTCTCTAGTTGAAGTTTCTGACTACGGATTTGGTTAATATTCTGCTCTACTTCTTGATTGAGCACATCAGGGTTTTCCTTAATTGCCTGCAATTGTTGTCTAACTCTGTTAGCTTGAGCTTTGGCTTGCTCAAGCTGTTGTGCTGGAATCCTACCACTTTTAATGGCTGCGTCTAAATCGGCGAGTTTCTTTTCTACCTGGGCTATACCCTGAGGACTTTTGAGAAGTTCAGTGACTTGCTGAGTGCGGTTTTCCAGTTGAACTTCGGCGGTCTTGGCTCTTTGGTTAATTTGTTCTAGAGCCTGGGAACTTTGCAAACGAAGGTTATTGAGATGTAGGGGTACCATTAGCAGAAAGACCAACCCTAGAAAACTAGACAGACACAGCACCCAAAATCTGATATCTTGAACCGAAGATTTTGGCTCTGTGGTAGCGGTAGCAGCACTTTGAGCAATCCAATATCCAGCAAATAAAAACCCAATACCGACCATAGGGATAATGCCTCGGTCAACAACTTGGGTAGCAAAGTTCAACTGCCACTCTGGCTTTAACAGGCTAGCTCCCTGTGGGGGAATTGCCAAAATTATGTAATCCAAAAGAGAGGAAACGATCATTATCAGCCCGACAACCTTAAGAGTCAGAGCAGTAAACGAGGAATAAACAGAATTAGTATTCATGGGCTATGAAGCGCGATTAGTAGATTAACTTAATCATCAACTTGGGGACTTGACTGAGTAATCCCTCCTCAACTTACTGGCTTACTAGTTTTTGTAGTACTCAATAAGTGATCAATATAAGAGCACGAAGGCCAACCCTGGCGCTTTGCCCATATTAACCTATGGCAATCGAGAATCCTAACTCCAACATCCTTTGCTGGTGTTAAGTTTTAGACGGGAAGTCCCGCGCTCTACCTTTTAGGTGAGCGTCACGAGCCTTAGCCATTAACCATTAACCATTAACCATTAACCATTAACCACTAATCAAGGTGTTAGGATAATTTCTGGTATTCTTCCTGAATCAGGTAAAGCGATCGCACTAGCTGATTAAAGGTAGTCTTGTGGATGTAGTGTTCCTCGGCAGACAGGTTTTATGAACAAAGTGGTTGAAGTTGTACCGGATAAAGAAGCTTTGATTAGGCGAGCTGTTGATGTTGTCCTCACTAAAATCCAAGGAGCAATCCAGGCTAACGGTCGGTGTACGATTGCCCTTGCTGGCGGTAGCACCCCCAAGCCTTTATATGAAGCGATCGCTACCTTTGACCTTGCCTGGAATAACATTCATGTGTTTTGGGGTGATGAACGCTATGTTAGTCCCGAGCACCCCGATAGTAATCAAAGGATGGCTCGTCTTGCCTGGTTAGACAAAGTCGATATACCAGAGGCTAACATTCACCCCATGCCCACCGACGGCTCTAGCCCCGCTGCTGATGCGGAAAAACATCAAGCTCAACTGTATGAGTTTTTTGGCATACCAGTAGGAGAGTTTCCTGGCTTTGATGTAATTTTGTTAGGCATTGGTGATGATGGTCATACTGCTTCCCTATTCCCCCATACAGAGGCTCTGCAAGTAAAAGACCGACTCGTTACAGTTGGCAACAAAGATGGTCAACCACGAATCACCTTTACGTCGAGCTTGATTAACCATGCCAACTGCGTTATGTTTCTGGTTGCTGGTGCTGGCAAAAGAGCAGCCCTAGCTCAAATATTTGCCCCCGAAGCTGATCCACAAACCTATCCAGCTCGGTTGATCCAGCCCCAAGGAGAACTTTGGTGGCTTCTAGATCAATCAGCAGGTGAAGATTTGAAACATTGACAAGCGCGGAAGTGTCAAGTGTGAACGATGAAGTGGGAAACAGTTCTATCCAGTTACTGAGAAACTATTATAGTTTTAGCTTCCGGCAAAATTCATCCCACACTCATGGCGTAGCATTGAGATGTGGGATGAATTTTGCACAGGGTATGCATGGAATTGCTATAATATATTTACTGATAAACAAAGCCGTTCCCGTAGCGTAGCCTACGGCCTTAAATGCTGGTTTGTCAGCACAACAGTCTTAAGAAAAAAGACCAATAAAACAGAGCGGCAGCGATGCAGCGCGGTCTTGGGTAGCCAGTGCTGTCTAGGGGGTTCCCCCCATGAGCAATTGGCGTGGTTTCCCCCGGAGACGAAACCTTAGATAGTGGAGCCTTTATAGTTAGCAGGTTATGCAGAAAAGGGTTAAATGTTTTTTAATAAGGCGACCCTATCTTACGGTAACTTCAAACCACTCGCGCTTTGCATCAATAGAGGGCAGTCCGTTCAAAAAGCCCAGCGCCTCCAAAGCAATAGCTGGATTGGCGCTTGTTTCCCACACTGACTCTTTGAGTTCAGTGTGGGAGCTGTCACGGGAGTATGTTATATTTTTAGGGATTTTGATACTTAATTAGGGTGACTTGCCTGGAAGCCTTTTGTGTGGAAGCCTTTTGCCTTATATGCTCCCACTGTAGCTTCAACCCGCACCAATTCCAGGTCTTCTACAATAGGCGAGCAGTAGTTGAATGGGGCACAGGAATTACGTCTAATTTTCACGGGATCATAGTCCAAGTCTAGTGTAGTCTAATCAGCGAGAAGGTTGCTCGATTAGATACCAGCAAAAAGAACCGAACAGTAACTTCAATCAAGTCTATTACAAGCGGAGCAGGAAGTGTTCCTGACAATAAAACGCGCCATGAGTAAATCCAGTTATTGATAATTCTATAAATCATAGTACCTCGTTCGCGCAGAGTCTCCAAAGGAGAAAGAAGCTCTGGTAGCCTTAAGAGGTGCATTAAGCCTACACTTGCCCGATCGGGAAGTGTATGATCGTCACATTATCTGAAACTAGATAATAGCTGTTAAAAATAATAAATTAAAGTTCTATGATTGTTTGCCCTAACTGCAATCACCAAAATCCGGAAGGGGCTACCCAATGTGAAGCCTGCTACACTCCCTTACCTTCCACTACCAGCTGTCCTAACTGTGGTGCAACAGTTCAGACTGATGCCAGCTTCTGTGGTCAGTGTGGATTTCACTTGAATGTGGGTGCCAATATGGAGAAAGGGGAGAAATCAGGGTCAAACTCTACCCCAGAGATACCCGACTTGGTATCCCCAGACCCACTTGTTGAACCTATACCGATGGCTATGAATACTCAAGTCCCCGATCCAGCATCCAATCCTATCAGTTCTGATGATGCTGAATCTACCACCGCTATGCCAGCTACGGTCGTTAATCGAGCCCTCAACTCAGAAGCATTTCAACCGCAGAATCCTGACTTAGAAACCCTGCCATTGCCCCTGCCTACCGTTGGCAATTTAGGGTTTTCTCAGGAAGAATCTAGCCAAAACTCACCCTCACCATCAATACCAGAAACTGACTTAGAGAACCCACCACCGCCCCCTGTACCCGATAGAGGTAGTGCCCAAACTCAGTTGCAGGTAATCTCAGCTCAACTGTTGCATATGCAAACCAATACAACAATTGAGTTACCGCAGCATATATCAGTGATTCATATGGGTAAGCCCAATGATAAAATTCCACCGGATATTGATGTCTCTGGTTTTCCTGACTCAGACATTGTCTCTCGCATTCACGCGGATATCAGAGTTGAGGGGGATACCTACTATATTGAAGATGTAGGCAGCTCCAATGGCACTTATGTCAACCACACCTCTCTAGCACCAGGCAATCGGCATCGGCTAAGAACAGGCGATCGCATTAGCTTGGGGAAAGGTGATAAAGTGACATTTTTGTTCCAAAGTTCTTGAGTTGCCGGTGCTAGGTGCGTGTGACAGCTGGTTGTGCAAAATTGATCTGGGACAAAGCCCCGACCTAAAGCGCTAGCTAGGTCGGGGCAGTTTACTAAAGGATGTTTCAAGAGAGGGCTTATAGCCAATTGCAGACCTTCCTTTTAAGTGATAGCCTGAGATTAATAATTCACAATGGTGGCACTCTCCTAGATTGCCCCTTCTACTAAGGTCGTCTATAGTCATAGTGTTTACCAAAAAGTTTGGGTAATCGCGCCCCGTACTTCTAGGACGGCTTTTCCGTCGGATGTGATAGAATAAAAGCATAAGCAATAAACTTTTTCTCAGATAGGTATTATCTAATCATAAGTAGACAACGTAAAAAATATGTATGAGATACGTATTGCGTAATTTGGTCTAACGACTACAACGTCTATGAAAAACTTAGATAAAAAAGTATAAAGGTGCGTTTTCCGTCGGCGAATTAAATTCGCTACGGGTCGCACCCTGTCTATTCCTATAAAAAAGGTACGGTGGGGCACACCGAAACCTAGATCTATGATCTAAACGCTTGGGGAGAAAAGTCCTCTACTTTTTCTGACTCCGGTTTGAAAGAGCCACGACGAGTCGTAGAGCCAAGAATCCCCGTTCTTTTAGGACGGGGAGTGTCAAAGTAGATTCTATATTAATATAGGTGTGCCTTAATTGGGGTGCATGTAAGTCCTTGTAAATCTAAGCAGATATGACTAACTCTGGCAGCCGTTTTGGCTGTATAAGCAAGGAAATCCCACGTCATGTCGGTGGGGGATAGTTAACAGTATCAGGCCGTGAGGACAAAATCCTTGAAAGATGTGACACCGGCGATTACCCTAACCCTACTGCATCCTCTCCAGTCTGTGCCTGTTCAAAGTTGGCCCTTTGAAACAGAATCAGTGATTCGGATTGGCCGGTCAACCGATAATCATGTTATTCTCTATAGCGCTGTAGTTTCCCGTCACCATGTAGAACTACGGCGAAATCCTAATGGTTGGGAAATTATCAGTTTAGGTGCCAATGGCACCTACATGGATGGCAAGCGGATTACCCAAATGCCGGTTATCCATGGGATGATTATTCGTCTAGCTAGTTCCGGTCCGAAAATTCAGATTCATATTAATAGAGAAATGCCTTCAGCAAGGCTGAAGACAATTTTGGATAAGCGTGCCTCTGAAGGAAAGCGGAACATAAATTCATCGAATAATACGTTGATAAATGCCGAAAGCACCCAATCCGATCAAACTGAGTCAACTGAAATGGAAGATTGAACTTTTATGGTAATTGGTAATTGGTAATTCGTCATTAAAATAGGACTTACCCAAAACTGGGGGCTAAACGCGCTTATTTAGTAGGAACCGACGCCGTGGCTTCCTACTGGGGTAGCCAGATTAATTTGATGCATTAGAATTATCCTCCTCTTCTTACCATTTAACCTTTTTCGTCTTATATCAAGTCAGGTTTCGTCTTATATCAAGTCAGGTTTAATACCCATAATTAGAGGGAGGGTGATACCCACCCCTAACCCCTCCCAGGAGGGGAATATGGGGAGATGGGGAGATTTTTATTAAGGGTAATTATCCCTACATGATATTACTCTATATTAGACAATTTTAAGCTGGCCACGCCACTACAAGTAAGGTTAAGTTGTTCAGCATTTAGATTGGGATACCTAAATTCCTCAAAGGGAACAGCGGATCTGGGAATAACCAATTTAAATGCACATCAGCTTACTGCGTCAGTCCTGTAAAAAAAACTGTGATAGTTGCGGGATATAATGTACATCGGTTTTAAATTCGGTCAGGTACAAATCTCTGGGTTTTAGGGAGCAGGGAGCAGGGAACAGGGAATAGGGAACAGGGAAAAAATTTTGTGTACCTCATAGTTGTGAAAAACGCTGTAATTTGGAAAACTATAAGTCACTATAGACTTGATTTCGCTTGAAATTATTGCTAGTTTTAAAATATTTAAATTGAGTATGTTTTTAAATAAAAAACCTGCTTGATATTGGTGTCAATTATAGCTCATCTATAGACAGATTGATATGCTGTCCAGTTGACTACTGATCATTGAAGCTTGTTGGTTAATTGTTAAGGGACAATTAACTATTAACTATTAACCGCAAAGGGATATCAATTAATTCAGTAATTCAAATTATATAGCGCGTCGTGCCGGAGTGGTACAACTTAGATGAAGTATAAAAATTAGAAGTCAGGAGTCATAAGTGATAAGTTGAAAACATTGGCTTAATTTCAAATCTTAGATAAGAAAGCGATTATTGTACAAGAATGATTGAGAATTGCTATAGTAGCATACCTTCAAGAAATAATAAATTTAAGTTTAACCTATTCTTTGACAAACCTTAACTTTTGTTGACTAAGATCAGCGCAGACGAAGAGGAGTTAGATGTGTTCATCATTAAGATTTTATTGGTTGCTTTAGTGCAGCTACTACTTGGGGATTTCCTTTCTACTTTTGTGTACCATGTCCCTGAGCACATTTTTGGTAAATTCCATGCCATAGTACACCATAGTAAGAATCGTAGCTTCATTCACTATGCTGTATTAACTAAGAACCCCCTGGTAATCCTTGATGGTTTCGCAGGTGCCTTTCCTTATTTGATGTTTGTGCCTTGGTTCTGGCAAATTTCTCCTCTAGGAACTATCTTGGGACTAGTCTTGGGTGAGCTTCATGTGATCTGGAGGCATGTTTCTGTGATGGAGTGGAAAACTCCGGAGACCCTAGAGCGCTTTTGCAACTTCTTGTGCATTACTACTCCAGAAAAGCATTGGCTTCATCATCAGGATGCCACAGTTGCTTATGGGGATATCTTCACATTTTACGACCAACCAGCCCAAGCCTGGTATAGGTTTTTGATGTCAGTTAAGAAGAAATATAAGCTAAGTAGGGAGAAATCAAGTTAGGATGCTGGCTGTTGACTGTTTACTTTTAAGTACATGGTACAGTCAACCCTGGACGGTCAACAGTCAACGGTAAACCAAAACTATTTTGCCTACCCATTACAAAGAGCGTTTAATAGAGCTTGAGAAGCTACAGAACTTATAAACAATGCCTCTAACCCAAAAGGCCTTTCACGGAATATCCCAAGACGGACAAAAACAGCGACAGCGGCTGCGTTGGTATTCAAAGGGGGAAATCATTCCTTTGGTTGCACCTGGGATCTGGCAAGTCTGTCAAGGTATTGTTCAACTGATTGACACTCCCCGCCCTGGAAGGACGGGGATTCTTGCTTCCACGGGGTGACTTGTTATCCCTTGCCGGAGCCAGGAAAAATAGAGGTCTCCTTGGAGACGAAACCTTAGAATAGTGGAGCCTTACTACAAAACCTTTCCCCTATGCTGCATAACCGACCGACTATAAAGGCTCCACTATTCTTACGGTAACTTTAAATCCACAAGCGTATTTAGTCTTCCGACTTGGGTTTCGGTGTGCCCCACCGTACCTTTTCAAAATCTATTTAACTAGATACTTTTTTATCTAAATCTTTCATAAACATTTAAGTCGTTAGACCCAATTACGAAATATGTACGCTCTACATATTTTTTACGTTGCCTACTTATGTTTAGACAGTATCTAGCTACTACAGTCTATTGATTATACTTTTAGTGTAGCACACAAGGTGCCAACTTTCAATCCCATTGTCTCTTAGAATTGCCGTCGAACGAAGGACGGGGCTTTAGACCCATTTTTTTGGTAAAATTAACCTTGATGGAGAGGAAGTGCTACTAGGTTGGGCATTGCCCGATACCTCCTTCCGGATTGGGTTGGCTGCTCTAGACACCTATCAGGCTCAAGCTTTATCCGAAGTGCATCTTAAATGGTTTTCGATGATTGAATTGGAAGCGTCCCCTCATCTATCTCATACCCTATTCAATCAGCTAGGTCACAGGATACAACAGACAGAAGCACTTTTAGCGATCGCTGGACTGCGCCGAGTGGAAGACCGCTTGCAGCAGTTATTATTCTTGTTGAAACAGGAAATGGGGGAGCCAGTTCCCTCGGGAACTCGCTTGAGTGTGCCCATGACCCATCAGAATCTAGCTAATGCCATCGGCACCTCTCGGGTCACAGTGACTAAAACTCTAGGAGAACTCCATAACCGTGGTGTGATTACATTTGACAGAGACCGTCACATCATTGTCAAACATGGTATAATATGTAATAATTTCTGAAGCTAACTTGAAGCTAGTACTGAGTGCTGATTAGTGTGCTGATTACTGATTTTGTCAGTGTGGCAAGGGGTTTTTAGGCTTTGTTGTCAGGTTTGTTGCTTGTGCCTGACTCAAAAGTACTTGTGTTGCTCAAAGCGCTTCATGCTCGGTCGTGCAATGAATTTCACTGGTCTGGGAGTTGCAAGCGGGAAAAGTGGTAAATAGCAACTCTGAGATCGGAATAGTAAAATAATACTAAAATTAAGTGGTATAAATATAGATTCATAGCTGAAAAGCAGTTATTTATGCCTCTTGATAAATTAGTTTTAGAATTCTTAAGAAACCCCCTCTTCCAACTGGGAGGAGAGTCTGTATCTATTCTCACCATACTTCAATTAATATTTTTATTTTTAACGGCTAAATTTATAATTCAAGATTTCAAAAAAATCCTGAATTATAAACTCCTTAATAAGCTAGTTAATGATCCAAAAAAAAGAGAGTTTATTTCTAAATTAATTAGTTATATTATTTTACTTATACTGGTATATATTATTGATGAACAAGGTGGTTTAGAACTCATTGAATTCACCATTTTTAAAGTAGGTAGTACTGAATTATCTATTAAATCACTAATCAAATTAGTACTATCTTTAATGATAGTAATTTTTCTTGCTAGTAGCCTAAAAAACTTTCTCAAACAACAGCTACTTCCCCAAATGGGGATTGACGAAGCTAATCGAGCAGTCATCGCTACAATCATCAGCTACGCATTTGGGATATTAGGCATTGTAATTGTTCTGAATAATAACTTTGAATTGGGGTCATTAGCCGTTATTGCTGGTGGCTTAGGGGTTGGAATTGGTTTTGGACTACAGGATATAACTAAAAACTTTATCAGTGGTGTGACATTACTATTAGAACGAACAATAAGAGTTGGTGATTTCATTGAATTTGATGGGTTATCCGGATATGTTAAAGAAGTCTCCATGCGGTCTACAATCATCCGCACAAGGGAGGGGGGAGATGTAGTAGTTCCTAACTCTCATCTGGTGGAAAACCGAATGCTTAACTGGACTTTTGACAGCTATAAAGCCCGTATACACATACCTGTAGGAGTCGCTTACGATAGTGATCCAGTATTAGTGACAGAAGTCCTGTTAAAATCTGCTTATTTAGAACCATCCGTCTTATCTGAGCCGACACCAAGAGTTCTTTTTAAAGGGTTTGGTGATAGTGCTTTAAACTTTGAACTTCGGGTATGGGTCAATCGAATTGATCAAGAACCTTTTATAAGAAGTTCTTTGAATTTTATTATTGAATATAATTTACGTCAGCAGGGACTCTCAATTCCTTTCCCTCAAAGGGATTTCTGGCTGCGCAACCCTGAAGCCCTGATGGGGAGAGAGATTCACCGCCAAAATCTTGAAACTATTGAAGAAACTATTGAACAATCAACTCAGCAGCCATTCAAAGTTAAAACACCTAGACCTTTAGCTTTACGTGACTTACTACGACAGGTCGATTATTTTAAAAATTTTACTGAATTAGAACTAAGACAATTAATTGAAATTGGATACCGAAAGCGCTTACGTGCCTCAGAGATTTTATTTCATGAAGGGGACCCTGGAGATGCGTTTTATATTATCCTAGCTGGTTCTGTCGAAGTCTTTGTAGAGAGGATTAACAAAACTCTTAATAGTCTTCAGGCAGGTCAATTTTTTGGGGAACTTTCGTTAATGTTAGGCGTACCAAGAACAGCATCAGTTAGAGCGTTAGAAGAGTCACTATTATTTGTAATTAGCAATAAAGGTTTTAAACAACTATTGCAGGACTATCCAGATCTATCTGAGATCATTGTCCAGGAATTAGGCAAGCATCAGGAAGAATTAGCTGAGCGACAAAAACAGATGCGGAAAATGGGGTTGTTGGATGCAGCAGAAGATGACAGAAATCTTGTAGCTTGGGTTCGCAAGCGACTCAAGAGGCTTTTTAGTCTTTAATAAGCTGTTCAGCATTTAGATTGGGATACCTAAATTGCTCAAAGGGAACTTCGGATCAGCGGATCTGGGAACAGGGAAAAACCAATTTAAATGCGCATCAGCTTAGCAGGATCAGTTTGTTGAGTGTTGAGTGTTGAGTATTGAGTGTTGAGTGTTGAGTGTTGAGTGTTGACAGTATGATGGAATCAAATGTCAACAGAAAACTATTTAGCTTAGCCGTCACCAAACCTTATTTATGGCTAAACCGAAACCAATTCCAGCGATTACTCTGCCACCAGCTGCAAATCCTGAGCAGGAAGGTGAATGGTTACGAGAAACTCTTGCGCAATGGCTAGATCAAGAGTTTCTCCCAGAAGCAATTAATCAAACGATTGCACAACGAGCAGCCCAGATTTTCGTCCGTCAACGGATGGAAGGAGAAAATGATTTGGGTTCACTTGTGATTGCTATTGTTACAGAAATGCAGTCGTTTGACTTTCGAGAAAGTTTTTACGGCGAATTTGCGATCGCTAACGCTGTCAGTGACCTACTCTTACAAAGTCTTGGCATTGACCGCTGTTGTGGGCAGTAGATGTTTCAGGTTGAACGCGAACGCGTGGCCTATTGGCCAAGGTTTTAAGGTTGAAAGTTCCCAGAGCGTCATGCAAGGGCCCGTTGAAGCTCAAGGCAGAGTGGCTATGCTCCTCTTCAGTAGGAAAACCCTAAGGGTAGACTCGGGTATGTCAGACAACCTAAAACCTTCAACCAGTTAACCTGCAACCAGTTAACCTGCAACCAGTTAACCTGCAAACAATTAACCTACCAGCTTGATTTAACCACACCTGGCAATAGACCTTGGTGTGCCCATTCCCGCAAGACATGGCGAGATAGTCCAAAGTCTCGGTAGTAACCTCGAGGACGCCCTGTAACCCAACAACGGTTCCGCACACGGCAGGGGGCGCTGTTGCGGGGGAGCTGTTGTATTTTCCGGTGGATCTCTAACCTTTCTCGTTGAGTCGCAGCATTTTTAAACTCTTCCTTGAGCGCCTCCCGCTTAGCTGCGTACTTTTCTACCATTTTTTTGCGCTTTTTTTCGCGCTCAATCATTGATTTTTTAGCCATTAATTCTTGAAATTCTATCTAAAAACAAGACACTGTCTTTTTATCTTATCCGATGAGCTTAATCAGAGGCTGTTACAGTAGCGTTAGTTTTCCAGCTATCTGTTGTAGTAGTCGTTGCCTCAGCCAGATCGGCACTGGTACATAAGTCCGCCAAAACACAAGCATCACAATCAGGTTTTCGGGCTTTACAAATTGCTCTACCATGATAAATCAGCCGAATCGACCAGTTTTCCCAATCCTCCTGGGGCAAAAGCCCCATTAAATCTCGCTCAATCCTGATCGGATCGGTGTGTTCTGTCAATCCTAAACGCTGACTCAGGCGCTTGACGTGAGTGTCTACCGTGACTCCCTGGTTAATACCATAGGCATGGGCAAGTACTACATTGGCGGTTTTACGAGCAACTCCAGGCAACTTGAGGAGTTTGTCCATTTGTTTCGGTACCTGACCACCGTATTCCTTAACAATCATGCGGCAGGCACCTTGAATATTTTTCGCCTTATTACGATAAAAGCCAGTAGAGCGCACTAAAGTTTCCAAGACTTCTATATCAGCACTAGCGATCGCAACAGCATCAGGAAACTGGCGAAACAACCCTGGTGTTACCTGATTCACACGTTCATCGGTGCATTGAGCTGAAAGAATGGTTGCCACCATTAACTGTACTGGCGTTTCGTAATTCAGTGTGCAGGTGGCGTCCGGATAGAGTCGCTTAAGGCGAATTAGAATCTCTAGGGATCTTTGCTGCTTGGCAGACCATTTACGGGTAATACTCATGGGTTGGAAGGTTGGAAGGTTGGAAGGTTGGAAGGTTGGAAGGTTGGAAGGTTGGAAGGTTGAAAGGTTGGAAGGTTGGAAGGTTGAACGTTGGCTAGATAAGCGCCAGTTAAAGGTTAGAAGGTTGGAAGGTTGAACGCGCACGCGTGGCCGCAAGGCCAATGTTGAGAAGATCGAGGGTAAATCTCTTCTGAAGCTATACCAGTAAAACCCACAGGATCAACTAACCTAGGTCAATAAATCTTTGAACCTCTAACCTGCAACCTCTAACCTGTAACCTGTAACCTACAACCTGTAACCTCTAACCTGTAACCTCTAACCTGCAACCTCTAACCTGTAACCTGTAACCTGCAACCTGTAACCTCTAACCTGTAACCTCTAACCTCTAACCTGTAACCTGCAACCTACAACCTGTAACCTCTAACCTGCAACCTGTAACCTATAACAACCAAACACGGGTTACTGGAATAAGTTTTGTACCCAACCCAGGTTAGCTGTATCCCGAATAATCAAGAAAACACCTAAACCCAGAAGCAGCACTAGTCCAGTTTGCATAATATTCTGCTGTACTTCCATGGGCAAGGGCTTACCTCGAAGTCCTTCAATCAGTAAGAAAGCCAACTGACCACCATCAAGGGCTGGTAGGGGCAAGATATTAATAATCGCTAGATTGATACTAATCAGAGCTGCAAACTGTAAAAGATTGACAGCGTTGGAACGAGCAATATCGGCTCCAATCGCCACAATTGCCACTGGACCAGACACTTGTTCCGCCGTTTCGCCAAAATTACTCAGTAGCTGACCAAAGCCTTCCAGGGTTAAGACTGTAATGCGTTGATATTCTTCGGCACCACGACTGAATACCTCCAGCAAACTACCAGCACGTTGACGCACTTCTTCTCCATTGGGAGACAGTTGTACACCAATTTTTCCTTTCCCATCTATCCCTGGTTCCGGAATCACCTTTAACAGTAGCGTTTGTTTTTGACGCTGAATCCGCATTTCCAGGGGCTGGTTGGGATGATTTTGAATCGCTTTCATCAGGAAAGTAATCCCTTCCCGGTTTGCTTCCAACTCCTGACCATCTACGGCGAGAATGATGTCTCTTGGTTTGATGCCTGCTTCTGTAGCCACTAAACTGCTTTCTGGGGCAAGTTTAGGCACTACCACACCCGGTTGGTAGTTGAATTGCGAGATGCCAACCATTCCTACCTGAGCCACAAGCAGGAAGTAAGCAAAGACCAAGTTAGCAATGACACCAGCACTAATCACAATTGCCCGGTCTAGAATCGGTCGGTTGCGGAGCAAATTGGGATCATTGGGAGGAATATCGCTATCGGGGTCATCATCAGGAAAACCCACAAACCCCCCTAGGGGAATCGCTCGCACTGCATACTCAGTTTCTGGACCCTGATATTTCCATAGAATTGGACCAAAGCCAAGAGAAAAGCGATTGGCATAGATTCCTTGCAGACGAGCTGCCATAAAATGACCCAACTCGTGAACAAGAATCAAGACTGCCAAAACTGCAATCGCCGCCAAAATTGACATAGAAGTGAATAATTTAATGTAATGTTAACTTCATTTTTCTATTGTATAGGCATTGCAATTAGGCTCTAGGCTCTAGGCTCATGGTATTACAACACGTCTCGCCCCATATAAGGCTGTAAAGCCTCTGGGATCTTAACCGTTCCATCCGGTTGCTGATAATTTTCCAGAATGGCTGACATAGTACGCCCCACTGCCAATCCTGAGCCATTGAGAGTATGAACAAAGTTAGTGCCTTTTTTGCCGGACTCTTTGAAGCGAATCCTACCCCGCCGTGCCTGGAAATCAAAGCAATTGGAACAACTGGAAATCTCCCGATATGTCCTTTGCGAAGGCAGCCAAACTTCTAGGTCATAGGTTGTAGCAGCTGAGAAACCTATATCCCCTGTACACAGTTCTACAGTCCGGTAGGGTAATTTCAAGGTTTCCAAGATCGCCTCAGCATTCTTAAGCAGTTTCTGATGCTCTTCGGAGGAAGTACTCGGATCAACAATTTTCACTAGCTCAACTTTATTAAACTGGTGTAGTCGAATTAGACCCCGGGTATCCCGCCCATAGCTACCCGCTTCCCGGCGAAAACACGGGGTGAAGGCACAGAGATTAATGGGAAGTTGGGATGCTTCGAGGATTTCATCTCGGTAGAGATTCACCAATGGCACTTCTGCTGTGGGTGCTAACCACAAATCATCATCAGAGCACTTGAAGCTGTCCTCAGCAAACTTAGGCAACTGACCGGTAGCGGTTAGGGATTCACTGTTGATCAGTACCGGTGGCATCACTTCGGTATAGCCAGCAGCAATTTGCTGGTCAAGCATGAAGTTAATCAGTGCTCGTTCCAAAGCAGCACCAGCCCCGATCAATGTCACAAATCGACTCTGAGCGATTTTCACCCCTCGCTCAAAGTTAAGAATGCCGAGTTTTTCGCCAATTTCCCAATGGGGGAGAATTTGGAAATCCTTGGGAATGTACTCATCACCCCAGCGATGGACTTCTACATTTTCTGCTTCACTCTTGCCAATCGGTGTGGATTCCCAGGGCAAGTTGGGCAGGGATAGCAAGAGGGTGTTCAGCTGGTCTTTTAGGTCTTTTTCTTCGGGTTCCAGTTCGCTCAACTTAGTTTTGATTTGGTTACCCTCTTCCTTGAGCGACTGAATTTCTGGGCTTTGTGGAGGACTACCCGATTTGATTTTTTGACCAATCAGCTTACCAATTTCATTACTACGAGCCTGCAACTGGGTGCGGGATGTTTCTAGCTCCCGCTGACGCTGATTCAGTTCCAGAATAGGTTGTAGGTCATATTGATTGACACTACGTCGGTCTAGTAGTTCTTGAACCTTTTGTGGATTTTCCCGAATTTGCTTTAGGTCAAGCACGAGTTTTCTCTACTAAAATGGCGCGATCGCATGATCGGTACTCATCTGAGCAACATGGATCTAACTTCACCAATGTGCCACAGTTTTCTTGCCAACGGCAATTAACTTCTGCTGGGAGTCGGGAGTCGGGAGTCGGGAGTCGGGAGTAGGGGAGTAGGGAGTAGGGAGTAGGGAGTAGGGAGTAGGGAGTCGGCTGGTGAGCTGGTGAGCTGGTGAGCTGGTGAGCTGGTGTGAGGTATGTTGGCTAGCGACTGACTCGATTAAATAGCCACAGTGAAATCGCTATGCCAACAAAATTAGCAAAAATAGTGTTGATGTTTGCCTGCACAACAAACAGGTCTATCGGTGGAACATCATTACAAGCCAACCCAACTGAATTTTGTTGCTCAGCTAGAGCTAGGGCTACAAGGCTGCCTATGACTGCAAATGAGCCAATGATGGTCAATAACATTCCTACTAAACTCACAATCAAGCCCAGCCTAATCGTTTGAAGGGTTTGAGCTTTGCTTGGTATGTCTGACCCATTGGCAGCTAGCAGCCGACTAGCGATTCCAGTGTAACGGTAGGCAAAATAAATGCCTATACCTAAAGCCACTAGTCCACAAACTACGAAAAAAAGACCGAAGCCGATTCCTTGACCCGCTTGATTGTCAGGTTGAGGGCTGGCAAGGGTAAACCCTGCAAACACTAAAATCAGGGTAGAAATCACCCCTAGGATTAACTGAGTCCAGAAGGAAATCCAACCGAATCTGCGCAGCGTTAGGGCAATTTTTTGACGAGCTGGTGGGATGGAACTGTCAGGTATCTCTCGCATGGGGGCTGTGTCCCTTGAGTAATCACTTTTGAAGCGCCTACCACGCGCTCCGCAACGCGAAAAGACGTAGGGCTAATCTTGGGGTGGAAGCTAAACACCCTTGTTGTCGGTCGGGGGGGTCAGCAACCAACTTTATTGTGACAAGGATTGATCACACTCGCAATTCATCCCCAGCTAAATCGCAGATAAAGCCCTGAGGTAATGTGGGAACCGTTAATTTGCTAAAAAACCTGCCTGAATGGGTCCTATGTGAGATGAGCCACATTAATGGTTCACTTTTGTGTTACACTAACTCCCACTTACACCAACCGCCACTTACACCAACCCCCACAAAAATTATTAAGCTTTAACGGATTTAAATTGTGAATGGCGGTTTATGGGGGGATGGGGAGATGGGGAGATGGGGAGATGGTAGACTGGCTTGTGCACAAGTGGCAAGATCTGAAATTTAAATGGATATTAGCTTAGATATTCATCCCTCCATGCCCCCATCCTTCCATCCGAGATCATCCTCTCTAGCTCGCATCAATGAAATTGGTGTTACTCGTCTGTCTTGTCTTCCTTCCCGATGTTACCCTTGATAGTCGGTAGTTTTGGATAACGGTTTCGAGCAATTATTAAAGTTGATCTTTACTTTTTAGGTGTGTTAAGTCCAAAATTCATTAAACTTTCATCAAATTAGGGAGGTATTTAAACCCTACGCCAGAGATTTTTAAGTTATAAATTGTGATAGCGATGTACCTACCCAGGTTAGTCGTTTCAAGAAAACTCACTGCAAAACGCGCGTGAATTTCCCAGGGTGCCTCCAACCATGACTATTTGCCAGAAAACCCTCTAATCCCATCTAGAATAACTGGGAATTCCAACTACATATGCAGATGAAATTCGAAGATATCTATAGCTTTTTCCAAGATCCTCCGCCCAACTATCTCAATAAAGAATTAGCGGTATGCTATGTGCTATCGGTGTTGTTGCAAGGAGAGTCTTATGGAACACAACTGATCCAACAACTGGAACAAGAATACCCCACCTATCGACTCTCAGATACTGTCCTCTACAGTGCACTGAAGTTTCTTGAAGAAAAACAGGCAATTTCAGCGTACTGGCAAAAAGTAGAAGGAAGAGGACGCCCACGCAGGATGTATCAAATCTGCCCAGAGTGGCAGGAGAAAGCTATAGAACTTGCCAGTTTTTGGCATAACTATATGGCTGAGGAAACAGTGGGGAAATTTCAGCCAAGGACTCCCTGCCACCAGTCTGTTGTTGAGTCAGTTAGGTAGGGAAGTAGCAATTTATTCCAGGGTGCTGTCGCGTGAAAACCCTGGTGGCATCCCAGAAGTCAGGTTATGCATTGTTTTGCCCAGATGTGAATTCAGGGCGTGCTACCTGCTAGCCATCTACCCACACCAGCATCTTACAGCCTCTAGCTAGTGGGTACCGACGAGCTAAACTGACCATTAGTGTCTCATACATTGTAAAGTAGTAGCAAAGGATGTGTATTTTTATAGTTAATATTCAGTGAATACAACTATTCTTGCTTCTACACTTTTGCTAACCCTTTTATTGGCAGTAGGTTTGTTTTTCTTTATTCGAGCCTCTGTGAAAGACCGAATACAACAAGTGAAGCTAGCTTCCCCAGAAACAGAAGAATCGCTTCTAAACCAGTTGAAGCAATATTTTGATCAAAGAGCCTACCAGGTGGCGGCGGTGGATGCTGCCACCAATCAAGTCACGTTCCAGGGGATAGTCCGACCGAGTTGGTTTCTGGCTATCTTTTTAACCGTCCTAGCTGCCTGTGGTATAGTCTGCTTATCTCTAGTGCTCTCTATTTTGTTTCCGACTTTGACTAAGGTGTTTTTGGGGCTAGTGGCACTAGCTCCCGCAGCGGGCCTTTTTTATTGGAAAAAAGCTGAGCGACTCGAACAGGTATCTCTGAAATTAGAATCAGCGTCTACCCAAGCCCCTGGGGATCAAGCTGCTGCGGAGCAATGTTTGGTTATAGTCACTGGCCATCGCGATGAACTAATACAACTTCAACAGTCCCTCAAACTAAAACCCTTGTTGTAAGCAAGCAGGGTTTGACATCTTCCCCCACTATAAGCAGAATAGGTAAATAAACCCAAGATACTTAGCCCTCCTCAAGCCTTAGAGTTTGAGGAGGGCTAAGTAAAAGCACTTTCAATAAATATTACCAGTAAGGTTTCAGCGGCTACGAGCGGCAACCCCTACCTTTTTTAAGGGAGAGTTGATTAATCGCAAACTGGGAAACAGAAAATGATTTTCTTCCACATATTGGGCACCGAAGAGCCCTTTTTCTGCCCAGAAATAACGGTCTGTGGTATGCTCGTTACGTTTGACCAGTAGTAGGGCAGGTGGAACTATCCCTTGTGATCGAATGTATGCCCGTGCTGCTGTAACCGGTTTATACTCGCCACTTTCTAGATTGTACTGAGGTACATGCTCAAGTATCTTGCGCCCTTCTTGGCGGCGGCGACTCTTACGCTTACGTCTTCTTGCCAACCTTTTTACCTCCTCTTTTTGCTGGCAATTGTAAAGATAGTTACAAAAGCCGTCGAAATTATATCGACTCTTTCTAAAAAGATCAAGCTCTTGTCATAGAACTAAACAACCCGGCTGAAACCTTTGACAGCAATACTTTAGGGGATTTTCCGTTTCCTCATTACCTCCGGAAAATTAATACAAAAATTTAATAGTTTTAATAAAACTTAAATATAATTAGAAAAAATAGCCTTAAACTCATCTCACAATTACACTGATCAGGTGATGGGGTGATGGGGTGATCAGATGATCGGGCAATGGATGTAACGGATATTTGTAAGAGGTCTAATCACTAATGACTGATGACTGATGACTGATGACTGATGACTGATGAGTGATCACTAAAGCTCACTAAGGCATAATAGTCAATTGTGTGACATCCTCCTACACTAACCTTCGGTATAGTGTAGGCTTCCCATCCTCACAAACGGGTATTCCTGCCCCAGATGATTAAACACCTTTGCGCCACTTATCTAGGATTTCTCCCCCGACAGATCGACTTGACAAGCGGTTTCCGTTCCCCGAATTGTCCACGGGTACTAATTCCAATCCTCGCCATCTAATCATCTGAGCGGCGGCATGATCTCTGTGAGTTGTGTAGCCGCATTCAGGACAAAAATGTTCTGAGACCCTCAAGTCTTTCTTGACCGTTGCCTGACACTCAGGGCAAGTCTGACTGGTTCCACGGGGGTCTACTCGTTTAAAGTAGCATCCCCGTTTCCAGGCTACCCACTTGAGAAGATCTAAGAATTGACCGAATGAAGCATCAATACAGTCAAACCTCAACATCCCTCGATTGAGTCCTACTGTGTTGAGGTCTTCTGCAAAGATTGTCTGAGCTTGGTCACAGAGTAAATGGGCTGTTTTCAGATGAAAGTCTTTGCGAGTATTCGCTATTTTTTGATGTAGTCTGGCCACCTTCAGTTGTGCCTTTTCCCAGTTATTAGAACGCTTTTGCTTTCTAGCTGCTCTGCGTTGCAGCAATTCCAGCTTGCCTTGCAGTGACTTGAAAAACTTAGGCCGTTCAACTGTGAAACCGTCTGAAGTTGTCAGGAATTTCTCTAACCCAAGGTCGATTCCGATTGCCCTGCCTACAGCAGGGTGATCAGGAATATCGACATCCAGTGCCATCGATATAACAACATACCATTGTGTCTGTCTAGCTTTAGCCAAGACTCTAACCTGTTTGACCTGGAATCCTTCGGGGATTTCCCGATGGAGCCGAATCGGAACTAAGCCAATCTTGAGGTGCGACCCGTGGCGAATTTAATTCGCCAACGGAAAGCGCACCTCGTTGGAAGTTTGATATGTGCATTACTGACTGGATTAGATTTGAATTGAGGAAACACAAATGATTTGTATTGCCCGCGTTTCTTGAATCTAGGAAACCCAAACCCTCTAGACTGCATTGCTTCCCATGAGTCATGTAACCGCCTAACGGTTGTTTGCAAAACTTGGGAATGCACCAAAGCTAGAAATGGGTTGGTTTTCTTGGCCTTGGGTAGATTGTTTTGTTGACGGTGATAACTAGGAAACGGTGTATCGGCAGGAATGATGTATTCTAAGTCAATGGAACACCTATCCACAGGACATTTACGACTAGCAATCCAGTCTTTCAACTCCCTCAATGAGTAGTTATAGACTCGTCTACAAGTCTCAAGCCAGTCTTTGAGGATCTGTTGTTGATCCTGACTGGGATAAATCCTGTATGTGTAGTTCATCATCAACATAGCCCCTATTCTACCACACTGAGGTGACAATGGTAAATGCTTATAGGGTGGGCATCGAACCCACCCGCTCAGCCTGGGGGAGTCCATGTATCCCCCAGACCCCCTCGCTAGTTAAGGGGTTCGACATTATAGAAGGAAAGCTGATAGTGGCTTAACTTCCAGTAGCATTAACCCAGAGACTCATCTATAGCTCATGTTCACTCGCGTCAGTTCAGAATTTGTCTCCCTGTGTCGAAACCAAGTGGCTTTATTAACCCAAGGACTGGGAGCAGCTAGTGGTGCTGTATATTTAACGGAAGAATTCGTTGAGGGCAATCAGGCAAAGCTAATTCCTGTGGTAGTTTATCCGGAAACAAGTACCGTGTGGGATATGAGTGATCCTGACTGGGTTTTGCCACAGAAAATAGGTGAGATTGATCAGATTCCTCGATTATCCAGCAGCTTACCTCGGCTACTCCCTCAGGGAAATAACCAAGAGCAAGATGTGGGTTCAACCTCTTTTGACTGGACAGAAAATTCCCTACAGCAGCAGCACCAAATCGTTTTACCTCTAATCCATGAAGGGATAGTGATGGGATTATTGGTGAGTGTTCGTGATGATAGACCTTGGAATCACACAGAACAGGCAAGTGTGGAACGCATTGCTAGAACCTTAGCGATCGCATATGTCATAGAACAGCGTCAAGGTTGGTTTGAGCAGCAGTTGACTCAGCACAGACGTCTACAGGCAAAACAACGGGATATGCTTGACGATCTGCTGCATCAATTTCGTAATCCCCTGATGGCGTTACGAACCTTTGGTAAGCTACTGCTCAAGCGACTGGTACCAGGAGATAAAAACTATCCAGTGGCTTCCTCGATTATACGAGAAAGCGATCGCTTACAGGAGTTGCTGCAACAGTTTAATGCTTGCCTGGACATGAACCAAACCGATACAGCATCCCTAACGTTACCTGTAGCTACGGCTGAGGCTTCCTCATCCCCAGAATCAGATGATCTTGGGGAGATTTACCCAACTAGTCACTCCGAACCACACTCCACCCCAGGGGAATTTCCCCTACTCACGGACAAAACTCTTCCTTTGGAACTGTTTGCGGTCAAGGATGTCTTAGAACCCTTGCTTATATCTGCTGACGCTATTACTCAAGAGGCTAATTTGGAGTTGCATTGCTCTATTGCCCCCGACTTACCTTTGGTGAAAGGGAATCCTAAGGCTTTACGGGAAGTGTTGAGTAATTTGATTGACAATGCTTTGAAGTACACCCCAGCTGGGGGAAAAATTGATATCCAAGTTGGTGTTGGACAATGGCTTGATCATGGTGATGCTATAGCGATCGCAATTAGTGATACTGGTCCAGGTATTGCTCCAGAAGACTTAGACCATCTGTTTGAGCGACATTATCGGGGAGTTCAAGCTAATGGTCCTATCCCTGGCACTGGTTTAGGATTAGCGATCGCAAAAGAACTCATGGCATACATGCAGGGTGATATTGAAGTTTTGAGTCCTGCCAAACTACTATCGACTGAGGAAAATGGGGAATTATCCATTAGTCATGCTCAAGATAACTCAAGCATGGGAACAACCTTTATCGTTTGGTTGACTTACGCTCAGTAGCCCTCAGTACATAGTTGTTGTTGACCGTTGAGAGGTTGGCTCTGATTGGTTAATCTATCATCCTCTCAACAGTTAACTGTCCACATATCTAGTTACTGACTGGTAATCACCAGGTCAGAGTCGATGGTAAGCTGTAAGTCGGTTTCTGGTTCAACCATAAATAGGTCAACGCTGCTGCTACCGAATAAACGTTTGCCGATATTTAAAGCGATGCCAGAACTAACTCCGATCAAGATTTCTTCTGTAGCGATCGCACGGTCACCGGTAACGGCAGAGATAGCAGCGGCGGCAGCGGTACCAACTGCTGCATCTTTTAGGATACTCCCTGGATTGCTACCCTTGCGAATAGTTTCAGTGGTGGTAATTTCCTCAGAGGTGGCATTAAAGGATAGGGTTTCACCATTGATCAACAGCTGCTGAGCTACAAACTGAGCTCCCTCTTTTGTAGCACGGAGTTCGCCAACCACTTCACTACCAGCAGGAATCAGCAACTTGCCCTCATCAGCAGTGGTAATGTTTAAATCCACTGTCAGGGTTAGGGGTATAGTTTCCTCTTGGGCGAGCAGAATTTTATCTTTTTTGTACTTAACCGGAATAGAAGTACCTGCAGGAATTGTGAAGGCTACAGGTGCTGGATTGGGATCGATAATGTATTGGGAGCTAATCACTGGGGCTTGTTCTGTTGCCACCAGCGCTTGGTACATAAAAGCTGCAACTTCTGCACGAGTTGCATTCCGAGTCGGATTGAGAAAGGCAACGTTAGGATAATTAACCACCAAACGATTTTCTGTAGCAGCAGCGATGGGAGCACGGGCAAAGTTAGAAATTTGGCTGCCGTCCCGGTAGAAACTGACCAGTTCTGAGGTAGAACCGCTGGAAGAGAAATTCAGTCCATTAGAAAGGGCTACTAAAACTTGTTCGCGGGGAATATTTTGTTCAGGTCTAAAGATATTACCAGGGTAACCACTCAGAAATCCGGTTTGGTAGGCTTCCTGAATGGCAGGATTTGCCCAGTAGTTGGAAGCAACATCCACGAAACTGTTGCCACCGCGAATGGCGGGTTTATTGAAATCTTGATTTGCTTTACGTAGCATTGCCGCAAACTGAGCGCGGGTCACTGGTGCATTTGGTCTGAAGGAGCCATCAGGAAATCCGGCAATAATACCGCGCTGGGATAATTCTCCAATAAAGTCACTTGCCCAGTAGTTGGATGAAACATCGATAAAGTTAGTGCTTTGGGCAAAAGACGGAGCAGGTGCGACTAGGGGAGCCATGGTGGTGGCGGTGAGTCCAAGGGCTAAAACAGCAGCAGTTCCTGATTGAAAATGATTTAGGTTAAGCATGGAAGGCATTCTATTAAATTAATGTGTTCTTAAGTAAATAGAACCAATAACGTGCTAGATGTTCCTAGGTTCAATAAAATTGTTTTTTTTGCTCAAAATAAGCATAAAAAAACCAGATTGCGCCTGTTTAATAGCAATAAGTTCGGCACAATCTGAGTAATTTGACGCTAGTAACATTGGATGAGTTGCCAACCACTTGCCAGATCAAAAATTGTCACATCAGCCCAAGGGTGTCGGGTGACCGGTTGACCGGGTGTGGCCTGTAGTAGACCGGTCCCAAGCGATACCCTACAGCTAGAGTTGCTGGGTAAGTCCTGAACTTTTCAGGACTGATTACTCAACACTGACCCACTGACGTACTGATGCAGTAATCATTCACTAAACTGCTTATCAATCCACCGGCGGTAAATTTTTTGAATTGCTTTGAGTACTTTTTGACTACTCGACTGCTTAGATGGACTGCTGGGGTCGAGTAACTGCAAGCGATTCAGAAGTTTGGCTTCTTCTGTGTCTACCAGCCCATCGCTATAAATTAAGGCACTGAGGGCTTCAATCAAGCGCTGATAGTCTTCTGGACTAGGGCGATCGCCTAAATACTGTTCCACCCAACTGTAGCATTCATCTGCTGACACAGCTTTGAGTTCATACAGTAACGGTTTAATCTCTGGGTCGTCAGCAACTCCATATTCCTTGGCGACTTTATACAGATATTCCCGTTCCTCTGCCTGAACTTTACCGTCTATCCAGGCGGCACCGATTAAAATTTTGAGCAACTGTTTGACACTAGAATTTGTAACCATGACTTTATCTCTCCAGTAGGGGGGAACCGAACCAATACAGCACTTGTTGCCAATCAACCTTGAATCATCAACAGCTTGCCACGATTAGGGGAAAAGGGAAAGTGGAAAGGGAAGAGGGGTGTATAGTGGGCAGATTGGGCAGACGGGGGAGAACTTTGTCAAAAAACCGGGTTTGTTAAAACTAACTTAGTTATACCCCTTAATCTAGGTAATAAACCTGATTTCTTTAAAGCCAATTTTTTTGTACAGAAGTGTTAACCGCTAGTATGTTAAGTTTAATTTTACTTAACTAGTTTAGTTCTTCCTTACACACTTCTTTCTGTTAATGGAAATCGATATTGATTACTTAATTCAAGGGTATGCTCAAGGCTATTTCCTGATGGCAGATGATACTGGTAATTTAGGCTGGTACTCAAGCCGCAAACGTGCTATAATTCCTCTGGATGAGCGGTTTCGCTATCCTAAATCTCTGCGTCGTGTCTTAAATCAGGAACGATTTAGTGTCAGCATTAACCGAGACTTTTTAGGAGTAATGACTGGTTGTGCTGACCGTGAAACTACTTGGATTTCTCCAGAACTAAAGGAGATTTATTGGCAATTTTATAAGGCTGGATGGGCCTACAGCTTTGAAACTTGGCAGGGAAATCAGCTGGCAGGAGGAATTCTGGGCATTGTAATTGGTGGAGCGTTTATTGGTGAATCGATGTTTTATCGGATTCCGGAGGGCTCGAAGGTGGCGATGGTTAAGTTGGTAGAACGGTTGCGCCATAGCAACTTTTTGCTGTTTGATGCTCAGATGATGAATTCTCACCTAGAACGGTTTGGTGCCTGTACGGTAAATGAACAAGAGTATAGTTTGCTGTTACAGCAAGCAATAGCACAAACCTGTTCCTTTGATGAACCGATCTAACTGAGCTAGGGCTTACCAAAAATTTTGGGTTTAAAGCCCCGTCCTTCTAGGACGGCTTTTAGTTGACACTTTTATAGCGCCAGGGTATAATCAAAACATGAGTACAGGCTGAAAAACCGTAGGCTGAGCCGGGAGAGAGACCCGTAACTTATCGACCTAGAAGAAGTAATGCTCGGAGGGTAGGGAAAGTCCTCCTTAAAAACCCAATCATCAATCAACCGTTGGTGTGTGAACCCAGCAAAAATCATGCTTTGAGATAATACGGTACGGTGGGGCACACCGGAACCAGATGAAAGGAAGGAAACGGACTTTTTAAGGCACTTCCAGGTAAGTAGTCAAACGTAATCGCGAGAATCGCCCGCTGGGTCTGTTGTGAACTGACTAGAAACTTGGTCTTGACGGGTTTTTGGTTTAGATATTGTCTGATTTTTGGCGGCGTCAAAGATTGGAACACAACGGTTTAAGGTGACTCGTTGATCTAGGAATCCCCGCGCCTTTCGGGCTTTGCCCGACGCTACGCGAACAGGCCGGGGAGTGTCAATTGCTCCAAATAGCCAAACCTCCTCCCCGACCTCTAGCAGCAATGCAACGGTTTTCCACTAAAAAGTAGGTGAAGAATGCTTGTTCTTTCAAGGGTTGCTCATAGAACCTACTTTCCCGGTCTTGTCCACCTTTAATGTAACCTTGATAAAGTGTTAGACCAGATAACGATATCCTGATTTGACTAAAGTCGAAAGCTAAGATATTGGTCTTAGGATAAAACTTCGTGGGACCGGTTAGTACTATCTGAATCGGTCCAAATTGAACAGCATTTTGAACCGTGCCTTGGTCTTGAGAAGACTCTGATGGGGAGTAGGATAGGTAAATTTTGATCCACTTTGGCAGAAATCGTCCGCTACCCAAGATCACCCCTGCTCGTTGGCGCGATCGCTTTGTGCCTGTAATAAACCCTAGTCGCCAATTTCCGATCAGTTGTGAATAGCCATGGCTGACTTTGGTTCGTTTAGCTGTTTTCTCTGCCTGAAGTAGTGCCTCGACTACAGCTGATGAGGTCGGGCGTGTCACCGATGGGCTTGTTAAAAACTCAATCGCTTGGTCTAGAGCTGTATCCATTGCTAACAAATGCGTTCGCCAAGTGTGGCGCTACTGCTTGACACTCCCATGTCTTGATAATCTAATTCGATCGCGTAGCGTGGCCTACGGCCTTTCTTAATAGCCAATCGCTCCTAGTATATCCTAAGGAAGCAGTGAATTAACATAATTCTCTTCAATGGTCAAGTTGAGATTCCTCAAGGTCTTAAGAGAGCGGTTCAATATTTCTCGGTTAGCCATTAAGTATTCCCGAGTAACCATCGGTTTTTGGATCGCAATGGTTGTGGCTGGGCTTTTGGCGTTCAGTTCCCTTAAGTATGCCCTATTCCCCGATATTACTTTTCCGGTGGTGGTGGTCAATGCTCAAGTGCCATTGGAGACTGCGGTGGAAACGGAACAGAAACTGACTCAACCGATTGAGGAAAGGCTTTTGCCTTTGGCAGGACTCGATCAGATGGTTTCCTCAACCTACCCTGGTCGAACAGTAGTTACCCTCTATTTCCATGTCGGAACCGATCTCAATTCCTCTTCAAGGGAGGTTGAAAAGACACTCTGGCAAATTGCTCTTCCTGAAGGTGCAACGTTTCAGGTTATTCCCTTCAATTTGAACGAATCCTCTGCGGTTAGCTACACCATCAAGAGTGATACTAAAGACCTGAAGGAATTAGCTGAAATTGCTAAGACTAGTATTTTACCAGAGATTGCTCAACTTCCAGGAGTTCTGAAAGTCAATTTGTTGGGAGGGGGGGAAACTACGTTTACGGCTCTCAATTCTGGCTCAGAGTTGACCAAACAAGCACCAGAAATTATTAAGGAGGAACAGCAGCGAGATAGTCCCGAATCTCCCATACCCATTACCCCGACTCGGATTCGCTTCAATGGACAGGAAGCTTTGGCTTTTCAGGTAATCAAAGGGGGTGATGCTAACACTTTAGATGTGGTTAGTCGAGTAGAGGAAGCGGTGCAAAGACTACAAGGTAGTTTGCCAGGGGTAGAGTTAGTCTTAGCAGTGACTCAAGCTAACTATATCCGGGAAGCGACTCAATCTACTATTGATGGTTTATTACTGGCAATTGTTCTGGCAGTGTTGGTAATTTTTACTTTCTTGCGTAACTGGCGTGCTACCCTAATTACTGCCTTGGCAATTCCAATTTCCCTGCTCGGAACGGCTATCGTAATGGCTATCTATGGGTTCAATCTCGAAACCATTACTCTGTTAGCTTTGGCTCTGGTAATTGGGATTATCATTGATGATGCGATTGTAGAAGTCGAGAACATTTCTCGGCACCTGGAGGCTGGGGAGTCTCCTCGACAAGCTGCTCTTTCTGCTACTAATGAAATTGGTCTGACGGTTTCTGCTTCTACTTTGACCATTGTGGCGGTATTTCTACCGGTTGGTTTAATGGGTGGTAACTTAGGACAGTTCTTTAAACCTTTTGGTCTGACGGTTTCGGCAGCAGTTCTTACCTCTTTGTTGGTTGCTCGAACCTTGTGCCCAGTGCTTGCGGTTTATTGGCTTAAACCTAGGCAGGGGAAAAGGGAAAAGGGAATAGGGAATAGGGAACAGGGAACAGGGAACAGGGGAAAATTATCGACAGTAGTTTTCGACTTTTGCTTGAGATCTAATCTTAAGTATCCTGATTTGCTGCGCTGGTCCCTGGGGCATCGGAAATTTGTAGTGGGATTAGCGGTATTGAGCTTTGTGGCTGGGATTTCTCTGATTCCCCTAATTCCTCAGGGGTTTATTCCTACCCTAGACCGAGGGGAATTTATGATTACCTATAGGGCACCGTTGCCTCAGATACCTAGTGCCTCTCAATTTGGTGATTTAATTAATAATATTCTGAATTTAGGAGGGTTTGATACTAATAGTGAGAAGTCAAAGCCATTAAGTAATTCAGATACTAATTCAGATACTAATTCAGATACTAATTCAGACCTTAGGGAGCAGCTAAAACCACAACTATCAAAACCAAAACTATCAAAGTCAGGGTTTAATGGTCTATTTCCGATTCAAAGTGGGATGCAATTGCTACTCAAGCAATCTGAGCAGGTGGCTAAGCAGTTAGAAGAGGCGGTGCTGGCTTTCCCTGAAGTGGAATCGGTCTATACAGTTGTGGGGGTACAGGGTGAGCCAAACAAAGGTAACCTTCAGGTCAAACTTAAACGTAATCGCCAATATACTACTGCTCAGCTTCAGGAAAAAATGCGGGCTGCTTTGCCGAAGATCTCTGGTGTAACTACTAGTGTTGAAGATATTCAGTTTATTGAACTACCTACTCAAAAACCGGTTCAAGTTGCTTTATTGGGTGATGATTTAGAGGTGTTAGGCAATACTGCTGCGGATCTCAAAACTCGGATTGAGACATTACCAGGATTAGTGGATGTAGAGGCAACTGGTCAAAATAATCGAGGGAATAGGATTACTGAGATTGAGCATGTTAATGGTCAGCGAGGGGTTTATGTTCGTGCTAGCCTTAACCAGGGTCAAAGGTTGGGAGATGCGACTGAGGAGGTGGTAAAGGTTGCCAAAATGGTTTTACCGGATGGTGTGAGGTTAGAACTGTGGGGGGATTCGGCTCTGAGTAGTCATGTGCTGGGGAGTTTTGCTGGCACCTTGACCTTGTCTGTTACCTGTATGCTGCTAGTGCTGATTTTGCCTTTTGGTCGATTGTTAGAACCAATGGTGGTGGGCTTGTCGTTGCCCTTATCTATTGTGGGAGCAATGCTAGCACTTCTGATCACCCAGAGTGATTTTGGCATGATTTCCCTGATTGGTCTAATTTTTTTGCTGGGACTACTTGACAAAAATGCGCTTTTGCTGATGGATTATGTTAACCAACTTCGTCGAGCTGGTTTAAGTCGCACTGAGGCAATTCTGGAAACGGGAGTGGTGCGTTTGCGACCGATTATAATGACTACTGCTTCGACTATTTTGGGAATGTTGCCCTTGGCATTGGGCTTTGGCGCAGGAGCAGAATTGCGACAACCGATGGCTGTGGCAATTATTGGTGGATTGCTTACGTCTACGTTGTTGAGTTTGATTGTTGTACCAGTATTGTATACTCTGCTGGAAGATTGCTGGCTAGGATTATTGTCTGGTATAGCGCTACGCGCAAGTCAGAAGTCAGAAGTCAGAAGTCAGAAGTAAGCTATGACTAAGTTTCGGAGTTTAGGAATGTCAAACACCTTAATTGGTAGTGCTATAAGCAATAAGAAATTGGGAAACAGAGGAGCGTGCGTCAATGGCAATCAAAGCTTTCGTCACTGGAGGAACAGGATTTATCGGTGCTCATGTTGTGCGATCGCTACTTGAAGCAGGATACTCCGTGCGAGCTCTGGTGCGCCCTACTAGCCAACTCGATAACCTCCAGGGTCTAGATATAGAAGTCGTTATCGGTGACTTGAACGATCCAGGCTTGTGCCAACTGATGCAGGGATGTCAGGTATTATTTCATGTCGCTGCCCATTATTCCCTGTGGCAAGCGGATCGAGATTTACTCTATCGTAACAATGTCGAGGGAAGCCGTAATGTGCTACAAAGTGCTGGTAAAGCTGGGATTGAACGCACTGTTTACACCAGTTCAGTAGCGGCTATTGGTGTGGGTAAACCTGGGGAAATTGTGGATGAAACCCATCAGAGTCCTGTCGAGAAATTGGTGGGTGACTATAAAAAATCTAAGTTTTTTGCTGAAGCTGAAGCGATCAAGGCAGCTAAATCTGGTCTTGATGTGGTGATTGTTAATCCTAGCGCTCCCATTGGTCCGATGGATATTAAGCCAACTCCTACGGGAGAAATTATTGTGCGCTTCCTACAGCAGAAAATGCCATTTTATTTGGATACTGGATTAAATTTTATTGATGTGCGGGATGTGGCTCAGGGTCACCTGTTGGCGTTGGACCGGGGGAAAAAAGGCGATCGCTATATTTTAGGTAACCAAAATCTATCCTTCAAATCCTTATTGGAGCAACTTGCAGAAATTACTGGATTGAGTGCGCCTCAAAAAACTGTTCCGGTCTGGCTACCGCTGAGTATGGCATGGATTGATGAGTGCGTGTTGACTGCTTTTGGGAAAACCCCTTCTATTCCGCTCAATGGGGTGCGGATGGCACAACACCCAATGTATTACGATGCCTCGAAAGCGGTTAGAGAGTTAGGGTTACCCCAATCTTCCATTAGGAAAGCCCTCAAGGATGCTGTTGATTGGTTTAGCTAAGGGAACAGGGAACAGGGAACAGGGAACAGGGAGCAGCGGATCCCCCCTAACCCCCCTTAGTAAGGGGGGAAGGGAACAGCGGATCACCGGAACAGGGAACAGAAAGACTTTTGGCAGCTTTAAAAAAGTTAATACACTTCCGTTTATTTATCTCTAGGTACTTACCGCTGGCTCCAGGAAATAGGGAAACTGACAACTGTCGCGAAGTCTAGGATTTTAAGCAATTCACCAACAGTATTATAAATTTATTGGCGAGGCTGATCATAGTTAAAGCTTTGGGGTAATCATGATTACCCTCAATGATTAGCGTTAATTATATGGTGTGAGGACAATTATGGCAATTCAATTACAACAAGCTCTTGATGTCGGAAAGTATATTGTGACCCAGCGTCTTTTGGGTCGTAAACGCTTTCCCCTGGTGCTGATGTTGGAACCTCTGTTCCGCTGTAATCTAGCTTGTTCCGGTTGTGGCAAAATCCAGCATCCTACGGAAATACTCAAGAGCCAGCTGACTCCTGAAGAGTGCTTTGCTGCGGTGAAAGAGTGTGGTGTTCCTGTGGTTTCTATTCCGGGGGGAGAACCTTTGCTTCATCCACAAATTGACGAAATTGTCAAGGGGTTGGTGGCATGGCGAAAGTATGTCTATCTCTGTACCAATGGGTTGTTGTTAGAGAAGTGTCTGGATAAGTTCCAACCTTCCCCTTACCTGACTTTCAGCGTTCACTTGGATGGCTTACGGGAACGGCATGATCAGTGTGTGGACCGTCAAGGGGTATTTGATAAGGTGGTGCAGGCAATTCGGGCGGCTAAAGCTAGGGGATTTCGTGTGACTACTAACACGACGGTGTTTGAGGGAACTGATCCTAAGGAAATCCAGGAGTTCTTTGATTTCCTGGCCATGTTGGGTATTGACGGCATGATGGTTTCTCCTGGATATAGTTATGAATGGGCACCGGATCAGGAGCATTTCCTGAAGCGGGAACAGACTAAGGCGATGTTCCGGGAAATTTTAGCGCCTTTCAAGGCCGGGAAGAAAACCTGGAATTTTAACCATAATCCTTTATTTTTGGATTTCCTGATCGGGGAGAAAGATTACGAGTGTACCCCTTGGGGAAGTCCTAGTTACAGTGTTTTGGGGTGGCAAAAGCCTTGCTATTTGTTAAATGAAGGGCATTATGCCACTTTTAAGGAATTGCTGGAGGAAACGAATTGGGATCAGTATGGTCGCGCTAGTGGTAATCCTAAGTGTGCCGATTGTATGGTCCATTGTGGGTATGAGCCGACGGCGGCTGTGGATGCGTTTCAGCCCCAGAATATGGTTCGTGCTATGGGTAGTGTGTTAGGAGGAGTGTGAACCTGACCAATTTCCGAGACCATAAAGCTGGCGCTAGTTCCTAGGTCTAAGTGGTGATGGATTGGAAAGCCTGGCAGGATCGGCAAGGTCAACTTGAGCAACCTAAATGCGATCGCATTAATCTGAGCTTTCTGATTCTTGATTAAAATGACCTTGACATCAAGCTCAAGGTCATTATTTCAAATGAATTGTGATAATTTTTGTTCCCTGTTCCCTGCTCCCTGTTCCCTGCTCCCTGTTCCCTTTGCTATTTAATGTGAAAGGCAAACCTTGAGAATTAGGCAATAGAAAGATCAAGTATAGTCCGTGCTCGATCTCTTATCTCAGTTCTGCGCTGAATTGGTATGGCAAAGTAGTTAGTTGTTCGTCTAGGATAATAATGGGACTCAATGAAGCATTCTTTACTTAATCCAGGCCCATTGTGTGCAACTCTATTAGGTACGAACAATTCATAACCATAATCATTTAACCAGGACACTATATCTGCTTTTGTAGATTTCCAATCATCCTCTTGGGATGGGGCACTTTCAAACATTATCACTGGACTATTTTTGGTAATGATAGTCTCACTTCCGCGAATAACGTCTAATTCAGCACCTTCCACATCAATCTTGATCACGTCAATGTCATCTGATGATACCAGGCTGTCTAAACGTACGATTGGAACTTTTATTTCAACTGAAATTGATTTTTTATCTTCGCTAGGTTGCCTTAGGGAGCTATAGCCAGATTCTCTGGTATTTATATAGAAAGATACTTCTCCTTCTGTGTTGCCAACCGCATAGTTATGTACTTCTACGTCAGGAAACTTACTACGAAGTTTCCTGGCTTTATCGGGTATCGCCTCCACAGCAATAACTTTTATACTTGCATCGTAATCAGATACTAAAGCTATAATTGAACCAATATGTGCCCCAACATCAATAAAAGTCTTGTTGTGATCACATAATTGAGTGACCAAACGTGTAGCGATCTGATCGTTAATTATAGTTCCTAAACTTTCCGATTTAGTGACTGCCCCTTTTACCCTATCTATTGTATCACGGGTTGCCATTGCCAGTTTCCCAAGGAAAGTACCCAGAATTAGTTGCTTCATTACAAGGTAGTTGGCTTTAGACCTTACCTACTACTATACAGTCTAACTTTGGGTCTTCCGGACAAAATGATGCTAATTGAGCACAGACCAAACCTAAATCTAATGCTGGCCAAGGATTTTGGGTATTTAGATATCCTAGACGAGTAAGAAACAAATTCTAAAAAAAATACATCTATACAGAATAGTTATTTTAGCTGATCGTAAAAATTATAACCTCATAAATTAGAATTTTATTTATTTGTAAATGCTATATCTACAAACCAAACTATCTGGAAAAAACCAAATTATAATTAATCTAGTGTAAGCATTCAGCTATCAGTTTATGGGCTACGTTAAGTCCCAGCGTCGTTCGCACAGCGTGGCCAAACGCGCCCCGCGTGGCCTTTAGGCCAAGGCCAAAGCCTGTGCCACAAAGCTGTTCCCGTAGCGTGGCCAAGCTACGTGAATGGCCAAGGATTTTTCTGTTGACTTTCAATTCTCATTCATCTATCAATATTAAATTCTCCCGTTCCCGTAGCGTGGCCATAGGCCAAACAGGTTTATTTTAAGCTGACGGCTGACAGCTGACGATATACTTTTCTTATTCCAAGAGGATTTTGATTAATTAATTCTTATCCAGAGTGTTGTATATTTGTGATGTTTATAGCAAAGACAGCAATTTGTCAAGCCCTCTTACCAAAACTTCACGGTCTTGCTCCCATCACCTGTGGGCTTGATATCCTCAATGGATTGTCTTTTTTGGGTACCCTTGAAGGCCCTAGCCCTTCGGGCTAATCCCTCTCAAGTTCCTACACATAACTCATCAATTGTAAAGCAATTTTTAAATTACTGAAAATGGTGTCCTATTTGGCACTTATTTCGGCTTTACCCCTAACTGTTCAATATTAATTAAAAAAGGAAAAATCAAATCTCCGGATCTGGTTGAATTTGACGGTATAATTAAATCGTTAACTCTTGATTTTACTCTGAAGATAAAACCAACAGGTCGAAGGACAAAGCTGATTATAGTTCCTATTGGTTTTTAAAATTAGTTAGGGTAGCAGCTATTTTTACTTTGTCTAGGTTTTTACGCTTAGGTGCAACCTCTGAGCAGAGCTATACTTCTTGAGTAGTCAGTCTATACATATGACCAGGACGAAAGCTCAGAATACATAACCAAAAATTTGGATATAGTTAAAGTTTTTCCGAGAAATTACCAGTTATTTACTGTCCTATAGTTAACAAAAGATGACGATTGCCAAAACCGGCTCTGGACTCAATTCAAGTATATACAATCTACTTGAGGCCAGGGCAAAGAAAAATCCCCAAGACATAGCCATTGTTGCTGCCGGTCGGTCTGCCCTCACCTACAGTCGTTTGTTTGATGCTGTCACCGATGTGGGAAGCAAATTAAATGCAATGGGTGTAGGTCGTAACGACCGAGTGGCGATCGCATTACCCAACGGCCCAGAAATGGCTGTAGCTTTTTTGGCCATCGCCTGTTTTGCCACCTGTGCCCCTCTAAATCCTGGTTATCGCCAATCGGAATACGATTTTTATCTATCGGATCTCGATGCTAAAGCCCTGATTTTTCAGTCAGGAGTTGCCGAACCTGCCCTAGAGGTGGCTCAAAAAAGAGGTATCCCCCTGGTCGAACTTACCCCCATCCCAGAAGCAGCAGGTATTTTCAACCTTACAGGTGGGGATGGGAAAAGTCCAGCCATGGCTGGCATCGCTCAACCCGAAGATGTGGCTTTAGTGCTGCATACTTCTGGGACTACCTCCCGCCCTAAAATGGTGCCGCTCACAGGCAAAAACCTCTGCACCTCAGCCCAAAATATTGGCGTGGCTTTGAATTTAGTCGAGAGCGATCGCTGTCTGAACGTGATGCCCCTATTCCATATTCACGGACTGATCGGGGCCTTACTTTCATCCCTAAGTGCAGGAGCGAGTGTGGTTTGTACTCCCGGTTTTGACGGGCCCAAATTCTTTGACTGGTTAGTAGAATTTCATCCCACCTGGTATTCAGCCGTACCCACCATGCACCAAGGGATTCTAGCCAGAGTCACAGAAAATCGCCAGATCATTTCCCAATGCCCAATTCGCTTGATTCGCTCTTCATCTGCTCCCTTGCCACCCCAGGTCATGGCTTCGTTAGAAGCAGAATTCAACGCCCCGGTGATCGAATCCTATGGCATGACTGAAGCTTCCCATCAGATGGCAAGTAATCCCCTGCCGCCTAAAACTCGCAAACCCGGTTCGGTGGGAGTCGCTGCAGGACCGGAAGTCGCGATTATGGATGAACAGGGCAACTTACTACCAGTTGGTGAGGTAGGAGAAGTCGTGATCCGGGGTGAGAATGTCACTTCTGGCTATCACAACAATCCTGATGCCAACCAAAGTGCTTTTACCAACGGCTGGTTTCGCACGGGAGACCTGGGTTATTTAGATAGGGACAACTATCTTTTCCTCAAAGGTCGGATTAAAGAAATTATCAATCGTGGGGGCGAGAAAATTTCCCCGCGAGAAGTAGATGAAGTGCTTTTAGACCATCCAGCGATCGCGCAGGTTGTCACTTTTGCCACACCCCATACTTTATTAGGGGAAGATGTGGCTGTTGCGGTGGTTTTGCAGGAAGGAGCATCAGTAACAGAGCAAGAAATTAAAGAGTTTGCTGCTACTCGATTGGCTGATTTTAAAGTTCCGCGTGTGGTGGTTTTTATCGATGAAATTCCCAAAGGTCCCACTGGCAAACGGCAACGGATAGGTTTAGCCCAAAAATTATGCTTAACTGCTTCCGACCCGACAATGCCAAGGGCAGACTATGCCCCACCAAAGACACCAATACAAAAAGAGTTGGTGCAAATTTGGTCGGAGATTTTAGGAGTAGATCGGGTTGGCATTTATGACCACTTCTTCCAATTAGGAGGAGATTCTATTTTGGCGACAAGAATCGTAAATCAGGTCAGAAAAGTCACTAAGGTTGAATTATCGTTTCTCTTCTTTTTTCAGGAACCTACTCTGGCGATAATGGCAGATTTAATTACTGAACAGCAGGCAGAAATAGTTGAGGATACCGAGATATATGCCATGTTATACCAACTAGAATCTCTGTCGGATTCAGAAGCCGAAGATCTGCTTTAAAAAAAAATAAAAAATTAGCTTTTTTATATATAAAAATGGGAACCAATAACGGCCAAAGCTTACAAGAACAATTGAAACAAAGAGACATCTTTCCCTTTATAGGAGTTTACGATGTTTTTTCCGCCTCAATCGCCGCCAAATATTACGACGGTATATTTATCAGCGGTTTTAGTTTTGCGGCCAGTTTTTATGGGTTACCAGATATTGGATTTATTGCCTGGTCTGATATTATTGCTTTTGTTCAAAGGATAAAAACTGTCCTTCCCCATGCCTATATTCTCGTCGATATTGATGATGGCTATGTCGATACTGAAGTGGCTTGTCATGTCGTTACTATGTTGGAGTCCATCGGGGCAGCTGGGGTAATTATTGAAGACCAAAAAAGACCGAGAAGATGCGGTCATTTTGAGGGTAAACTCTTGATGGATTTAGAGGAGTTTATCGATAAACTAAAAAAAGTTTTGGCAACTCGAAAAGAGTTATTTGTAGTGGCGCGAACCGATGCCAGCGAACTCGATGAAATTATCAGAAGAGCTCAGGCATTTGCGGAAGTGGGTGCTGATGCGATATTGGCTGATGGTATCAAGGATTTAGAGGTAATCAGAACTTTAAAGACTAAAGTAGATAAACCATTAGTATTTAATCAAATAGCTGGAGGAAAATCTCCAGCTTGCAGTCTGACAGAACTGAAGGATGCAGGGGTTTCTCTGGTGAACTACAGTACTCCTTGTTTGTTTACGGCGCAAGAGGGAATTGAACGGTACATGCAATCCCTGAAAGAAAAAGATGGATTATTACTAAAACAACAAGTGGGTGTGCCTGAATGTACTGCTCTTTTGCAGGAAAATCTGGCTTTGAGAAATAAACGCTAACAACTACTTTTCAGGGTGTATCTCATAGTTTTAGTAAAAATATTTTTCCTAATCCTGATGAGTGACATTAATCAACGAATTGCTAAACTTTCACCAGCTAAACGGAAATTACTAGAGCATCAACTCAAGCAAAACCTCAAAAATACTAACTACCAACCGACAATTACTCCGAGAGAAAATCCACAGTCGATACCTCTGTCCTTTTCTGAGGAACGGATGTGGATATTAGATCGGTTAGAACCGGGAAATCCCGCTTACAATCGTCCTACAAATATTCGTCTCACAGGTTCCCTGAATGTAGAGGCATTAGAAAGAGCGATTAACGAAATCGTGGGTCGCCATGAAGTGTTTCGCACCAGTTTTATCGCAGTAGATGGCCAACCAATACAGGCGATCGCTTCCAGTTTGACTGTAAAGTTGCTGATCATAGAATTGAGTCATTTACCGAGCAACGAACGAGAAATAGAAGTCGAACGCATCGCCGTTGAGGAAACACAACAGAGATTCGACTTATCTAAATTACCCCTAATTCAAGCCAAGTTACTGCGACTGAGTGAGGAAGAAAATATCTTGCTCCTGACGATACACCACATTATTTTTGATGGTTGGTCAGCGGGAGTTTTGCTCAAAGAACTTGCAGTAAATTATGAAGCTTTTGCTACTGGAAAGTCATCACCTCTCCCACCACTACCGATTCAATATGCCGACTTTGCCATTTGGCAGCGACAGCGACTGCAAGGGGAAAAGTTAGAGTCTCAGCTTGCCTATTGGAAAAAACAATTAGGCGGCAGCTTGCCAGTGCTGGAGTTACCCACAGATCGACCGCGAAGGCCGGTGCAAACTTTCCAGGGAGCTAAGCAAAATTTATTGTTACCCCAAAACCTGAGTAACTCTCTCAAGGAACTGAGTCTGAGGGCAGGGGTGACGCTGTTTATGACCTTGTTAGCGGCTTTCCAAATATTACTTTATCGCTATACGGGTGAGGAAGATATTATAGTTGGAACTCCGATAGCAGGTCGCGATCGCATAGAAATAGAACAACTAATTGGTGTGTTTATAAACACCTTAGTCTTACGTACTCAACTAAATGGCAACTTCACTTTTTCAGAATTGTTGGCTCAGGTGCGCGAGGTAGCTTTAGGAGCATATGCTCACCAGGATATTCCCTTCGAGAAGTTGGTGGAAGAATTGCAACCAGAGCGAGACTTAAGTCATACTCCCATATTTCAGGTGTTATTCCAACTGAGAAATTTACCAAGTGAGGTAGTAGAAGTACAAGGTCTAAAATTTCAAGACTTCCAGTTTGATAGAGGTATTACACAGTTTGATTTAACCCTGGATATTGTTGATAGAACCGAAGGGCTATGTTGTGTATTTGAATACAATCGGGATTTGTTTGATGGGTCAACTATTGAGCGGATGGCTGGTCATTTCCAGACCTTGTTGTCAGGGATTGTGGCAAATCAAGAGCAGCGCATATCACAATTACCTCTACTGAGTGAAGCAGAACGCCATCAATTATTAGTTGAATGGAACAATACCGCCACAGATTATCCCCAAGATAAGTGTATTCATCAGTTATTTGAAGAACAAGTAGAACTCACTCCCGATGCAGTAGCAGTGGTGTTTGAAGATAAGCAATTGACCTATCGCCAGTTAAATAATCGGGCAAATCAACTAGCCCATTATTTACGTTCAAAAGGAGTAGGCCCCGAAGTTTTGGTGGGGATTTGTGTAGAGCGTTCTGTTGAGATGTTGGCGGGACTTTTGGGAATACTCAAGGCTGGTGGTGCATATGTACCTCTTGATCCCAATTATCCTCAACAACGTCTGGCTTATATGTTATCAGATTCCAACTTAAAAATATTACTTACTCAACAACACTTAATTAAACAACTTCCAGTGCACAAAGCACAAACAATTTATTTAGATAAAAATTTGCAACAATTTGCAGAACAATCTCAAGATAATCCCTACAGTGAAGTTACATCTGAAAACTTAGCTTACATCATTTATACCTCCGGTTCCACAGGAAAACCCAAAGGAACAATGATTGTCCACAGTGGTATGGTAAATTATTTAAATTGGTGTACAAAAGCTTATAATGTTGCTGAATTTGAAGGTTGTCCTGTCAATTCTTCTATTGGGTTTGATGCGACTATTACCAGTTTGTTTTCTCCTCTATTTGTAGGAGCAAAAGTAGTATTATTACCAGAACAAGAAGAAATAGAAGCACTTAAAAAAGCTTTGTGTTCCGATACTAAATTTAGCTTGGTTAAAATAACTCCATCACATTTAGAAATACTCAGTAATTTACTCGCTCAAGAACAAGTAGAAATTAAAACCCAAGCATTTATTCTCGGTGGAGAAGCCTTATCAGAAAAACATACTTTATTTTGGCAACAATACGCGCCTACTATTAGATTAATTAACGAATATGGCCCCACCGAAACGGTGGTGGGATGTTGTATTTATGAAGTAAAAAAAAACACATTATATCATCGAAAAAATATTCCCATTGGTCGTCCAATTTATAACACCAAATTATATATTTTAGATAAATATTTACAACCAGTAACTATTGGAGTTATAGGTGAATTGTATATCGGTGGTGCTGGTGTTGCAAGAGGTTATCTCAACCGTCCTGAATTAACTTCAGAAAGATTTATTACTAATCCCTTTGGTAATTCAAAATTATACAAAACAGGTGACTTAGCTCGCTATCTCCCCGATGGCAACATCGAATTCCTCGGTCGCATCGACAACCAAGTCAAAATTCGAGGTTTCCGCATCGAACTATCAGAAATTGAAGCAACTCTAATTCAACACCCTGAAATCCAAGAAGCCGTAGTCATAGTAAGGGAGGTTTTACCTGGTGACAAACGCCTAGTAGCCTACGTTGTTTCTCCTGGGGAAAACATCGACATTCTCACCACCAAGCTGCGGGGCTTTCTCAAACAAAAATTACCCCAATACATGATACCCAATGCCTTTGTAGTATTAGATGCTTTGCCTCTAACACCCAACGGCAAAGTAGATCGGCGTGGCCTACCGGCACCGGATACTTCCAGGCAGTTGGGAGCCGAAACCTTTGTTGCACCCAGAGACTCAACTGAACTCCAACTAGCCCAAATCTGGTCACAAGTTCTCGGCATCCAACCCATAGGAGTAACAGATAACTTCTTTGAGTTGGGCGGTCACTCCTTGCTGGCAGTGCGCTTAGTTGCAGAAATAGAAAAAGTCACTCAGACCAAACTGCCGTTGGCTGCCCTATTTCAATTTACAACCATTGAGGAAATTGCCAGTCTTCTCAAAGAACGAGAAGTAGCAGATAATGCCAACCCGAACCTATCTCCCGAGTTGCTGCCACTGGATACAGATGACCTTCGCGCCTTGTTAACTATTGTAGCTGGTCGAGAAGGAGCACGACCCAGACCGGATTCTCTAATGGTTACTATCCGTCCCACAGGGGTGAAGCCACCGCTGTTTTATTGCGCTAATGGTGTCGGGGAAATATCTACTCTTGCCCGCTATTTAGGTGAGGAGCAACCAGTTTATTTCCTAGAATCTGGTTACGTGGTTATCGGTAAAAAAGGCCAAAAGACAGAAGCTAATGTTAAAGCAATAGCCGCTAGTCACGTTCGCGATATCCTGGAGGTATATCCAACTGGGCCAATACTGTTAACAGGATATTCTTTTGGTAAAAATGTAGCTTATGAAGTTGCCAAGCAACTACAAGAGCGCGGAAAGAAAGTGGCTTTTCTAGCTATATTAGATACTTGGGGTTCGGGACAGATGTATCGCTACTATCTGCAAAGAATAGAGCCGGCTCTGGTGGCAATGAAAAAGGAATTATTACGTGGTTCGTTAGTGTCTTGTGCTTGGCAGTTAGGCTCGTTGCTCTGGGAAGTAAAAGACAATTTAACCATACAAAAGTCTATGTCTGCTGTGGGAGCGAATCAAGGAGAGTATCTGATCCAAGGCTACTCGGGTAAAATTACACTCTTCCTGACTCGGGTTGCTCGTGATCACCGTCACCACATTAAAATTCGGCGTTGGCTGTTTCCGTTAAGGGCTTGGGAGGAACACGTTGTCGATCTAATCAGAGTTCCTGGGGACCATTTGAGTATGCGAACCGAACCTCATGTGCGGGTGTTAGCAGAGAAATTAAAAATGTGCATTGATCAGGCTTTGGCTGCTGAAGCTGATCGTGAGTAATCTTTAGTTGACAAGCAGCAGTTACAGTGGTAAGGTAGACCTTACAGTTCACCTAAAATTTAAATCCTAATAAATTCCAAGAATTTAGGAGCCAGATAAATAGCCATGCCGCTAGCATACTCAAACAATAATACCCTCGTCTGATCCAAGACCAGTTTTTGTCTCTCCAAGCCAGTAAACCAATAATCGATACTATAGTACTCAAGCCTGTGGTCACAATGGGTAGATAAAGTAACGCAATCATCACAGGGGGCATTCCGAAGAAAAATTCCCAGAAATCTATTGTACTAATAGCTATCCCCATTCCCATCAAAAAGCATAAATTTAAAACACTAATCAGACCAATGATCAACTCCACTAGACGAGTATGTCGTGAAACTAGAGTTAAAGTTTTATTTTTGCGGCTCATTAATGGTCTAATTAGCAAAACTAAACATCCCCATAGGAAGATTATTACAGAAAATCCTGCCAGTCCAAACTGTAAAACAGCAGCTTCGTACCATGGTAACTTTTCATAGGTTAAATGGACATGACTACTCATAGACATACCAGTAATTTTACCCTGACTATCTGGCCGAAAATTTATATACATATTGCTATCAGTAGCGCGAAATAGGAGTGGCTCTACTTCCTCCCATTTACTTCTTCCTGGAAATATAGTTAATGTGTGGTCTTGATTAGTTTTAATAGTAAATAATCGTCCAGATTCAAGCAAAACAATTGCTAACTTAACCAGGGAGTTTCGAGGATCTCGAATAAAGCGATAGCCGCAATTAATTTGTTTATATTGCTGTTTATATTGCTGGTTAATATTAGCTTGAGGGATAGCTTCAGGGATAGCTTTAGTAATAATTTCGGTAGGTGATGCAATGGTTTACTGTACAGGATAATAACGATCTAAAAACTGTTCAACCAACTCGTATCGCAAATTTTCATTAAGACTGTTACGATTGTAAGCAATATAGAAACCTAACTTTTGTTCTGGAATTAAAAACACCAAATTAGTATACCCTGACATGCTACCGCCATGTTCAATTATCCGTTGATTATTCACAAAGCGCTCAAAAAAACCATAAGTAGATCCTGCGGCTTGAGGAATGTTCGGAAAATTAGTATAGTGTTGTCGGTGCATCTCCTTTACTGTAGTGTCATTCAGGATACGCTCTGTACCATAACGACCTCCCTGTAAATGAGCAATCATAAAGTGAGCCATGTCTTCAGCAGTAGTAGTTAAAGCTGTAGTAGGAACACTTTTATTACAGGTAAAGGGTTGCTTTATATAATTGCCATTTTTGTACTGATATCCCACAGCTAAGTTAGCTGCCAGCTCAGACGGTAATGGTTGCTGAAAACTACTTTGACTCATATCCAAAGGTTGTAGGATACTTTGGTCAATATATTCACTGAAAGGAATTCCAGCAACCACTTCGACTAAGTAACCTGCCAATGCTAATCCTACATCACCATAAACATATAATTGACCTGGTGGTCGCACTCGCTCTGGTAGATTTTCTGTGAGAAATTTTTCTAAGGATAGCAGCTGAGACTGGCAACGAGTGGCTCCGCCAATCACCCAAGCTACATCGAATCCATCAGTATGAGTTAAGAGATGATCAACTGTAATTGGCTTAAATTTATTAGTCTTGATTTGAAATTCCTTAAGATACTGGTTAATATCTTCATGTAGCTTAAGCTTGCCTTGCTCGACTAGTTGCATTACTGCTGTAGAGGTAACTAGTTTAGAGACAGAGCCTACACGAAACAGAGTTTTGTTAGGAATAACCGGTATCTTATCCTCAAGGTTAGCGTAGCCGTAGCCTTTTGAGAAGATAATTTTGTCATCTTTTACTAAGGTAAATACCGCACCAGTAAGATTATTTTCTGTAATTTGATTTACAAAAAAATTGTCACTAAATTCTTCTATATCATGGAATTTAGTTAGTTCTAACTGGGAATCATCGGCTGTAGATACCATAGGCAAATCCCGGTTAGATACATCCTGAGCAAATACGGGCAGTACAGAAACACTAACAATCAAGATAGCTAAACTTATTGATTGAATCAGCTTTAATAATCTATCTAATGTTTTTTTCACTAGTTTTAGATTTGATAAATTTTTGATAAAAGGGAATCGGGAATCGGGAATCGGGAATCGGGAATCGGGAATCGGGAATCGGGAATCGGGAATCGGGAATCGGGAATCGGGAATCGGTAATCGGTAATCGGTAATCGGGAATCGGGAATCGGGAATCGGGAATCGGGAATAGTAAAGCTAAATCTGTTACCTCTTGCCTATTACCTGTCCCTTCAACAGTCAACCAACCTACCCTACGGGAACGCCAAAGGCGAACAACAGTCACCCAACATTCAACTTTCAACAGTCACCCAACCTTCAAAATTCAACTTTCAACCAACATTCAACTTTCAAGCAACATTCAACCTTCAACCTTCAACCTTCAACAGTCAACATTCAACCTTCAACCAACCTTCAACCTTCAACCAATCTTCAACCTTCAACAATATCCCAACGAAGCGGTGGGCTAATAATACCTTTTTCGCTTTTATTTGAACGGACTAAAAAGTTATAAACACGCAAATGGTAGTCATAGGTATAAGCCCGATTTGGTTCATAAACCCCAACATCAACAAAATACTTACCACTGTTTAAATCTAAGCGAGATAGATGGAGTTTTATTTTTCCTTTACCTTTAATAACTGGTAATGATTCTCCCATGGTAGTTGTGTTAGTCTCAAGACAGATTTGACCATCTTCAGTACTAATGAGGACACTAAAAATTAGTCCATCAATTGCTTGAGGTGAAAAGTACTCAATGTCAATGGCTAAGGAATCACCACTATTAATCTCTAAGCTAGGTAACAGCAACACATCGGTAATTTCTACTTCTAGAGAGCCAAAGCGGTTTTCATTCATGCGCAGTTCCACACCAGACCTAGTCAGTTGGGCAGGTCTGTTGGGAGTAGGTTGCTGGGTTTGCGATCGCATTTGATTGACATACTGTCCTGCTACCACTTTTGGCTCACCGTAAGCCATGATTTGTCCTTGTTGTAGCCACAAAGCGCGATCGCAAAGTTGCTCAATTTGCTCGCTACTGTGAGAAATTAGGACAATAGCACAGCCAGACTCTTTCAACTGAGCAATTCGTTCCAAGCACTTAGCCTGAAATCTCAAATCCCCAACTGACAGAAACTCATCAACTAGCATCACATCTGGGTCTGTGTGGACAGCCACCGAAAACGCCAGCCGCATCTGCATCCCTGTACTATAAGTGCGCACTGGGTTATCGATAAACTGCTCAAGTTCAGCAAACGTCACGATTTCATCGAAACGCCGCCCCACCTCTTCACGAGTAAGACCTGCTACCACACCACTAACAAAAGCGTTTTCTCGCCCAGTCAAATCTGGATGGAAACCAGCGCCCAAATCCAGCAGCGCTCCAATGGAGCCATTAACCGTAACCTTCCCTTTATCGGGTTTTCCAACCCCACCAATCAAGCGCAACAGGGTTGATTTACCTGCCCCATTGTGACCGAGAATGCCTAGCATCTGGCCTGGGGAAACCGTGAAAGTAATATTCCGCAACGCCCAAAACCCTTCCGCTGCCATAATATGCCGAAAACCCGACAGCGCCGCCTCCATAATGGTAAGCGGTCGCTCAGGATGATAGTAGTTAAAGCGTTTACCGAGTCCTTGAACAATAATTGCATCAACCATCTATAATTCCTCCACAAAGCGATCGCTCTGCCACCGGAAAATTTGAAGACCTATAGGTAAAAACACTGCCGTGACCAAAGCCATAACTAGCAGAGCTAGCCAATCCGGTGGTGTTCCTTTAATTAGTACAGCGCGATAGGCGGTAACCAGATGCACCATCGGGTTAATGTAATAGAAAAACTGGTAATTTTTGGGCACATTAGTAATTTCATAAAAAATAGGTGTGAGATAAAAAAACAGCTGTAGAAGTACACCGATAGTATGCTGGGTGTCGCGAAATATTACATTAAGCCCAGCTAGTATATAGGCTAAACTAATGGTAACGGAAAACTGGAGAGCTTGTAGGATTGGTAACAGTATAATTACTGGCTGTAGCTGAACACCATCGATTAACAGAAAGATAACTAATATTGGCAGGGCTAGAATAAAGTGAATCAGACCTGTTGTTACGGTAACCACCGGTAAGATAGCGTTGGGAAAACCCGGTTGTCGGATCAGGGGGCGATTACTAATAATCACCCCAGTGGCTTGGAAAAGAGAATTACTAAACCATGTCCATACCAACAAACCCGAAAATGCAAAGGAGGTATATTGAGGAATATCAACCGACAATACAAAACGGAAAACAAAGGAAAATACAGCTAGCTGGAGTAGTGGATTAAGCAGCATCCAAGCTACTCCTAAAACTGACCGTTTGTAGAGTAGCTTCATCTCCCGATTAACTAGCTCTCGTAGCAAATCATAAAGATAATAAAACCGCCACTTAGACAACGTTTTGATGTTGGATTTTCGATTTTTTATTGAAGACATTGGAGTAATATAGCATTTTAAAGCAGTTTTCAATTGGTTTATGTACTTTAGTCCTGGGTTTTAGGGAGCAGGGAGCAGGGAGCAGGGAGCAGGGAGCAGGTAAGAGTAGATAATAAAGCCTGGTTTATATATTTTAAATGCTATATTTATAGTTTTGTTTACTGTAATTAAGCAGTCAATAAAAGCTTGACAGGGCTTTATTTAACCGATTGTGCTTTCAAGTTTTAGTTATTAAAAAAAAATATTAAAACATTGATGAAATAAAAGTTTCAGTCTTTGGCTGAGATTACAGTGTTTTTCATAACTATGAGGTACACAAGATTTTTTCACTCTTGCCCGCCCCCCTTACTAAGGGGGGTTAGGGGGGATTCCTCTTGCCTCTTGCCTCTTGCCTCTTGCCTACTCCCTACTCCCTACTCCCTGTTACCTTTGCTATACGACCTTCACGTTTAACCCGCATATGGGACTGCCACAAAGACCAAACTCCAGCCAAATTACCTGTCATTTCCAACCAGATTAGGGAGATTGGATAATCGCTCCAACCTCTTAGCCGTTGATAGATGCGAGATAAATGAGCAAGTGGCAATCCCAGCACTATTTGTACCAATCCTCGCCAATCCCCATCTTGTAGCCATGTGGTCAGATTGTAAGCAACATGACCTTTACTATAGTTGTAAAGCTGACGATGTAGCTCTGCCATCTCAGTGCGATGCTTATGCCAGACATAAGCGCTTGGCTCATAGACCAGGGTGTAGCCAGCTTTAAGTACTTTATAGAATAAGTAAGTATCTTCACCAACTCCTGAAGGCATACCGGGACCGAGGGCTTCGTTCATTAAGCCAATCTTAGGATGGCTAAATATACTGGCACGAAAAGCAGCATTAGCCGTTGCTCCTAACTCCCAAGTTGGTGCAGGCTGGTGCGAAAAGGATTCAAACCAATCTCCGTTAACCTCCAACCGCTCAAAGCCCCGTCCCAAGCCGCCATAATTTTCAAAACACTGCTGGGCTAAGGTTTCCAACTGTAGGGGCAAAACATTACCTGTGACAATCATCACATCCGGTCTAGCAAAAGGAGCGATTAGCTTTTCTAACCAATCTGGTGGCACAGTAACATCATCATCCGTCGCAATCACAATATCCCCGGTACTAGCAACAAAGCCAGCATTGCGAGCATAAGCTAGTCCCTGACGGGATTCACTAACTAGGACAACATCAGGAAACTCAGCAACCACTGGTGGAGTCCAACCAGAAGCGGGATGATTATCAACTACAATAATTTCCAATTGTCGAGTAGACTTTTGGGCAACTAGGCTGCACAAACACCTCCGCAAATCTTGGGGTCTGTCATAGGTAGCGATGATAATAGAAACTGGTATAGTATCAGGTAAACAGGTTAGTAAATCAGTCTCTTTATCCGTGAATTTATAGTGATTAGTTAAGATAGATAGTGCTTGAGTCTGGCAGTAATCCCTACTGAAGTTAAGGTCTAATTCGAGCAGCTTATGACCAAACTGATTGACAATAACTTCAATTAAGCGATTCTTGCTAATCCCTCGATCAGGGTTAGCAATATCAACGCTACCTAAAAGGTGATCATGCCATTTTACAAAGACTCGTACTGATGAGTACTCTTTGACATCAGTTAATGCCTGTAAAGGTTCCCGTAGATCGACAGTCCGCACTGCTATACCTGGATTGGTTTTAATCCTTGGGATTTCTTCCTTAGTCAGAGCAGGAAATATATGGTCAGAAAAAATCGGGTAGGGAACACTATTTATATCAACTTCTGTTTTTCGTTCTTGGTTACCGAAAGATTGAGTAATCTCAGCAGCAGTGTGGCGAGCTTTGTGATAGCGAGTTAAACCAGTGAAGCAGCCTTTGAATTCAGCCAGAATTAAATCCTGTGGGAAGCGAGTGGGATTTTTGAAACCAAGCCACAGACGTCTTAAATTCCAATACACTATCCACCAGAGCAAAATCCACAAGAAAGAAAGACACTCATCTGGATAGGCAAAGAGGCTACGGATACAGTAAGAAAACAGACCAATACTGTTATTAGTAATTTGCGTGCGCAACTTAGCATAATCCCGTCGATGTCGATGGCGCACTATGGCACTAGGCTCATAGACCAGGGTATGTCCTTCCTTCACCACCCGGAAAAACATTTCTAAATCACCACCACCATTAGTCACAGTACCCACATCCAAGGCAGGGTCAAAGAAACCAATATCATCAAAGACTGAGCGGCGATAAGCCATGTTTGCCCCTGTACCGAATTCGCCAGTACCTAGGAGTCTCCAATGGATTTTGTTGCCTCGATTAACCTGATACCATTTACGGCTCATGCCTCGCCCGAAGCCACCATACATTTCAAATAGCACTTGTGTTTCGGTTTCCAATTCATAAGGCACAACTAACCCAGTCACTGCCATAACGTCAGGATGTTTAATAAACACTAGCGCTAATGCTTTTACCCATGCTGAATCAACTACTACATCATCATCAGTATAGGCAATAATGTCTCCTTTAGCTTCAAGAACAGCTCTGTTCCTCGCCCAATCTAAACCCGGACGAGGTTCACAGATATAACGAATATTAGCATAAGTTTCTACTAGTTTTTTTGTGCTATCATTGGTAGGGGCATTATCAACAACTATAATATCTAAGTAAGGATAATCGAGTTGATTGATAGCATCTAAACATAGAGAAAGATTAGGAGTGCGATCGCGAGTACAAACCGCAACCGTTACTAACGGCAACTTGCCCTTATACTCCGGTGGTTGCACATCAAACAAATCCTCAAGACACAAGCTTTCCCGTCCGAGAGGTAAGGATAATCCATTGTACAAAAGACGATTGATAATCGTCTCGCTATGGTCTTCCAGAATACGTTTACTTAAGGTTTGAGCTGTGCAGTGACCATTAGTAATTGGTGCTTTAACATATCCAATTGGCGCACCATGGAAGCGAAGCAGTCCTTGCACTCCCATATAGCCATCTAAACCATCAAGAGTAGTCAGGGGGCGGCTCAACTCAATGTCCACTACTTTGATTGGATAAAGCATAACCGAAAATTCCTTATATCATCAGCAGTGAACGGTGTAATAAATTTCCAAGCAAGAGCTTGAAATATAGACTACCTCGGCGTTTCGTTAAATCCGCATAACTGACTGATAAACCCGGTTTATTAACATAATTATCAGATTTCAGCTTAGTGATCATTCTAAATATGCTTTTAATGAACAAGATATACAACCCATAGCGAAAAATAGGCGTTATAAAATCCGCTTTCAAAGCTTGAGATAGCCAAAATAATGTACTGCGATCGCTACTACACTGACTACTTTGTCGTGCCAAATACATATAAAAACTACTCTTAGACAATCGATAAAGTGCTGCTGGAATCTCCGGATGCCTTTGTTGAACGTCACCTAGCATCAAACCATGAGACTTAGCCATTTGGCTGTAGTCGCGAGACATACTACTAACAATCTTGCGATAGCCAATCATAAATTCCGGCACAACAGCAAATTTATAATGTTCTGCAATGCCCAGATAGAGCTCCCAATCCTCACACCCCTGAGCCTGTTGTGCGTTCAATTGACAGTTGTAGCCACCCACGGTCTCAAAACAACAGGCGCGAATCACAGATGCACTAGCATTGCCTAAAAAGTTATGACATACCAGAGTTTTATAAACCTTTCCCTCTATAGTTGAAGCACGGAAATCTCCAGTCAGTGAATTTTCTTCATTAATATCCACCGACCAAGCATAAACCAACCCTACCGATGGCTTTGTTGCCAAGAAGCGTTTAACTTGCTTTTCTAAATTTTGCGGATACCAAATATCATCAGCATCCAGGGGAGCAATATAATCTCCCTTCGCGTTTTTAATCCCTAAATTACGAGCAGCAGCCACCCCTAAATTTGGTTGTTGTAGTAAACACGCTGATCGTCCTCAGCAATAGATTGAACAATCTCAGAGGATATCTGAAAAGTTTTTTGATACTGAATTTTGCCCCCCTAGCCCCCCAACTTTGGGGGAAGAGTCCATTTGCTTCTAAAAGTCCCCCAAAATTGGGGGACCAACGGGGGCTTGGATGTAGCAAATGGGACTTCTCAGACAACCTCTCAGCTGTGCGGTCTTGAGAACCGTCATCTACCACTATCACTTCCAGGTTTTTATAGGTCTGAGAAAGAACAGACTGTAATGTGATTTCAATAAACTGCTCTGTATTATAGGCAGGGATAATCACTGAAACCAGTGGTAAGCTATCAACTGTTTTAACAACCGACATTTGGTGATTTAAATTTTATATCTATACTTTTCACAGAGATAAACTGAGTTTTTAATTTAGCTATCAGCGTTTAGCTATATCAAATGGGCTGACTATCCGCTGACTGCTGATACCGGATTGCTGACTGCTCAACCTGTAGACACAACCTCTATTACAAGTACAGAGTTACTCAGTCAATTCAGGACTTTTTGAAAAAAAAATCCCTACTAGGGATTATTCGGTAGTTTTGTTAAAGCCAATCAACGAGTTAGTTTAATTTATTATCAACTGATAATTTTAACTAAACTAATGTTAAACTAGTGGAGGGTATTATTGAGATGCAGAGTAACGATTTAATCTCAAAATATCAATCAGTAATTGAAGGTAAATTCTCTAAAGAATGGTTGACTCTGCTAGACTAACTATCTCCGTCATTATCCCCGTATACAACGGAGGGGAAGACTTTCACCAATGTCTTGCCAGACTATCTCAAGCTGCATCCCCTCCCGATCAAGTGATTGTAGTAGCTGACGGCGATACTGATGGCTCATGGCGTCTAGCCCAAGACTTTGGAGCCACAGTAATTCGATTGCCCACAGCAGGGGGTCCCGCTAAAGCCCGAAACCTGGGAGCGAAAGTAGCACAGAGCGATATCCTGTTCTTTATAGATGCTGATGTAGCAATCTATCGGGATACTATTGCTCAAGTGCTGAAAATCTTTAACAATGAACCTAATTTAACCGCTTTAATTGGTTCCTATGACGATGCTCCCGGTGCTGCTAATTTCCTTTCCCAGTACAAAAATTTACTCCACCACTACACTCACCAAACCGCATCTGAACAAGCATCGACCTTCTGGGGTGCCTGTGGCGCAATCCGTCGTGACATCTTTATTGCCATGGGTGGCTTTGAGGAAAATTATCGTCAACCCTGTATTGAAGATATTGAGTTAGGCTATCGACTCAAGGAAAAAGGTTACAGGATTAAGCTGTGTAAGACTCTACGGGTGAAACATCTCAAGCGCTGGGGCATAATTTCTCTGCTTAGAGCTGACTTTTTCTACCGCGCCTTGCCCTGGACTGCCGTAATTCTCAAGGTTCACGACGCAAGTCCGGAAAACTGTCGTGAGTTTATCAGTGACTTGAACCTAAAACTGTCTAGTCGTATTAGTGTGGTGTTGGTCTATGCTCTACTAGGTGTTTTAGTTACAGCTTATTGGTGGTCTAGTACTCTGATTGCTATGGCTACCTGTGTGTTTAGTCTCGCCCTGCTAGTACTCAACAGACCTGTCTACCAATTCTTTTATCAAAAGCGTGGTCTACTATTCACTATACGAACCGTTCCATGGCACTGGCTGTATTACTTTTACAGCGGACTTGCGTTTGCCATTGGTATAGTTCGTTATTGGTTTAAAAAGTACATAAAAACTCTGATCGACTTGCCTAATATATCAGGCTTAAATCATTATTGAAGCCTGATATATTGCTGAATCATTAATCTAAAAAAACTGAACAATAACATTTAATAATAACTGTTAAGTTAACGTTATTTTAACGTTAACTATAAGGTTTAATTTTAGGGTTAACCTAGAATTGCGATCGCTATGGAATAAAAATCGATATTCTCCTACTAAGCACTCAACACTCACCACTGACGCACTATTTTTAATCAATGGAACATTATCCCGTAGTGATTACAGGGGCAGGACCGGCTGGTCTTACTGCTGCCTATGACCTGGTTAAACAAGGCATTAAACCTATCGTTTTAGAAAAATCAAATAAAGTCGGTGGTATTGCTCGCACCGAAGTCTACAAAGGCTATCGCTTCGATATTGGTGGTCATCGCTTCTATACCAAAGTAGAAGCAGCGCATCAACGTTGGCAAGAGGTTTTAGGGGAAGATTTTATCAAAGTTACCCGCATGTCACGCATTTATTACCAGGGTAAATTCTACGACTATCCCCTCTCAATCTTTAACACCCTATCGAATCTAGGCATCATTAACAGTCTGGTTATTTTGCTCAGCTACTTCAAGGCAAAAATCAAGGCAAAATGGCGACCTTTAGACTGATTATAACTACCCATATGATGACGTCATATTTAGTCAAAAAACAAGTCAATGGTATTAATTATTTTTCTCCACAAGATATCTCTCCAGAAGAGTATGAGCTATGCTGGTCTGCCAAACTACCTTGTGCATTTGAACTAGAAGATAATATCCAACTTCGCGATCCAAACCGTGGTATTAAAGGTGGTTTTAGGAAAGGGAAAAGGGAGTAGGGAGTAGGGAGTAGGGAGTAGGGAGTAGGGAGTAGGGAGTAGGGAGTAGGGAGTAGCTCACAGGGGTAGGTTTTTTACTTTGGAGATAGGTAATAGGTAATAGGTAATAGGTAATAGGTAATAGGTAATGGGGAGAGGGTTTTTTTCAGGTTATGCAATACCTTTTTATTAATAAAAATTCCCCACGGTGCGCGTGAACGCGCACCGCTATCTCCCGATCTCCCTATCTGCCCACTTCCCCACCAATTAAATTTTAGCAGGACGCAAAAAACCGCCCTGCTTAGTAAGGGGGGAATGGGAGCACGGGAGAGGGTTTGACGGTTTTTTTTGATAACTGAATAATATCCAATTTAAATCTGCAACAGCTTAGTTTTTTTGTAATTAAATAAACACTATATGTGGAAAATCCATTGTCAACAAGCACAATAATGCCGGGTTTATTAAGAAATATTAGTAGTTTATTGACAATATAGATTTACCCTGTATAGGTAATTAGAGTGACAAAGTAAGCGTAGTCGATCGCTTTTAGCGGCTCCTAGGTCGCATCGCGTAGCGTGACCAAAGGTCAATCCCGGGTGCTAGTGCATAAACAGAGCACAGAATATAGGGTATATAAGATGAACCTTCGAGTATTGATTGCAGCGGAACATGCATCTGCAAAGTTTGGTGGTGAAGCAGCTCTTCCATTACATTACTATCGAATTTTGCGCCAACGAGGAATTCCTACCTGGTTAGTCGTACACGAACGCACTCGTGCAGAATTAGAGGCATTATTTCCCCAAGATCAACATATTGCTTATGTTCCTGACACCATTTGGCATCGTATGTTGTGGCAGTTAGGTCGTCTACTGCCTACCCGTTTATCCTACTTTACGCTAGGGCTGGTTATGCGTCTTTTGACCCAGCTGACCCAGCGGCAAATCATTCGCCGTATTGTTAAGCAGGAGCAGATCAATATTATTCATCAACCGATTCCAGTATCCCCCAAAGAACCATCTATGCTGTTTGGAATGGGTGTACCGATAATTATTGGTCCTATGAATGGTGGTATGGACTATCCTCCAGGTTTTCATAAACTCCCAAATAAAACTGTCAACTTTACCATATTTTTGGGACGGAAGTTTTCGAATATTATGAACCAATTGATACCTGGAAAGAAACAGGCAGCATTACTAATAGTGGCAAATGAGCGAACCCGAAAAGCACTACCTAAAGTCGCATGTAAACAAGTCATTGAAATAGTAGAAAACGGTGTAAATTTATCTATCTTTAAACCTCTGAAATCTGCGTCCACAAGCCTACCGATAAAAACATAAAATGTTTTTATCGGTAGGCTTGTGGACTGGAAAGGCGTTGATTTATTGCTGCTTTCATTTAAAAAAGCATCCCTAAACTTTCCGATTAGCTTAACTATTATTGGTGATGGTACAGAGCGGGATCAATTAGAGAAACAAGCACAAGAACTCAATATTTTATCCACAACTATCCACAATACTGGTAAAGTATTTTTTGCTGGTTGGCTTTCTCAGGAAAAGTGTTCAGAGCAATTACAGCAGTCTGATGTGTTTGTTTTACCGAGTCTTTTAGAGTGTGGTGGGGCAGTGGTGCTTGAGGCAATGGCAAAGGGACTTCCAGTGATTGCCACTAATTGGGGAGGCCCAGCAGATTATCTCGATACTTCTTGTGGAATTCTTGTAGAACCCTCCTCTAGAGAGGAGTTTATTGATAGTCTTGCCAATGCAATGCTGACGCTGGCCCACTCACCCCAAAAACGCCTTGATATGGGAAGAATGGGCCAAAAGAAAGTTATGCAACATTTTGATTGGGAAGTTAAGGTAGATCAGATGATCAAGATCTATCACAAGGTGATTGCTGAACACCTATAGCAATCCTATCTGATTCGTGAAATAAATGGTCTGCTTTAAGGCAGGAGGCAGAAGGCAGAAGGCAGATGATACCGGAGTTAGAGCTAGTTTTTAAGAAGTCCAGTGATTTTACAAGCGATGCAGAGGTGCGACCCGTGGCGAATTTAATTCGCCTACGGAAAGCGCACCTAAGCGGTCTTGGGGGTTTCCCCCATGAGCGACTGCATCAAGACAATGATTTAGGATTGCTATATATTCCCTATGCAACACTTCTACCGACTAATATCATGTCCGGATAATTAGTGATAAAAAACCTTCTCCCTTGAAACCTTACTCCTTTACTTCTGCCTTCTACCTTCTGCCCTCTGCCTTTGATTCGCGCCTCGTGTAAGTATTCAACCGGACATGATATAACTATCTCTTCAAGGGCAAAGCTGATATTACCTCTTGTTCTAATAGATATTGAAGTGCTTCAATAACTCGGTAGGCAGAAACTTGGTGATGTGTTTGGGTGAGGAATTTGGAAACGACATCACTTGCGATGTTGCCAGAGGTACAGAAATTACAGAGCAAGCGTAAATCCTTAGCCGGTAGGTACATGGTCAATCCCGTTAAGGTTTTGGTAATTTGAGGTGATTCTTGAAAAAGAAGGGGTTGTGAGGGGGCAAGAGTAATACCACCTCTTCTACTTTTCCAGAAAGGGGAATTAGACCAACGAGTTTCCATAGCATAGTATTTACGCCGGTCTTCTAAATACAATTCAAACTGGTGAAGGGCTTGAGATTCGTAGGTGCTCAAAGCTTGAGAATTACCTTTAAAATAATCTGCGATCGCATCAGCTGCTTTAATTCCCGACTGCAACGCCTTGTGAATACCAGCCGACGATAGGGGATCTAGGGTACAAGCTGCATCCCCAACAGCTAGCCAGCCATCACCAGTGATCTGATCTAAATACTGAGAATAGGCTGGCTGAATCAAAAGCCTGGATTGAGAAGAAGCGTTAGCACTTAACTCCTGCACGTACTGAGTTTTCTGGAGATATGCTGTCCAATTGGGCAATTGCAGCAGTCCGTATTGCTGCAGCAATTTGCGATCGCTCATTAAGCTAACAATCACCCGCTGATTGGGTAGACGAGCAGCATACCACCAACCCAATTCCGTTGCCTCTACTAAAGTGTAGTAATTTTGGGGAGCATCTGTTTCAAAAGTGAAGACACAGGCAACACCAATCAGCTGATCGATCCGGACTGGCTTTGCTCCTTGCCTAATGGCAAATAGGCTACGGCGTCCGCTGGCATCAACCACAAAAGACGCCTTGACCTGAAATTCTCCACGGTCTTTACTACGTAGGGTCAGAAGCCATTTGCCATCCCTTAATTGCTCCCATCGGATTACCTTAGTCTGGCGCATGAGGAAGGCACCCCCATCTGCTGCCGACTCCGCCAGAGAAGCATCAAAACGCGATCGCTTTAAATGCCAACCCTGTCTACCAGGATAGAGGAAGAAATCATTAAATCCAAGTTGGGCACTGCCCCAAGCCGAACTACTACCTAACGATGGCAGATGACCATCTTTTAGAAAAGAGTCCAGTACCCCCAATTCCTTTAAAATCGATTGGGTGTTGGGGGAGATAGTTTCACCAACTCGAAAATCATCCTGCTGAGATTTTTCAAAGATGGCAATCGGTCTTGCTCCCTGTTTCTGGAGAGCAAGGGCAGTGGCAGCCCCTGCCGGACCACCACCGATAATGGCAATATCAATCTCCGAAAGGAGGCGATTAGTCACGAGCTAAATTTCTGGCTACTTCAGCGTAATAGGGTGTAGGCCAATTACTATCCCAATCATCATATGCTGAAACTTCTAACACAAATCCCAGTTCATGCCACTTCTGAACCATCTCTATGTCATTGGGAAACATAACGTAATCGCTAGCATTTTGGTCGTAGTCAGTGCCTACCCAAGGCATCTGATTATCCTTGAGCTCCTCGATAGGAACTTGACCATCCCTCAGATCCGGATAGACAAAGTATGGGCGCTGTGCAGGCCACCACCAAACAATACGGTCAAGAGGTTGAATAGAACACTCATTGAAATCTGCCTGCCAAGGCAAAGCCATAAACTTGGTAATATCCCCTGGCTCAACACCTTCGTCCAAGTTCATACCCAAGCTAAGGGGCTTATTTTCACTGTAGTCGATGGCTTTCTTCTTAATCCGGAAAGGTTCCGAGTAAATCTTGGGATTCCGTGAAATCCAGGTCATTTCGATTCCAGGAGAAAAAGCCCCTCCCACGCAGTTTTCCAAGCTAGCACGGGTAAGCTCTTCACCAGGATCTGCTACCTGAGGAGTTGGTGGTGTAGTGTTTTCAAAGTATCCCTCTACCCACTGCTGAAGCATGAAATATTGGGTGTCTGTTAAGGTCAGATACTTCTTTGACTTCTGGCTGGAACCAGTGGCATCGTCTCCTGCCAAATAGGGCATCATCGGATAGCCAGTTTTCGGAGATTTCAGGGTATTTTTCTGGTCTGGTGCCCGGATTTGGTCAAAAAAGTATGCCCGCAGACCGTTGTACTCTGGACTGGGATTTCCTAATAACTGAGTGTCAAAGGTGTGGGGTTTGCGCGGTATGGCAACTACCCAGGGCATCATGGAAGCATGGTCGAGAATGGGTTTGATGTCCGCCTGGAAGTCCGCTTTGTATCCTGTAGAACCCTTTTTCCACAAACTATCCTCGTAAATATCTGGGCGGTATTCCATCTCCCGCACCGCCACATCAAAGATGGTATCGTACAGGGCGATCATATTGACAATCTGCGGGGCATAAGCAGGTGGCCCCACCAATACCCAAGCCGGGGATGCTTCTTCTGGAGCCTTTCCCGTCTCCGTAAAGGTTATTGTTGCAGAAACTGGTCCGTCAGAGGTATCATCCCACCAATCGTCATTGTTAGCATAATCGGTAATCTCTGGATTTTGGTTGCTCGAACCCGCTTTACCGTATCCTCCTACTACAATTAGTCTACTTTCAGAGTCTATTAGTACCTTTCCTAAGGAACTAATGGTCACGGTTGTGCTAGAACCGTCATATAGGTCCTGCGAAGGATAGCGACTAGGATAACCCGCAGGTTTAGAATTCTCGTCAAATTCCTGCGCCTGTGATGGCAAATAAGTTAATGAATTTAACGATAAGCTTCTTGGACCGAAATCAATGAACAGATTTGTCCGATCGCCTGGATAATCTTTGTTACGTAAAGGATGATTAGAAGCGTATCCATTTTCACCGTTCATAGTCTGGAACTCGTACCAACTAGCTTTTTTATTAGCTAAATGAACAGTCCAATCAATACTACTTATACCCAGAGACTCCATATTTGACTGAGTAACTTCTATTACTTCTATCAATTTACCATCAGGTTTTGAGTAGGTGTATTGATAAAGGCGAAAACGGGCTGCTTGGCGACGCAGTTTGCCTTTGCCATCTCGGAAGTCAGTTTTTTCAAAGGGACTTCGATCCGTTTTTATGGGAAGTCCTCCTCGTGTTTCTGGTTCTAGATAATACTCTTCGCTATTACCAACACGAGCAATACCGATTGCGGGTTGAATTTTATACTTAACTACCATTTTTCCTCCTGTCAGGATTATCCTCCATTTTTTCGGCAATACGAGCCATCCCAGAGATAGCAGCACTACCAGCACTAGCACTATCAGCAATAGTTTCAGCATTTAAACTTGCTCTACTTGGGGTTTTATCAAAGGCTTGACAAGCGCTTCTCTAAACACTTCTCTACAAGTGCTTCTCTAGGGGAGTTCCCTCGATTTTTTTGCTTATTTTTTGAAGAGCTTCCTCAACTTTCTGCCAAGTATCTACCATGGAGCGTGAGACTTCATCCTGTTGAAGACATTTCTGTTTGAATTCACTCACCTTAGTGATCATACTCATACAGCTTGCTCCTGCTTTATATTCAAAGCAAGGACCAGCCGTAGGACCAAGAGTTGAGTTGGTATCTGCCGAAATTGGCGTTTTCATTAACTGAGTGATCACTGGTGGAAATACACTCTGCATCAGCTCCACAACAGTTGTGAAGTAGGCTGTAGTGTCTGCATTGTCTGCAAAGGCTTGTTCCAACGCTTGGATCATCAGACTATAGTTGTCTTGGAATTGACTAGCCAATTTTTTAGCATATTCCTCACTAAACTTCTCTATTGAGGGATTGGGTAACATCGGATAAGTTGATGGCAGGGGGATTTTACCGTCTGCGATAGCCCTGAACTTAAAGTAATGAGATAACTCGAATGGAGTGCCTAGAATTGGACCGTAGGTACCATCGTTACGATGACCATATCGGTTATAGGTTCCATAGGGTTGCTTAGGCCGATACTGTGTGGTCGGAGGAGTTGCTCCTTCTCCCTGTTGTACGATTTGCTCAATTGCTTGCTCAGCAGTGTCGAGATTGGTTACTTTGATCGCTTTTCCACCACCGCTGCCAAAGTAGTAGTTAGTTTTCTGATGGTCAGGAGTTCCAGTAAAAACATCTGGAGCTAGAGTTTTAAACCCTTCTTTAATGGCTTGATAGATTTGCCCAATGCTGGTAAATCTCTCTCCTGCTGCTGGCAGGGGCTGATTAAACTGCATCGGTTCCTCAATCGCCATGAATGTCTGTTTGATTAATTCTGGGGATGCTGCCAGAATTTGCACATAGGGACCGTCGTAGAACTTCGGCAATATATAGTTAGGATACTTGAGTTCAGAAATGTAAGGAACCTTATCCTCAAACGGATCACTAGCTGGTTTTACAAATAGAGGACTATAACCGATAGCCAGTAGCAAATTGCATACTAAATTAATATGCAACATTTCCTCCAAAGCCACACTTCTGATGATTTGATAGGCTTCAGCTGATTTATCTTTCATGGAATAAACAGCTGTCAAATAGGGAGGAATGGTCGCAAACTCTAGATACAATGCTGCCTGAAGAGATGCCCTCAGCTCAGCCTTCGTAGTAATTGGTTTATAGATCAGTTGTTGAGGTTGTACATCAACTTTCATTCTTATCGCTCCTGTTGCCCTGATAGATAAAAGAACCTAGATCGCCTCTGATATTTTAGCATGTATCAATAGATACGATAACTTAATTTTTTTTAATAATTCCACGATCTATCATTAGAGAGCTTTACAGCCCGAGGGTTTGGATGAATTTACGACAGGGTATGGTAGCGCAGGTTTTACAAGTGCTATATTTGATGTTTTTCAGTTGATATTTGAAACTGGAATCGATGGAAAAACCGATGCAGTACTGTATAAAATAATTTATTAACTTGCTGTTAAATTCCCTAAGACGGCGTTCAATCCCTGAATTTACTAAGTTTATAGCGATTATCATAGGTAAGCTATCAGCTATCAGCGTGTCGCGTATCAGCTATCAGCTTATGGGCACGCTACACCGAACAGCTTCTGAATCAAACAGGTAAGCATTCTTTTAATCTGAGTTACCTCCCAGCGTCGTTCGCACAGCGTGGCCAAACGCGTAGCGTGGCCTTTTGGCCAAGGCCAAAGCCTGTGCCACAAAGCTGACCGCTGACTGCTGACTGCTGACTGCTTAGACAATACCAATATCCTCATTCCAAAGTTTAGAGTTGTTCAGAATAAAGTCTTGCATTAATTGATAGCAACTATCGTCGTTTAAAACGTCAACAATAACACCTCTAGAACGGAGTAATTCTTCCTCACCTAAAAAAGTTTTGTTTTCCCCAATCACAACATGAGGGATCTTGTACAACAAAATCGCGCCAGTACACATACTACATGGAATGTAGTGTACAAAACGACATCTTGATAAAAAGAAGCAGGTTGAGAGCCAACATCCTCAAGAGCATCCATCTCACCATGAAGGATTGCACTACCTTTTTGAACTCTCCTGTTGTGTCCACGCCCGACAATCTCACCACCCTTAACCACAACTGAACCGATCGGTATTCCTCCCTCTTGGAAACCTATCTGAGCTTCTTTAAATGCTGCTAGCATAAACTGATTCAAAATTCCACCTCATCACTCTGAGCTACTCCATATTGCCTATATATTACGACAAAAAATCCCCGATTTTTAAATCGATGGCTACCAAACATTTGAGATGGCGATGAAATAACAGCAAATCAATAAAATACTCTTTGTTGCTAATTTCTAAGCGATTCAGCTTATGCGCTATGCGAACAGCTAATGGTTACTATCACTCCACACCCATAAATGTTGAATCCCGAGAGTTATGTACCTAAAATTAGATACACTACACCTATAACACACCAGATAGCTTCACGAGAACACCATCTTATGAAACCAATGTACATAGCTAATATTTTCACACATAAAAGCTTGTAAATATCGAAGGTTATCTAATAAGTTATTTCCAAATTTATGAGGAATATTAACCAATTGTAATAACAATTAAGCGATCAGAAAGCTATATATTTTTATTTCAATACCATTAATATTTTTTGTTATTAATTTTTCGAGTTTAAGATTCATTTTCAAAAACTTCCAGAACAACTCTATTTGCCATCCAAGGAGACGAAACCTTAGAGAGTGGAGCCTTATTCATATAACTTAAAACTATTACCCATAACCTGTCCCTATAAAGGCTCCACTCTCTTACGGTAACTTCAAATAAACGATAAAAATCCGCAATATCTTCATTACTTCTTCCTGCTTCACCTGTTTCTGGTAGGTTAGTCACTAGTCTAAATTCAGTTTTAGTTTCAAGGTCACAAAAGTTGACTAATCTCACTTTTACTTGATCTTTACCTGTTCCAATTATGTACTGGTCATCCTCCAACATTTATAGCTTTAAATTGTTATTAATTCTCAAAACAAAATAACGATTATATTTTGTCTTAATATTTTTTATTCTCTCCAAGCTCGCAAATCCTCTATCCATTACACCAACTCCGTTTTCTGGAGTTGATTCTATTGTCTTATCCCCATATTTACTATCATGACCTTGACCAAAATGAATCATTATTACTCCTGGCTCTGCTGTTAATAAATTTAAGCCACTGAATAATTTTACTTGATTAAATCCTTGGCTCCATAACAGCTTTATTGTTAATGTTACTATAGTCGAATCAATCGGAAATAATGCTAATTTATTCTTCCCTATTTTTTTTTTTTTATGTAGAGTTTTTCTTAATTGAACGAACAAATTATAAAACACCTTGCGCATTGGCGCACGCTACGCGAATGGATTTCTAACTTTGCTCGCCTTAGAGAAAGTCGATATGTCTACCTCTATGCCGCGTACATTCAAACGCTTAAATAAACTCCTCATACTAGTTTGACTTTGTTCGCGTAGCGTGGCCCAAAGGCCAATCTAAGACAAATTATAACCAGGTTGATACAAATAGGAAAGTATTGAGGACTGGATAATCATCAGTAGGTAGTTTTCCTAGGTATTTTTTGATTATTTGTGGAAAATTTGATATCATTTAAGCAACATTATTATATTTTTGTTTAGCCTATAATTTATCAAATTATAGGCTATTTGTCTAGTTTTTTAACTATCATTCAACATTTCTGGGTTTTTGGATAACGATTCCTGGCAATTAGACCAGTATTGCTTACCGAAAGCCAGAGAGTTTAAACAATGGATTTATCATAACATGGTAGTGAATGATATCCCCAAGGGATTGTTCACCAATATGTTTTCTGAGATCTATAACCACGGTGAGTATAGCATTGCCCTAAAGGCTTTTAGTGATCTCATTGATCGTCATTACTCCTTTTCTGCTGCAGAAAAAGAGCAAGCTTTGACCTATATCCACGCTCATGTGGCTGATGAGACGGAAGTGGATCACTTTTTGGTAGTGGTCAAAGCCTTGAATGCCTATTGTCAAGGGACAAACACATCCATTGATTACCAACAGGCTCAGAACTTATTTGTAGAATATTTGACTCGTTTAGGTGGTGTAATGGTAGACTTAACTAATATGATGAGTCAAGAAAATCATGCAAACGAATCCCTTATCTGCGCCTCTTAACCCCCAGCATCAGTACTGTTTTGAAACAGCTCAACAGGTCAAATCGGCGCTGCCAGCCTATCGACGAAGATTAGCTGACATTGCTAAAGTTCACTTGGACTTGGGAGACGTGATTACCGATCAAGACTATCCCACAGAGGTGATGGTACTCCGGCCTCGGCACACAAAAGCTCCCCCCTTACTCTTAATTGGAGGGATGGGTCCAATACCGGGAGTATCGGGATTTGAGCAAGCCTGTGAAATGTTTCAAAACACTCGGGAAATTGTGTTGTTACAGGCCTGTGCAGTGCCGAATCGAACAACAGTTATGACCGAGAAAAGGCAAGCTGGCAGCAAAACCTTGAGGAAAACCTTGGCCGAAGAGGAGTTAGTGGCGATGCTAGAGATGGCAATTCGAGTGGGAGTTGCACAATGTTATACACGCCATACTCCGATCCAAGTGATTGTCCTGTGTAATGCTGCCCATTACTTCCTTCCTTTTGCCTGGCAACGGCTCTTGAACAATCATCCCCAAATGGCGATTAAACTCCAGTGGATTTCATTAATTGAATCTGTGGTGAAGCATCTCAGAGATGGGCATTGGCAGCGACCGTTACTCCTATGCACCAGTGCCACGCGATGGGGAAAGGTCTACGCCCATCCCCTTCAAGCCAATGGAATTGACCTGATCGAACCAAACGATGCTTTGCAGTTAACCCTGATGGACTGCATTTATCAGGGGGTAAAAGCCTCTAATCAGGATCTCACCTGCTTCTTAGGGGAACGCTTCTTTGTTGAGCTGCTCAAAACCCAACCTGACCTGGACTGTATCATCGCAGGCTGTAGTGAAATTCCCTGTTTGCTGGAGTTGCTGCAAGGAAGAAGTACCGGTGCTGTCGGGCAGTTTTTGTCGGCGATCGAGGTGATTAATCCGGTTCAACTGGCTTTGAACCATGCCGCTGAAACCCTTCAGCCGATGGCAGCCATGGAACTGAACCTGTGACGAGACAGGTTTTATAGCGCTACGCGCAAGGCAGCTATGCTGAGGGCAGAAGGCAGAAGTTGACTCTAAAAAGGTTTTAGAAGTAAGAGTTGTCCTAACCTTAGTACCTACTGCTATATCCCATTGATGTCAGCCCAAACCACCAAAGCTCAAACACCAAAGCTCAAACACCAAAGCTCAAACGATGAATCCCTCTGTAAAACCCCTGACCCTGAACGACAACGATAGTCCCAACCAGACCTTTAAGCCTTTCCCCTTAGAAAATGTTGAACGGTCAATTGTAGAGCAATTTGAACAACAGGTTTCACGTCATGGGAATCGTCTTGCCATCGGTTTTCCTGGACAAGAGCTAACCTACAACGCCTTAAACCAATGGGCTAACCGGATTGCACGAGCAATCTTAACCAAGCTTGGGGCTGGGGCTGAACCGGTTGCTCTGTTATTTGAGACCGGACCAAGCATGATTGCAGGGATGTTGGGGGTACTCAAGGCTGGGAAATTTTATGTTCCGATAGATATATCGTTGCCAGAGTCTCGCCTTAGCCTGATTCTTAAGGACTCAAAGGCTAGGTTAATTTTAAGCGATCGCTACCATCTCGATGCTTCAGGGTTTGAGCAGAGGATTTTGAGCCAAGATGTTTTGAGCCAAGATATTTTAAGGATTGACAGCCTAGAACCAGGGATTTCAGACGAGAACTTAGAAATTCAGTATCATCCTGACGATAAAGCCTATATTCTTTACACTTCTGGTTCTACAGGACGCCCCAAGGGTGTGATCCAAAACCATCGGTATGTCCTGAATCTATGCCGGAACTATACTAACAGCAGTAAGATTAGCTTTTGCGATCGCTTTTCACTGTTGTACTCAGCCGCTTTTGGTGGTGCAGTGCGAGATATTTACTGTGCCCTGTTGAATGGAGCAGCCCTATTCCCCTTGGATGTCAAGCAAATTGGGTTACATCAGTTAGGCCGATGGTTGCGAGATAACGAAATCACCATTATGTTTGCGGTGGCGACATTGTTTCGTCACTTTGTTTCAAAATTAGATGGGCTTGGAAATTTTCCTAAGTTACGACTGATCCAAATTGGCAGTGAAACGGTTTACCGACAGGATGCGGAACTTTTCCAGGAAAACTTTTCCGACCAATGCACCTTAATGGTGAATCTTGGAGGTACAGAGATTAGTCCAGTCCGACAATTTCCCATTACCAAAAAAACCGTGCTCACTGGTGCCACCGTGCCTGCGGGCTATGGTGTTGAGGGCACCGAGGTTTTCCTTTGGGATGAATCGGGGCAGGAGGTGCCTCCGGGAGAGGTTGGTGAAATTGTGGTTCGTTCTCGCCAAGTGGCTAATGGCTACTGGCAACAGCCTGAGCGAACCGAGCAAGTGTTTATCACAGATGGGGAGCATCGATATTTCAAAACCGGTGATTTAGGTAAGTTATTACCGGATGGTTGTTTGCTGCACCTGGGTCGTAAAGATTTTCAGGTCAAGATCCGAGGTTATCGGGTTGAAACCAGTGAAGTGGAAGCCAGTTTGTTGAACTTAGACGCTGTTCAAGAGGCGGTTGTAGTCGCCCAGACAGAAGCAGGGGGAGCAGTTGGGGATCAACAGCTAGTGGCTTATCTGACTCCGGTAAATTCCCAAAACAAACCGACAGCCAACGAATTAAAAGCTGCGTTGGGAGACAAATTACCCAGTTACATGGTTCCCGCTTGTTTTATTTGGCTAGAGTCATTACCTTTAACTGTAACTGGTAAAATTGACCGACGGGCTTTACCAAAACCGGAATCAATTCTATCAACATCACAATTAGAATTAAACGTTATTGCCCCCCGTACGGAAATAGAAGAAACCTTAGTCAAAATTTGGTCGGAAGTCCTAAAAATTGAGCCGATTGGCATTGAGAATAATTTCTTTGAATTAGGGGGACACTCCCTTCATGCCAGCCAAGTTGTGGCTCGTATTTCCCAGAGACTAGGCATTGAAGTACCATTGAAGCAGATTTTTGAAGCACCAACAATTAGCCTGCTCTCAGAATACCTAGAATCCGTAAACACTAGCACTTGTAGCACTGGTGACTATCCATTAGTCCCCACCCCCACGGCAAGAGAGGCAGAAATTCCTCTATCCTTAACCCAACAAGGTCTCTGGTTTCTGGCTCAACTGGAAGACAATCGTGCTGCCTATAACTTGGTCAGAGCGTTTGTGATTACCGGGCGATTAGACACAACGAGTTTAGAAAATGCGTTCGCGAAGCGTCGGCTTTGCCGAATCGCAACCCTCATAGACCGCCACGAAATCCTACGAACCACCTTTTCAGCTGGCGAGGGCATACCAAACCAAAGGATTTCATCCCAGATTCGGTTACCCCTATCTATGGTAGACTTGACCACTGAGGGGTTGGATGGGATTGAGGAAGTGATTTTCCAAGAACAAAATCGCCCCTTCGATGTAACTGTTGGCCCTCTGCTGCGATTTACGCTAATTTGCAATTCACAGGAAAAGCAAATTTTACTACTGACCATGCACCACATCATTAGTGATGACTGGTCAATACAAGTTTTGCTCAGAGAACTCTCATGGCTTTATACGGCTGGTTTAACTCAAACATCGCCATCATTACCCCCTCTGCCCATTCAGTATGTTGATTATGCGACTTGGCAACGCCGCCGATTCACCGGGGAGTTTAGAGATAGCCAAATTAAATACTGGCAAGAGCAATTAGCGGATGCTCCCCCAGTGCTTAACCTCCCCCTGGATCGCCCCCGCACAACTCAACCCTTCAAATCTGGCCGGGTGCCATTTGGCCTCAATGCTGACCTAACTGATCAACTCAATGTCTTAAGCCAGGGTAAGGGAACAACCCTATTCATTACCCTTTTTGCGGCCTTTTCCGGTTTTCTGTCTCGCTATTGCCATCAAGACGATATTGTGGTGGGGACTCCCATCGCCAACCGAAACCCAGCCATAACAGAGGCTTTGATTGGCTTCTTCGTTAATACCTTAGTCTTACGCACTCGACCGAAGCAACAGCATACCTTCATTGAGTTGCTTTCCCAAGTTCGTCAAGTGGCCTTAGATGCTTATGCTCATGGCGATATCCCCTTTGACCTGCTGGTAGAGCAACTGAAACCGGAACGGCTGCCAGGGGTTAGTCCCCTCTTTCAGGTGATGTTTACCTTGCAAAATCTCCCGAAGGAAACCCTAGAGTTGTCGGGGCTGACTGTCAGTGCTAAGTCTTTAGATAAACCCACTGCTGGGGCTACCTTTGATTTAACCTTATCCCTGACTCAAAGCGATACAGAACTGATTGGCGCTTTTGAATACAATGCCAACCTGTTTGATCCCGCAACGATTGAGCGGATGGCAAGAAATTTCCAAATTTTTGTAGAGGGGATCACTGTATTTCCAGAACAAACCATTGCTCAATTGCCGATTTTGAGTGCTGCTGAACAACAGCAATTATTAGTGGAGTGGAATCAGACCCAAACCGATTATCCTCGTAATGCCTGCGTTCACCAGTTATTTGAAGCTATTGTCCAAAAGACACCAGATGCAGTAGCATTACGTTTTGCCGAACAAGCTCTGACCTATCACCAGTTGAATCAAAAGGCTAACCAACTCGCCCATTACTTGCTTTCTTTGGGTGTTGGCCGAGATGTTCCGGTGGGAATTTGTCTGGAGCGCTCGTTCTCTATGGTGATCGCGCTGCTAGCAATTCTCAAAGCCGGGGGAGCTTATGTGCCCCTAGACCCTGGCTATCCCCAGAAACGGCTGGCCTACATGATGAAAACTGCTCAAGTTTCCATTCTACTCACCCAAGAGTGTTTAATATCCCAGGTGCAGCTAATGGCAGAGCATACCCTTTGTTTAGATAAGGATTGGCCAACCATTGCCCAACATCTACCCACCAACCTCAATGCCCAGACTACACCAGATCAGCTGGCTTATATTATCTATACTTCTGGCTCAACTGGGCAACCGAAAGGGGTTGCCATGCCCCACCAAGCTTTAGTGAATCTGATTGTTTGGCAACTTGAGCAGACCTTAGCATCTAACACTGGTCGCACCCTCCAATTTGCCCCGATTAGCTTTGATGTTTCCTTCCAGGAAATCTTCTCGACCTTGTGTGCTGGAGGAACCTTAGTTTTAATCTCAGAGGACATACGCACTGACCCCATGGCACTGTTGTCCAAACTCAACCAGGAAAACATTGCTCGTTTATTCTTACCCTTTGTTGGGTTACAACAGTTAGCAACTGTAGCGAAAACATCACCATCACTGCCCATCCACTTGCAAGACATCATTACCGCAGGAGAACAGTTACAAATCTCTAATGCCATTCGCGATTTGATGGGTCGCTTGCCCGGATGTACCCTCCATAACCACTATGGGCCTTCTGAGAGTCATGTGGTGACAGCCTTTACCCTGCCAGAAGACGTTGCTCAATGGCCAGCCCTGCCCCCGATTGGAAAACCCATCTCTAATTGTCAAATCTATTTGCTAAACCAAGCTTTCCAGCCAGTTCCGATTGGGGTTGCCGGTGAGCTATACATTGGCGGGGTGGGGCTTGCTCGGGGTTATTTTAATCGCCCTGAGCTAACGGCAGAGCGATTTATTCAGCATCCATTTAGTGATAATCCATCGGCTCGACTCTACAAAACTGGGGACTTAGCTCGGTATTTACCAGATGGCACTATTGAATTCCTCGGTCGCATTGACCATCAAGTCAAAATCAGAGGCTTCCGTATCGAACTGGGGGAAATTGAATCGGTGCTCAGTGACTACCAGCAGGTGCAGGAATGCGTCGTTATCTGCCGGGAAGATACCCCAGGAAACAAGCGCCTGGTAGCCTATGTAGTTGGGGATGATGATCTTGACATCAGCGCCCTGAAAGAGTATATCAAACAGAAATTACCAGACTACATGGTTCCCAGTGTAGTGGTGCCCCTGACGTCATTACCCCTGTCTCCCAGTGGTAAAATAAACCGCAAAGCATTACCTGCCCCCTCTGCTGCCTTCAGCCAAAGTAGTGACTTCGTTGCACCGAAGACAGAGAGTCAAATTCGGATCGCTAGTCTTTTTGCCGAAATTCTCTCCCTGCACCCTCAGAGCATTAGCCTTGATGATAGTTTCTTTGAGTTAGGTGGTCATTCCCTATTGGCCACTCAACTGATGTTTCGGATTCGTGAAGCCTTCGAGATTAATTTATCGCTAAGGGCATTGTTTGATTATCCCTCTGTTTCTGATTTGGCTAGTGCAATCGACCACGCTTTAGTAACTGGAGACTATCAATCCCAGACTTGGGATTTAGAAGCAGAAGCTGCTTTAGATCCAGATATTCAGCCATTAACTGCGATCGCGCCAATCGTCAGTCCAATGGAACGAATTTTCCTAACCGGTGCCACAGGTTTCTTGGGAATTCATTTACTTTCTGAACTCTTGACCACAACGGATGCTACTGTCTATTGTTTGGTTCGCGCCGAGCATATAGATGCTGGCAAAGAAAGACTATTGAGCAAGTTAGAAGCAACTGGATTATGGCGTGATAATTTTACATCTCGAATTATTCCCATCATCGGAGATTTAGGAACCAGTCGTTTTGGACTCTCAGCAACTGAGTATAATAATTTATGCCAATATATTGATGTGGTTTATCACGCTGGAGCCTATGTTAATCATGTGTGGTCTTACCCTATTTTAAAAGATGCGAATGTTTTGGGAACCCAAGACGTGTTGAGACTGGCCAGTCTAGGGAAGCTCAAACCGGTTCATTACGTTTCTACCATCAGCGTGTTATCAACATCCCAAACTGATCAACCCATTCTCGAGTCAGCCACTGCCAATTATTATGATTTACCAAAAGTAGGCTATGTTCAGACCAAGTGGGTAGCAGAGCAGTTAGTTTGGGAAGCTGCCAAGCGCGGTTTGCCCATAACTATCTATCGACCGTCGAGGATTAGTGGTCACAGTCAAACCGGTGTCTCTAGTTTCGATGACTTACTCTCGCGACGGGTGAAAGGATGTATTCGACTCAAATGTTTTCCTAGCTGGAGTGGTTTAGCAGAAAACCTTGTCCCAGTAGATTATGTCAGCCGAGCGATTGTTTGTCTGTCTCAACAAAACCGTTTATTTGGGAAGGCATTCCATTTAATTAATCCCAAATCGGTGCATCTGAGGGAGATTTTTGACTGGGTGCGCTCCCTGGGCTATAGCTTACAAGAAATTGACTATACTGATTGGCGTTCTAAGTTGATAGAGGATATGGAAAATCCTCTCTACCCTTACTTACCTAACTTCCCGGAATCACCGTCGAACATAACAAACTTAATTGAGTACGATTGTCGCAATGTGGTTGATGGTTTAAGGGAAAGTGGTATCCAGTTACCGGAGGTTAATCAGGATTTATTTAAAACTTACCTCTGCTACTTTAGAGAAAGTGGATTTTTGGAGGATTGAACCTTTTTACTAGACTTCGCGGCAGTTGTCGGGAACAGGGAACAGCGATGCAGCGCGGTCTTGGGAAGGCAGCGCGGTCTTGGGGGTTCCCCCCACTCGCTATTGCCGTGGTTTCCCCCATGAGCGACTGCATCAAGACGGGAACAGGGAACAGTGGACAAGAATTGACGCAAAGCGATGCATCGCTTTCTTATGCCCCACACCCCACACCCCACCCCCTACACCCCACACCTGAGGTCAAAGTAAAAAACCTACCCTTATGAGCTTACTCCACCCCCTCCAATAACAGAGCCACTTGTTCAGGTGCAGGAAGTTGATTCTGCAACTGTTGTGGTAACGTTGAAACTATTCGATAAGTAGCAACACCAATCGGTTTGTTTGACTCCTTCAACGCATATTCCACAATCGTCTTATCCTTAGACTTACAAAGAATAATTCCTATGGCAGAATTCTCCTCTTCTAGCCTCACTTTGTCATCTAACGCTGCCAAATAAAACTGCATCTTGCCTATATATTCTGGCAAAAACTCCCCTATTTTTAAATCGATGGCTACCAAACATTTTAGATGGCGATGAAATAACAGCAAATCAATAAAATACTCTTTGTTGCTAATTTCTAAGCGATACTGACTGCCAATGAAAGCAAACATCCCTCCCATTTCCCGTAAAAATGGTTCGACCTTGGCTAGAATTGCTTGCTCTAACTGACGCTCACTGTACTGATCGGCTAGCTCCAAAAAATCAAAGATGTACTCATCTTTAACGGCTAACTTAGCTTGCTTACGAATATCCTCGGAAACTGTCTGTTCAAAATTAGTTTGATTCAGCAACGTTTTCTCGTAGGTTTGATTCTCTATTTGGTGAATCAAAACATTTTTTGTCCAGCCAAATTTCCGCGTCATCCGGATATAAAACTCTCGCTGTAAGTCATTTTTACACTTTTGCATAATCACCAAATTATGACTCCAAGCAATTTCTGCAACCATTGGTTGCAGTTTTTCATTTTGAGAGTAGGTGAGATATAAATTGCGCATATTCCAGATATTACGAACCGAAAAGCCACTGATACCTGGAAACTTCGCTTGTAAGTCTTTTGCTAGTTGTTCTACGACTGACTTACCCCAGGTTTCTCCCTGTTGACGGGTCACAATTAACCGTCCAATATCCCAATAAAGAGTAATTAATTCCTTGTTGACTGCTTTGAGGGATTGGTACTGGGCCTGGCGAATGCGCTCCTTGACTTCTACTAGTAGTTGCCGATACTTCCCTGAATCCAAGTCACTCATCTGGTTTCCGATTCAACAACATTTGTCCAAAAGGTGATCTTGACACTCCCCGGTCTAAAGACGCGGGGATTCTTCACTCAACGATCTAACTTGCGTATAGCTGGCCGGAACCAGGAAGAGTAGAGGTCGGATCTCCTGAAGCGTTTAGGTTTTTGACAACCCAAGTTCCGGTGTGCCCCACCGTACTCAAGGCTCTTTTTAGGATATTTATGGCGGCATTGTGTTCGCGAAGCGGTTCCGAAGGAACATCTCTATCAAGTTCACATCCACATTTACAGGTGTGAGTCCTAGTTGATAGAGACTTTTTAACAACCTCACCGCAGTTGGAACAATTTTGGCTGGTATAGGCGGGATTTACTGCAACCGTTACCTTTCCAAATTTTGTGCCAAAATGCTCCATCCATTTCCTGAATTGATACCAACCTGCGTCATTAATAGACTTAGCAAGACAATGGTTTTTAGCCAGATTTTTTACCCTTAAATCTTCATAGGCAACCAGATCGTTAGATCGGACTACGCAACGCGCCATTCTCTTGGCATGTTCTTCACGCTGCCTACTTATTTTAAGGTGATGTCTGCCTAGTCTATTAATGGCCTTTTTACGGTTAGATGAGCCTTTCTTTTTTCTAGAAACTCTGCGCTGATAGAACTTAAGGCGTTTTTCTCCCGTCCTGTAAAAACGGGGGTTAGGTTCAGTGTTACCAGTGGAATCAGTATAGAACTCTTTTAGTCCAACATCCAGGCCGACAGCCGTTCCAGTTGGTTCTAATTCTTCTTTGATGTCAACTGAAATACAAAACTGGACATAGTAGCCATCAGCTCGACGGACTATCCGAACCCGCTTAATCTGTTTTTTATCGAAACGCCATAAGTCCCATGTACCTTTAATTTTGAGTTTTCCAATCCCCTTCTTGTCACTAAATGTAATTGACTTCTTGTCAGGGGACAACTTCCAGCCAGACTGTTTATACTCCACTGAACGGCAGTTTTTCTGGAATTTAGGAAAGCCTTTTTTGCCGGGTACCTTTTTCTTACAGTTATCAAAGAACCGAATGATTGATGACCATGCTCTTTCGGCACTAGACTGACGAGCTGTAGAGTTCAACTCATTAGCAAAAGGGAAATTATTGGCTAGAACTGCACTGTATTTGTTAAGGTCAAATTTATTAACCCCTTTATTGTCCATCCAATATCTGAGACAACTATTGCGAATGAATTTAACAGTCCGAATAGCCTCATCAATAGCGAAATATTGATGTTTATTTCCTTTCGCTTTAAACTCTAGTATGATCATCAGCTTCGACCTCAACTGTATCCATTTTTATTCTACAACACCTAGACTAAGATTCCGGATTTTTAAAGAATATTTTTCACAGGCGGCTAAAGCCGCTATTCGCTTTCATCCCCGGTCTAAAGACACGGGGTTTTCAGCGTTTCGATTTTTATAACAAACCTAAAGCAGTCAGCGGTCAGCGGTCAGCGGTCAGTCATTGGCCTTTGGCTGATAGCTGATAGCTGACCCCTGACTACTTAGTTACCCATTCAATTTTCGGTGTTGCTGATTCTGGGTATGATTGAGCCCCCCTAGCCCCCCAATTTTGGGGGGAACAAAACTCTTAAAGTCCCCCAAAGTTGGGGGATTTAGGGGGCTTGCCCAAAACCAAAAGATCCTGCATTGATACTTCAATTCAGCAACCCCCAATTTTCCCTCAAATCCTCTGTCGAGAATCCTCAATATCATTCCTTAGCTCCTCTAGCTTCCCTTGTGCCTCTGGATCTTCCAAATTAAAAAGCTTTTGGTAAATTCCCTCAGCAGCCTCTAGCCATTCAACTGCTTCAGCAAACTCTTCTAGGTTGTGGGCAATCTCACCAAGCTGTTCTTGAATTTCCGCCTGCAATGGCAAATTATTAGCTTTTTTGGCCAGTGCCAGGGCTGTGCGGTAACGCTGCTGAGCCTGTCGCTTTAGTCCAATGCGCTGATACATCTCAGCTTGGAGCTGATAAATGGCAGCATTGTCTGTACCAGCTTTGATTCTTGTTTCTAAAAGGTCAATGGCATCCTGATTGAGACAAGTGTTAGGGTAATTTCGATCTTGGCAAGTGCTGTGATAAAGATGAGCTTTTTTTTGAGCTTTGGCATCTGCATCCAGATTTTGTGTCTCAATCTGAGCTAGGTTCTTCTTTAGCTCCTGCTCCTGGTCATCTGTCAGCAGGGTAATGGTGGGAGCTGGATCTTGATTGGGATTTTCAGGTGAAGACACACCGGTACTAGCAGTCACCACAATAGAATAATCCCGATCCCGTCGGAGTTGGGAGCTATCGGGGTAATCAACTATGGGTTCAGATACCCGTTTTTTCCACACTGGTGTTGCCAAGTCCTTTATAATAACATCATAGTGGCTGGCTTCTTTCACCCCATGCCAGCGCAGGGTCAGGGGTTGATTAGGACGTAGTGCTGTATTCCTCGGACTGATCAGGTCGGGAAGGTTTTCGTTCCCGATGCCACGTCCAGGTGCAAGATCATCTCCCGGTTCGAACAATATTCCTGAATTTGAGCAACCTTCAGACACCTTAAAAGCTGTTCCTACAGGAACTTCCCAATTACTGAGATTATTGCAGGAAACTGTAGCAGAGGACTGAGGGTTTTTGACCCAGATCTGGTCTGTGAGTTTGAGGCGATCTCCTTGGTAAGCCCGACGATAACCAAACCACAGGCGACGTTTCACTTGAACATCTCCTGTGACAGCTGCGATCTCGTAAATACCCTCAGCCGCAGTAGTTGCTGGAGCCGCGATCGCGATTAGAACCGTGGAAAGTAGGGAGATGGAGAATAGACGTTTCCAAATCATGGCCTTTGTTTCTGTTGTTGAGCTTTCTGAATACGTTCATTAGCTAGATGTAACCAGGTGTCTTCTTCTGGAATTAAACGATTTCCTATTCCTAATTTATTAGCTAAATCTAGCCATTTGTTTGCTTTTGAAATCCTGGTATTTCCAATGATTAAATTGCGACAATGTTCCCATTCCTTGAGAGATTCTTTGGCAGCTTCAGGTTTTTCCTTGCGTTCAAGGACCTGAGCTAAAATACAGGAGGCAGAGGCACGATTGGGCAGATAGTTTGCTACCTTTGGATTCTTGGCAATGTTGAGGGCTTTTTCCAGGGCAATCTTAGCTTCATCATCCCGGTTTTGTTTGAATCTTACCCACCCGAGATTTTTATAGAGATTGTATTTATCCTCTGGATAAACTGATTGCTCTGTGGTCATTTTTAGACCTTCAACTAAAAGGTTTGCCGCTTTAGGATAGTCCCCTTCTAGAATGTAGAGTCTGGCCAAGTTGTTGTATGCCCTAGGAATTTTGGCACTTACCGCCAGCTGGTACTCTTGCTTTGATTTCTTGAGCTGTAACCAGTCTTCATAGACTACGGCCAGGTTGTAATGGGCCTTAGCATTATCAGGATCAAGGGCAATTGCTCTTTGGTAGTCGGCTTCAGCACTACTAAGCTCACCGGCTCGATAGTGCTCTAAGCCACGTTCACCGTAACTATCTGAAATTCTAGGTAGGCTAAACCAAAACCCTAGCAATCCCAACAGTAGAGCCATGGTGGAGAGAAACTTAGTTTCAGCATGAAGAAACTTAGGCACCTTCAAACCAGTTAACAATTCCTCAAAACCTTTTTTCAATGCTTCTGAGAAATCGTTATCTTTTTGCTCTTCTTCAGTAAGGTCACTTTTGGCTTTTAGCAGAGTGATCAGAGTTGGTACAATGATCGCGGAAGTGCCAGCCACACCGGGACCACCACTTAAGAAACGACTGGCAATGTTGACTAGCAGAGCCAGACTGACACTCCAACCTCCAAAGGTCAGACCCTTAAACACCCAGTCGTAACGATCTAGCCGATGAGGAGGACGCTGTTGATCCAGATACCACCACCAGCCGTTAGGCTTTGCTGGTAGACTGTGGCGATAGGTAGAAAGTGCCAGAGCTTGGTCAATCCGTTGTTTGTGTTGTTGGAGTTGGGCATCTAGCTCATGGATGCACTCTAGAAGCTCTGCAGGTATGAAGGGTTCCTGTTTGAGGGCATTGTGGAGTGCATCTCTCGCACACAGAATCTCTAGAGCTTGTTGATGACTCAAGGTAGAATCTGTGGCTAGGGACTGTAGGGCAGCTCGATATTGACTTAGCACCAATGTATGATAGGGCATGCTATTGGGTTTGACTGACTACATTTGACTTAATCTGACTTCTAACTTCTGACTTCTGCCTTCTAACTTCTGACTTCTGCCTTCTAACTTCTGACTTCTGCCTTCTGACTTCTGACTTCTGACTTCTGACTTCTGAATGGTTTCCAGTTACCGGAATTGATGAAAGCTGCCCAGAAATAGGGGTGCTGGTATTTTTGATTTTGCTGCATCTCTAGTTGAGCCTGTCTCATGGCCTCGCTACGTCCCAGACCCTGTTTTAACTTCTGATAGTAAGAAACCATCAGCTCCTTAGTAGACTGATCGTCCACCTGCCAGAGGCTGATCACCTGGCTTTGGGAACCAGCCAGCACCAAGGCTCGCCGCAAACCATAGACCCCTTCTCCTTGAGAGAGTTCACCTAGTCCCGTTTCACAGGCAGAAAGTACCACCAACTCACTACCGTAGAGATTCAGCCCCGATGCCTCCAAAGCTGTCAGCACCCCATCCTGGACTACATTGGCAAGGTTGCCACTTTGATAATTCTGAACCCCAGCCAGCACTAGTCCAGAGTTCAACAGACTCAGCCTAGACTGCAATAAGGGTTTTCCTGCCACCAGAGAGTCAACCCGTTGATTGCCCTCAAAAAAGCCATGAGTGGCAATGTGCAGAATACTGGGACGATTGACTTGCTTAATCACTGCTTCAGTTGCCTGTCGCCCAAGCCGGAGTTGAGCTTGGGGTAAAATTTCAGCAATGGCTTCAGCTTCATCTCTGGTTCCTGGTAGAGGCAGAAGCTTACGCTGGGGCCAATTCCCGGAACGGGTAGGGTTTTGAGCTAATTGAACCGTTTCACCAGGTTTTCCGAAAATGGGGTCAGCAATCAGCACTGGCGGCTGCTGAGGTGGGGCTTGAACAGGGAAACGCAGCACGTCTCGCCCGGAGGTAAGATAGGTAACGGTAACGTTTTCAATCAGGAATTGGTTATTTTTATCCACCAGGGCTTCAAAGGGAATCAAGTTGAGAGCCCCATCCGGTGAAATGATTAAGTGATTGCTATTACCGATTTGTGCTCGGATCGGAGCGAGTATCGCTTTCTCTAATTCACGAGCAGCGTCTTTAACTTGGGAAATACGTATTCTAGGATTGCGGATAGCAATGGTAAAATTAGCAATTAGTGGGTCTATTTCCTCTGCTAGTCCCAAGTCAATGCCTTGAAAACGACCATCGGAGTCTAAAGTATAAACTACATAGCGGGAGCAAGGCCTGCCGCATCGCTGATTTGGAGGAGTTTTGGGGTCAAAAGGTCGGTATTGGAAGAATTCAATCAGAACTGCATCAGGGGGCAGTTGAGCTTGCACAGCTTTGAGGGTAGCGACTTGAGTGGTACGTTGGAATTCAGCACTCTTTTCCAGAAGAGCCTTCTCTTGAGTTTGCTTTGTTTTCGTCAGTTTTTCGAGTTGGATTTTATAGTCATCAAGAGACTGATTGTCGGAACCTTGATGGTAGAGTTTTGCCAGTTGAGCGCGAGTGTCGTTGAGTTGGTCGAAGGGTTTCTGGTCTTCAGGGGTAAGGTTTTGGCGTAAGCGTTGCCAGCTATTGGTGGTAGTATCAAGAATCCGACCTTTGCGACGCAGGATTGTGGTTAGTGCTAAACGGGCTGCCTTTTGATTTTGAGAATCCTGTTGGAGATGGAGGGAAATAGCTAAGTCTATTGCACCAGAGAGCGTGTTGAGATAGTCTTGTTTTTGAGACTCAGAGCCAACTACCAGATTGTAGTCGAGGTTTTTTTCTTCCAGGTCTAACCCTTGACTAAAGAGGTTGAGAGCAGAAGTAGGGTCTCCCTGTGCCCAGTAGAGTGCAGCCAGATTATTGAGGCTGATTGCCAGATCGGGATGGTCCTGACCAAGGAGTTTTTTTCTCAGTGCTAAGGCTTGTTGTAAGAGGGGTTCGGCTTGAGCATATCTCCCCTGTGCCCAGTAGAGTGCAGCCAGATTATTGAGGCTGATTGCCACATCGGGATGGTCCTGACCGAGGCGTTTTTTCCTCAGTGCTAAGGCTTGTCGATAGAGGGGTTCGGCTTCACCATATCTGCCCTGCATATAGTATAGTATTGCCAGATTATTGAGGCTGATTGCCACATGGTGATGGTCTTCACCGAGGCGTTTTTTCCTCAGTGCTAAGGCTTGTCGAAAGAGGGGTTCGGCTTCAGGATATCTGCCCTGCCTTTCGTAGAGTGCAGCCAGATTATTGAGGCTGATTGCCACATCGGGATGGTCTTGACCAAGGAGTTTTTTCCTCAGTGCTAAGGCTTGTCGATAGAGGGGTTCGGCTTCAGGATATCTGCCCTGGCTTTCGTAGAGTGCAGCCAGATTATTGAGGCTGATTGCCACATCGGGATGGTCTTGACCAAGAAGTTTTTTCGTCAGTGCTAAGGCTTGTCGAAAGAGGGGTTCGGCTTCAGGATATCTGCCCTGGCTTTCGGAGAGTGCAGCCAGATTATTGAGGCTGGTTGCCACATCGGGATGGTCTTGACCAAAGAGTTTTTTGGTCAGTGCTAAGGCTTGTCGATAGAGGGGTTCGGCTTCAGGATATCTGCCCTGGCTTTGGTAGAGTAATGCCAGATTATTGAGGCTGGTTGCCACATCGAGATGATCCTCTCCCCAGATTTCTTGCCGAATCTCTAATGCTTTCTCAGCTAGGGGAATCGCTTCTGAGTACTTTCCTTGCTGATAAAGCTCTTCTACTTGCTGATTGAGTTGAGAGGCTTCTGTTAGGGATAACTCTTCCGCTGAAGCTTCTCGCCCACTGAGTCTGTAGCGTCCTCTCTCTTCTGGTTTGTCAGTTGTGACAATTACTGTGTAGGTACCTGTGCTGGGTACAATCACACTCACTCTGGCATTGTTTCCTTCTCCCCCATCATCATCTTCTGCTATCTTCTCCTGTTGGGGGTCTACCAAAATTAAGTAAGCATCAAACTCACTGCTGGTTAGCTCAATGGTAATCGCTTCCCCGGCTTTACCAGAAAAAGTGTGAATCTGAAAATACCTCCCGTTGTCAGCAGTATAACTTTCCAGATCCAAAACACCATTGATGGTCGATTGCTTCCCTTCACTCCCTGGTAAAGTGGGTTGTTGAGCAATTATACTTTGCCCCCAGCTAGACCTAGGGAAAGCCACTCCCATTGCCATCACACCGACAACGGTGGCTAAGATAGCTGCTCGCTTAACAGATAGGTTTTGATTCATTTCCTGAACACCGTTTGAGATACCCAATGAACCTCACGAGAGGAAGTGGGGGTGATACAGTAGTGTGCCACCCAGTAATTATCCTCTTAGTAAAATTTTATAGCTCTGGACTCTTCTAATGGCCGAGTAGTTAACAAACCTTCAATTTATCTCTTTTAGCAAGTAGGGTGGGCAGTGCTTGAGACAGATCAGATCAGCTTGCAAAGCGCGTAGGTAGGTACTACTCACCGACGATTAATCCCAATGGTGCAAGATGTGAGTATAAACATTTCCACGATCACGAATTGTCTTATAAAACTATAGTCAATCAATGTTTGATCCTAATAACTTACCCTTTCAATCGTTAGATGAAATTCCTTGATTGTTACCGGAGCGATAATTATTCCGTAAGCTATCAGCTATCGCTATCAGCTATCAGCTATTGGCCATAAGCGAGGCTACTGTTCGCGCAGCGTGCGGGTAGCTTAATCGGTGCTTTTAAATCAAATAAGCTGACGGCTGACGGCTGAATTCTTACTTCCAAGCTTATTGACTTTGAATAATTTCTGTGATGGGAATAGTTTCCTGATCTCCTTCTAATTCTATTGGTTGATGCTGAATGTGCTGACGCAACACCTGATTAATCAAGGTTTGATAATTGCCTCCACCAGATAGATGTACCTGCTCACGAAACCAGTCGATAACATCGTTATCTAAACAAATGGTGATCCGAGTCTTACCAGATGGCATCGGGTCAATCGCGCCACGCTTACCTTGACTAAAATCATACTCAGCTTCCATCTTCATCCCTCCAGATATTGTTTACGTTCAGTACGAGTGGCTTTGCGAGCTGAAATCAAACGAATTTGATTACCTCGCCAGGTATAGACCACAACCAAAACTCGCCCCAAAGCATCTACCTGAATAATATTCAATTTAAACGGGAGTAGGGAGTAGGGAGTAGGGAGTAGGGAGTAGGGGAGATAGTTTTACAGTTTGTTTTCTAACTGAATAATATCCAATTCACAGCGTTTTTCATAACTATAAGGTACACAGAATTTTTTCCCTGTTCCCTGTTACCTGTTCCCGATTCCCGATTCCCGATTCCCGATTCCCGATTCCCGATTCCCGATTCCCGATTCCCGATTCCCGATTCCCTTTTTATATCAGTCTAAAAAAAAATAGCCGTAGAAATACTATCCACGACTATTTCAATTTATTATGTCACAAAATTAGCAAACCTAACCTGCTCTGATCTGATTGGCCAAAGGCCGCGCTACAAAACCAGACCAAAACCTTGGCCAGGGGGGAAACCCCCCCAGAAAATTAAGGTGTTATGGCAATAACCAATACTTGGTGATTGTAGTGATCACTTCCCCTGGAACATCAGTCGCTTCCAGAGGGGTCCATTCCGCAATCTCTGCATAGCCTAGGGCATAAAGCATTTGCATACTATAAAGTACTGATTGACGAGAACCTTTGAGAGTGTGTTGAGCAGGTTGTTTCTTGAAGTTTTGGCTGAATTTTTGTGACATCATAAAAAATCTCATTTCGGTTTATATTGATTATTGTAATGATTATATTTTTAATTGTCAAGGGTTTTAAAAAGTTTTTTTTGGAAGTTTTAGGATTAATAAAAAATAAGCGTTCGCTTTTAGCGGAAGCTTTGCTTCATCGCGTAGCGTGACATGCAGGTCAATCGCGTAGTGTATCGTTCAAATAATCGCTTTTATAAAATTAGCGATCGCATAAACGCGGAAGGTTCGCGTGACTCGCGTAGGGTGACATGCAGGTCAATCGCATAAGCGCAGAAGGTTTACGTGACTCGCGTAGCGTCTCTTTCAGAAAATTGCTTTTTTTTACTAGTATTTTGTGATAGCGTTTATTGCATTTATGAGGTACGCTTATCAACCTCAAAGTCCCCCTTTTTAAGGGGGATTTAGGGGGATCATTTTTTACCTCATGGCAGAGAGAATAGCTATAACTAGTAATTTTAACAATAGCGCTGGGAGCAGTAGCTTCTAAAATAGACAAGGTTTAATCAGCGCGGAGATTGTAACGATAAAATACAAATTACTGATTTGCTATAATAAAGTAACCTATCAGCCAAATACACAGGATTGTTTTCCCACTTCCCTGTTCCCTGTTCCCACTTCCCTATTCCCTGCTCCCTGCTCCCTGCTCCCTAAAACCAGAAACTCTGTACCTCACCAAATTGAAAAACGCTATATAACCCCAGACCAAGAGCTACCAATATGTACAGACTGTACTAGGATCTGGTTTCACCGACTTCATCGTTTTGCCCTGATCGTAGTCAAAGCTTCCCTCACAAAAGCCACTTTCACTTTCCAACGCACAATTCAAAACGGTTTTATAATTTTTGCGATGATGATTGTCGATAATCTCAAATTTACCCATTAAGTTGTCTCGAGAAAATGAAACTAGATAGGCATAGGGCAAATGCTGGTATCTTTCAGGTTTATATGGGACACAAGGAACTTTATCATAAACATTTTGGATACGAATAGTTCGTGTCTCCGGGTTTTGTTGAGGTGCCTGTTGTTGATAAAATTCTACAAATGCTTGGTTGCCTACACGAGGGGAAGCATAGTTGTAGCTTACAGACTTGATATCTGGTCTAGACAACGCCATATCAAGTGTGAAGAAAGTGCTCAGTGTAGAGCCTAAACTATGGCCAGTAATATACAGAGTATCGATCGGTTTTTCAGATGCTTGATATTTATCAACTAGGGCAAACACTTGATTCTGCATCGAGGGTGTGTTCCCATCACTATTGGAATAGATATGGTAGAAACCTGATTCAACCCTAAGCTTAGATGGCACTACAACATCTTCCTGATAAGGTACAAATGTTGTATGATTAACACCCAAATTATCTATTAGATCCTCTGTCGAAGAAGTACCTCTAAAGGCAAATATATAAGTGTAAGGAGACTGCTGAGATCGAAACACTAGACCATAACACTCAACAGTTTTGTATTTATTAAAAATCGCATCAACACCAGTCCAGTAGTCTACAAAATCATAACCATCCGGTGGAGACACCTCAAGACACTCAGCAGGGTTTTGCTTATCAAAAGCATCATAAGTTCGACCGCTTGCTTGCGCTAAAAGGATGGCCCTGGTGGAATCAAGGTCAGCAGTTGTGAGGTAAGTAATTGTGTTATCCATCACGCATGCTTTCATTAGGATGGCTATATATAGCCATCCTATCTGATGTGTGAAAGAAATGGTCTGCTTTAAGGCAGGAAGCAGACGGCAGATGGCAGAACGTAAGGGAGAAGGCACCACTTTTTAACAATTCCAGTGATTTTACAAATACATTACATAATTTAGGATTGCTATATACGCTTCCTCCCCACTAGCAAGGATGAAGCCAATGGCATTACTCTCGAGTCTTTTAAACCCTAGTAATGTAATTATTTTTTGCACAAAAGTCCATACAATTAATTGCTGCTTCAGAATTAGCAACAGAAGGATGCACGGTACACTTAAGACGATAATCACCAGTAAAAAACTGACAGTTAGAACAGGGAATTTGATGCAGTCGTTTGGCAACAGCAAAACTTTCTCGAACTGCTGACAAAACCGTCCAAGCTAGAATCATCATTAGCCCCCAAGCCAAACAAAAACAAATCAGGTTTAGATAAGGCTGGAGGGCATAGATCAGTACGTAAAGGAGTTGAAACACAATTTAATAGACTTCTTGCAGAAGTCGGGAACAGCGGATCTGGGAACAGGGAGCAGGGAGCAGGGAGCAGGGAGCAGGGAGCAGGAACCCACCCCTAACCCCTCCCAGGAGGGGAAAAGAGGGAAGAGGTAAAAATTTTGTGTACCTCATAGCTATGATAAACGCTATAATCTTTGCTCCTAATAACTAAAAGGGAATATCATCTAAATCTTGTTGATGACTAGGGCTACCAGACGTTGGGTTTTGAGGAGATGAAGACCCAAAAGAAGAGTCAAAACTTTGCTCAGTATTTTGTTCAGTGCTGGTATAAGCAAAATCTTGTTCGGTATTGCTAGGAAAAGAAACAGATGACGACATCCGATGTTGCTCCATGGATACAACCTTATCATGGGTTTGGGGACGGGATGGTTCTGGGGTATGGTTGAAAGTTCTGTCCGAGGCCATGACTTGTGGCTCGAAGTGATCATCTGTTCCCAATTTGTGAATCCGGGAAACATTCAATTCTGCCCGTTTTTCCTTGAACCCTTCTGGTCGCTCAATCACATTCATCCTTAAGCTACCTTCAATCACCACGCGATCGCCTGTGGAATAGTTTGTTTTAATTTCATTAGCCAAATATTCCCCCCAACCTACCACTTTTAAGGTTGATGGGGATTCCTCAGCCTTGAGACCGGAGAATTGTACTAGCATCTGAGTCAGGGGTGTCTGATTCTCTGAGGTGTAACGCAGTTCTGGATCTTGAATAATTTGTGCCATTAAAATGCAGCTGTTCATCTCGTATCTCCCTTGTCCTTTCAGTGTTGACTCTTCATTATAGAACAAGCGTACCAATACTCTAGGCTTTTCTTTGAGTGAACTTAACCTACCAACAATTAACTAACAACAATAGCGTAGCGGCTTTCCTCTGAGCTCTACAAACACTCTGAGGAAAGCCACCGCTATGCCTATTAACGTAAGCATTCAGCCGTCAGCTATCAGCCGTCAGCTTATTTTATTCAAAAGCTGTTCGGTGTAGCTTGCGCTATGGGCATAAACTGTTCCCGTAGCGTGACCACAGGCCTTTGGCTGATAGCTGATAGCTGATAGCTGATAGCTGATAGCTTACCTGTTAACAGCCGATCAATCCGATTTATGACACGGCTGAAGGTTGCGCTTCTACACCTTGTTCTTGTTCAACGAATTCCTGAACATGGTTGCGATAATGCTTGAGGTTTTCCTCGGCCCAATCCCGGTCATCGCTGTTGGCAAAAATATGAACTAAGGGTTCGCCAGCATCGGGTAAAATCAACACCCAGTTATCATTTTGCGCGTTGATAATTTTAACGCCATCAACAAGTTCGAGCTGCTCACTGGGATGGGTTTCGACCAGATGACGCATCAGGCTACCCTTAACTGTCCAAGGACAACGCAGGGTAACGGTTTTGTACCATACCCGGGGGAGCTCAGCGCGAATATCAGCAAGCGATCGCTCTTGGACTGTCAGCATCTCGATCAACTTGGCGATTCCAAACATGGCATCAAAGCCTGGATGTAGTTGGGGGAAAATAAAGCCCATGTCCCAACTACCTCCCAATACTACATTGGGGTTGCTTTGAGAAGCTTCCATCAGTGCTGTGGGGTTAGATTTGGTGCGGATCACCTTGCCATCATGGCGTCGGGCAATTTGTTCCACCGCACTTGATGCCTGGACTGGTACCACCACAGTTCCCCTGGGATTAGATGTTAACATAATATTGACCATCAGTGCAGTCAATATCTCACCTCGAATCGAGATTCCCGATTCATCCACCAAAATCAGCTGTTCCCCATTAGCAGAGACCTGGACGCCAAAATTGGCTTTTAGGGCTTCGACCACCTGACCCAGCTGATTGAGCAAACTCTCTCGTTCTTCTGCCGAGATAGCTGTTTGTTTCAAACTGGCATTGAGGACTACTGCATCAGCGCCAAATTTTGCTAACAGTCGGGGTAACACCGCACCAGACACGGCATAAGCATAGTCAATAACTACCTTAGAACCACTGTTGCGAATTGCCTCTACATTGAGATGCTTCTCAAAAGCAGTACCGTAGATATCGATTAACTGGATCGGGTAGTTAACATTACCGATATCATTAATCTGGACTCGTCTTAGGTCTTCTTTAAAGTAAGCCCCCTCAATTTTTTTCTCTTTACCCTTGCTGACATTAATTCCCTTGGCATCAATAACTTCGATCAGGATATGATCTGGTCGGTCAGGATGCACTCGCACATGGATACCCCCCTCAACCCCTAGGGTTGGTATCACGGTTCGAGCCACAGGAATTGCAGTTGCATCTAGGTTCTGGACATCGACACCCACAGACATCAATCCCCCAATCAAAGACCGGGTCACCATGCGACAGATACTACGCTGGTCACGGGAGAGTGATACTTGGGAGCCTAGTTTTAAGGTAGACCCATAAGCCGCTCCCAACTTAACGGCAAATTCCGGAGTAATATCGATGTTGGCTAAGCCTTGGACACCCCGCTGACCAAAAAGATTCCGTTGGGCAGTGTTGCCCCAAATTAAATTGATATTCAATGTTGCACCTGATTCTATAGTTTTACTTGGCCAAACCCTTACAGTGGGACTAATTTGAGCTTCTTCTCCCACTTTAGACAGGGAACCGACAACGGCACCTTCGAAAACCTGAGCACGACGGTCTATCCTGGTTCCCCTGGAAATGGTGCAGGCACTCAGATTAACCTCTTCACCAATCAACGCTCCATTCCAAATAATCGGTCGTTTCAGGTTAGCGTAGGCAGAGATGGTAACATTATCGCCAATTACTGTTCCTGCTTCGATGTGGGCGTTTGGACCAATCCGGCAGTTGCTACCAATTAGTACTGGGGTTTCAATCTTGGCAGTAGGGTCGATATAGGTATTTTGTCCCACCCACAGTCCTGAGGATTGTTCTGGGTAAGCAAAGTCTAGTGTGACCTTATTCATTAAGCCGTCATACTGGGCTTCTCGGTAAGCCTCCAGGTGACCGACATCACACCAATATCCCTCAGCCACATAGCCATACATTGGCTCATCTTTCGCGAGGAGTTTCGGAAACAGGTCTTTGGAAAAGTCACATTCCTCATTTGATGGCAGGTACTCTAGAACCGATGGTTCGAGAATGTAAGTGCCAGTATTAACAGTATCGGAAAAAATTTCTGAGGTCGAAGGTTTTTCCAAAAATCGGCGGATGCGCATTTCCTTATCGGTGATCACCACCCCGAACTCAACGGGATTAGGAACGCGAGTTAGGATTAATGTCGCCTTTGATTTCTTAGCTTTATGAAATTCAATCGCAGCAGTCAAATCAAAGTCGGTGATGCTATCGCCACTAATGACTAAAAAGGTTTCATTGAGTAATTCGGAAATATTTTTAACACAACCTGCAGTCCCCAGAGGCTGTTCTTCTTCTACCGCATAGGTCATCTTTACCCCAAAGTCACTGCCGTCTTGGAAGTAGTCCCGCATGACATCTGGGAGATAGTACAGAGTGGCAATGACCTCATTGATATTGTGCCGTTTGAGTAGATTAACGATATGTTCAGCAATGGGTCGATTCAGGATTGGCACCATGGGCTTGGGCAGATCACAGGTCAACGGTCTCAGCCGTGTTCCTGAACCACCAGCCATCAGCACTGCTCGCATAATTCCTCCTCTTTTAACCCGTTAAGGGGTTTGATCATCTTGTCTACGTTCATTTGTCTTGTTATGGGCTTTTTTTAGTGAAGTACTTTCCGATACTTTTTAGCTACCAAAATCTACCCTCGTAGACTTTAGCCCGCCAATGCAAGATGCAATAGCATCCAGGGGGTATCTCCGCGCTTCTCTGACGGAATATCCCGCGAGCGCCATAAAAATGTCAAAAAAGTTCGTTCCACCGGGATTTAAGCGCAACTATTTTTACCTTGGTTTTCGGCTTTAATTTAAGTTACATAATCATCCGTGTCGGTGTTACCATAATTTAACTCTCACAAATAATCAGAGTTTTTGGTAGACTATGGGACATTTTTTCTAGCTGTTTACTCACCTCCACAAACAGTGACTTGATCTCAAAACCGTGATTTTGGCATGCTAGCGTCGATAGTGATTCATAAAAGAGTGCTTTCGACAAAGACTGGCGGAACTATAACTAACGACACTGGTGTCGCCAAGTTTCCTCCGACCTCAGAAGAAAGATCGCGCGTTAACCCGCTGCTTCTTCATTCAGGTAATGATCACTACTGAGTTTGGCTAGTCTGTAACTCCTAAGGGTGACACCACAAATGAAGACTAGAGAAACTGGATCTGGATCAATGCTACTAGGAGCTGTAATCCGAATCAATTCGGTTGATTAACCTACACACTTATGGTATTGAGGTCATGGTCTAACACTGGCTTGATAAGGTAAAATTATCATTAATATAAAAATTATCTTATAAAAAGCACCGGAGGTGAAAAAGCATGTCACAATAGCCAAATGTGTTCTACCCAAATTGATCAAGGGTAGTTAAAACTGCCCCAAGGGCTCGCTTTTCCTCCCTGTCAGGCGAGAGGCCTATCTGACTTGAGACGGGGTTTCAAAATATGGCAAGATTTTTGATGAATGGCTAAGTTAATTGTCTTAGGGTTACTGGTAGTCTATGGGTACGGCGTGTGGAAATTCTGGAGGGGGTTTGAGCGCACTGACTTCAGCCGGAGCTTAACCAATCGGATAGCATTGTCACTGTTGTGGCCAGCTTTAATCGTTGCCAATAAGTCCTATCGCAAAAACTTTACTAAAGCCCTTAAGGGCAGATAGGAGTGCTAGATAGCAGTGGCGGTATTTGGCTGATTGGTGGAACCACGGAAAGTGTGACTCTGGCAAATGCGATCGCGTCCAGGGGGATTCCCTGTACAGTAACAGTTACCACAACGGCGGCCAAATCCCTCTATCCCCAAACCCCAAATTTAAGGGTTCAAGTCGGACGTTTAGATACAAATGGGCTAGAGCAGTTTTTGGAGAAGCATGGTATTGTAGCGATCCTAGATGCCTCTCACCCCTATGCAGTGGAAATTTCCCAAATAGCGATTTCAGCGGCTTGTGCTCGGCATATACCTTACCTGCGTTTTGAACGGCAACAGCTAAATTCTCAGGTAAGTTCTGAACTAGACAATTCACCAATAATTTATCTCAATAGTTTCCAAGACCTGATTGCTGGTAACTATCTCCATCACCAGCGGGTATTGCTGACCATCGGTTACAAAAATTTACCCTTATTCCGTAGCTGGCAAGACCAGTCAACCCTATACGCCAGGATTCTGCCGAGTGTTACTGCCATCGATGTAGCGATCGCATCTGGATTTAGCCCAGATCGAATTATTGCCCTGCGTCCTCCGGTACCAGCTGATTTGGAAAAGGCACTCTGGCATCACTGGGACATCTCTGTGGTTGTCACCAAGGCCTCTGGGGTTGCTGGGGGAGAAGATATTAAACGAGCCCTAGCTGCTGAGTTAGGCATCTCCCTAGTTATCATTACTCGCCCAGTTGTTGATTATCCGCAGCAAACCAGCAATGTATCTGTGGCATTAGAGTTTTGCGATCGTTATGTTTGAACTATCCTCCCCCTTAAATAAAAGGTAAGCATTCAGCCTTTGGCTGACGGCTGACAGCTGAACGCGCACGCGTGCGCGTAGCGCATGAGCTGAATGCTTAAAACCATAGCTTAAACCATAGCTGGTTCGAGTAACCTGATATTAGAAAAGTTGAATTCAGTAGCTGTCCGCCCTTTTTCCTCAATGGCATAAACCACTTGACGAGTCATAATATAATAATCACCAACTTTATCGAACCTGTCCTCAAACTCTCGTTTAGCCATCAAATCACCCGTTTTGGCATTGCGAAAAATGGCATTGTAGCCTGAGGAAATATACCCTTCTCCTGTATCTAGGCTATCGTTGGTATTAATTGTAAAAGCCATCGGACCCATAACCCGACTGACATGACAAATTTCCCTTCCTCGGACTTTATAGTTAGAGCCCATAGCATCACCCTTGACAAAAATTTCTACTGCACCAGTAGAATCATTTTCACCAAAGCTAAATTGGTTTTTACCATGGGCTTTTTCAAAAGATGACCGCTTGCGGTGGGTCACAATATCCCGCATCTGGTTATAGACACTTTCTTTGACCTTTTCATCATCAAACCCACTGACTTCAACACTGTGATCACCATTAATGCGAACTTGACCAGTGTATACTTCATCACCTTGCTTAATTTCCAGGTCAGCTTTGTAACCAGGAAAATTGTCGTCCCAGGTGTAGCGGTTTTCGTAAGCCGCCTGGAATACTTCACGAGCTGTTGCGTTTTCGATCATAGTCTTGCTAAGTCAACCGATAGTTTATCCAAAGACTACTCATTCACTAATCTCTGACGCTGGTTATTATAGCATTACTACTTTACATATAATCTTTAAATTGGGTGAGGTAGTTTAAGCTAACTTTAAGCTAAAAATCATTTTTAACCATTACTCCCAAATTTATCATGAGTTGGAATAAGTATAGGTAAGTTTAGTTTAAATTTTCCATAAAAAGTTTGCTAATATTACCGTTAGGTTTTATAAATAATAAACTATTAACCATTAACAGGATCAGCTGACTTTATTTGAATTCCATAGTTCTGACAGCTGCTCTCCCTGTTCTCGTCAGCAGGAAGTATGGTTATTTAACCAGATTTGATCTAATTCTCCAGCAGAGGATATCGCTTAAGCTTGCCAGCCTTAAGCTAACCCCCTAAGCCAATGCTAAGCTTACCAACTATCACCCCTTGATCATGCCAAAGTTACTGGGGGTGGTGATTGTAAGGGTAACGTCAAGGATGGATGGTTAATCGATATCAGTTGGTTGATTGGAAACCATCACAGGAACTTGATAAAGAGGTACAGTGAAGGTAACTGTTGACCCTAAATTTTCCCCCATACTGAAAAAATTGACCACACCCCCCATGGTTTCAATCAGCTTTTGGGATATGACTAGACCTAAACCTGTGCCGCCATATTGCCGAGTGCGGGAACCATCCACTTGGGTAAATGTTTGAAACAGCCGGTCTTGCTGGTCTAGGGAAACACCGATGCCAGTATCGGCAACTCGAACTTTAACCAATCCTGGGAATTCCGTACCTTTGAAAGTTATCTTCTTTCGGATCACCTCAGCACTAACAGTCACCCCACCTTCATCAGTAAACTTAATGGCATTGCCCACTAGGTTTAACATCACCTGTAGCAGCCTTTGATAGTTACCATACATAACAATGCCATCATAGACATCAGGCATTTCAATTCTGAGGCTGAGGTTTTTGAGCTCAGCTTGATTGGCCGTAAAGTCCTCAACTTTTCTAAACAGAGACTCTAATTCTACTGGAGCCAGTTCTAGCTCCATTTTCCCCGCTTCAATCTTGGCAATATCGAGGATATCATTAATAATATTTAGCAGATGCAATGCAGAATTGTAGGCTTCTTGGATAAAATCCCGTTGCTCCTGTGGATCGTCTGCCATGCCATCAAGAACCAACTTGAGAAACCCAATCATGCCATTGAGAGGGGTGCGTAACTCATGGGAAGTATTAGCCAGAAAATCACTTTTGTGGCGAGACGCTTCTTCAGCCCTTTCACTAGCTATTTCTAGCTCCTTGTAAAGGGTGCCATGAGCGATCGCTGTGCCGACTTGTTCAGCCAATTCTCCCACTAACTTTATTTCTGCGGCACTCCATTGACGGCGATGGTCACACTGCTGTAGCCAAATCAAACCATTGGGTTGATCTTTATAGGAGGTTGAAACCACCAACACAGACAACTGTTCCCATTCACCGGGAACAATGTGTTCGACCAGCACTGGCTCCTGACTAGTGAGGGATTGTTCGAGGTAAGGCTCAGAATCTAAGGGTAGCAGTTGTTTGGCCATTGACCGCAAGGGCTGTTGGCAATATTCTGCCTGCACCTTGGTTACCCGTGCGTCTGGTTTGTAATAGCAGACGAGGCAACGGCTTACCTGGAGTGCCTCCCCTAGACTTTTGGCAGTTTGTTGCCAAATGGTATCTAGATCGAGAGTACGACGAATCTGCCCGGAAATTTTGGTGAGTAATTTTTGATGGGGGTCTACACTTAGGCTTGTAGGAGATTCCCGGCATTCCAATGTTGATGATTCCGGCAACAAGTGACCCATAACTAGAACGGTTGTTGCTTCGCCATCCGCTGGCAAAATAGGACTAATCACCAACTCAAAGGCAAAGGATCTGTCCTGGTAACAAAACGATTGAAGACAACGTTCAGGGGTTCGCTGGCTCAAAATTCTCTGAAGCCTCTCTTGGTAGGCTTCGGCTTCAGTCGGGCAGAATGCATCTTCTAGGGGAAGTCCCACCACTTGTGTGAAACTCAGACCATATTGCTCAGCAGCTTGCCAGTAAAAAGAAAGGCATTTACCCGATGCCTCTTGAGTATACACCAGCTCACACCCTAAACCCTGCAAAAAGTTAGAATCACCTTGTGCACTAGCGGATTGCCTATTTATATATCCAGTTTGAAAACATTGAAAATTCACAGGTGCAGCCATTAAAAGAAACCTGGAAACTACAAGCAACACCGGGAGCCTCAGTTCCCGTTTCAACAAGTAAATGCAACCACCCAACCCTAACGCACGAGCCAATGGCAACGTCTCAACCTAGATGCCTTTACCTCTTGTCTATCAATCGTTCCACTCACCTCGGGGCGGCAGGGGCGGATTTCGGTCAAAGGTACGGGCTAATTCCTGATCTGTTCCCCTTTCACCCCTGAGCCATTGACGAATTGCCGTTTCTATTACTTTACTCGGATCATTAGTCAAGTGTTTGATTTGATCCAAGAGTTCCGTATCCAAATGAATAGAAATTTCTTCTTTGTCAGCTGAACGTGATAGCGCTACGTTAGTAGCTTTGGTAGACTCAAGGTGGTTTTCAAGCAAACCCTCTTGATGTAAGGCATGATCATTCATAATCAATGGGCTAATAACACTACTAATATAACTTTACGATAACTGACAATTACGCTGGGTCAGTTATAACCATTCCAGGGATAGTACCCTTACCTCTGACGGAAAACATTAAAATACATTAAGTGAAGCATGAACTCAATAGACCAGTTATTGACTGGGTTTATACCAATAGCTTATGACTGATGCCCCTGTCTCTCATATTCGTAATTTTTCGATTATCGCCCACATTGATCATGGGAAATCGACCTTAGCTGATCGCCTACTGCAAGCTACTGGTACCGTAAGCGACCGCCAGATGAAAGAACAGTTCCTGGACAATATGGATTTGGAACGGGAGCGGGGAATTACGATTAAGCTGCAAGCAGCTCGGATGAACTATACAGCTAGCGATGGTCACCAGTACGTTCTCAATTTAATTGACACTCCCGGTCATGTGGATTTCTCCTATGAAGTGTCCCGCTCACTAGTGGCTTGTGAAGGAGCACTGTTGGTAGTCGATGCATCCCAGGGTGTAGAGGCTCAAACTCTAGCAAATGTTTACCTAGCCCTTGAACACGATCTAGAAATTATTCCAGTTCTAAATAAAATAGACTTGCCTGGAGCTGAACCGGAAAGGGTAAGTACCGAAATCGAAGATATCATTGGTCTTGATTGTAGCCAAGCGATTCGAGCATCAGCCAAGGAAGGTATAGGCATACAAGAAATCCTGGAATCTATTGTACATCTAATTCCACCTCCAATCGATACTGTAGACCAACCCCTAAGGGCGTTGATTTTTGACAGTTACTATGATGCTTATCGTGGCGTAATCGTTTATTTTAGAGTGGTCGATGGCACTCTAAAAAAAGGCGATCGCATTCGCTTGATGGCATCTGGCAAGGAGTACGAAATTGATGAGCTAGGGGTGCTTTCCCCTAACCAAGTCCAAGTCGATGAACTCCACGCTGGTGAAGTTGGTTACCTAGCTGCTGCCATTAAGGCGGTAGCCGATGCCCGTGTGGGTGACACCATTACTTTAGCAAAAGCAGCAGCTATTGACCCTTTACCGGGATACACTGAAGCCAAACCGATGGTTTTTTGTGGCTTGTTTCCCACTGATGCTGACCAGTACAAGGATTTAAAGGAAGCATTAGATAAGCTCAAACTCAATGATGCTGCCCTGAACTACGAACCAGAAACTTCCTCTGCCATGGGATTTGGCTTCCGCTGTGGTTTCTTAGGCTTGCTGCACATGGAAATTGTTCAAGAGCGCCTGGAAAGGGAATATGATTTGGAGCTAATCACCACCGCCCCTTCAGTGGTCTATCAAGTGACTACCAATCAGGGAGAAGTCCTTGAAATTGATAATCCGAGTACTCTGCCATCCCCCCAAGAACGGGAAAAAATTGCCGAACCCTATGTCCGGGTAGAAATGATTACTCCAGAAACCTATGTTGGGACTCTGATGGAACTCTGTCAAAGCCGCCGTGGGGATTTTAAGGATATGACTTATCTTGCCCAAGGACGGACTACTTTAATTTATGAATTACCCCTAGCAGAAGTGGTTACTGACTTTTTTGATCAAATGAAGTCTCGCTCTCGGGGTTATGCCAGTATGGAGTACCAGCTCATTGGTTACCGAGATAATCCCTTAGTCAAGCTGGATCTACTGATTAATGCGGAGCCTGTAGACTCCCTGGCAGTAATTGTTCACCGAGACAAAGCTTACTATGTGGGTCGTACCTTAGTGGAAAAACTCAAGGAACTCATTCCCCGGCACCAATTTAAAATTCCTCTTCAAGCCGCTATTGGTAGTCGAGTCATTGCTAGTGAACATATTCCGGCTTTGAGAAAAGATGTATTGGCTAAATGCTACGGTGGTGACATTTCCCGGAAGAAAAAACTTCTCCAAAAGCAGGCAAAAGGTAAAAAGCGGATGAAGGCTGTAGGCACTGTTGATGTTCCCCAGGAAGCGTTTATGGCAGTCTTACGTCTTGACCAAGGTTAGAGGGGGGATTCAGTGATTAAAAGTCCAGACCTGAAAGCCTAGTACTAATCTCGGAATGCTTACTACCAACTAGCGTAATTTTCAACCAGTCAGCCAAGAGAATTCGATGATCACCTTCGGGAATTACGGAATTGGTTTTCAAGGTAGGTAAAAAACTATATGGAGAGATATATATCCGGACTTTTTGCCATAAATTAAGTAAAAATTGTCTAACTGGACACTGTTAAATTCAGAGGTTAGTTTAGGATTGATTTCACATCACAAAAGTTCAGTGGCATGAGAATCCTAGTTACTGGTGGGGCTGGTTTTATCGGCTCCCATCTAATTGATCGTTTGATGGCAGAAGGTCATGAAGTTATTTGTCTGGATAACTTCTATACTGGCCACAAACGGAATATCCTCAAATGGCTGTCACACCCCTACTTTGAGTTGCTCCGTCACGACATCACTGAGCCAATTCGGTTAGAAGTTGATCAAATATACCACCTCGCTTGTCCAGCATCCCCAGTTCACTACCAATACAATCCCGTCAAGACTATCAAAACCAATGTCATGGGTACCCTATACATGTTAGGGTTAGCCAAACGGGTGAAGGCGAGATTCTTATTAGCCTCCACGTCTGAGGTATATGGGGATCCGGATGTCCATCCCCAGTCAGAAGATTATCGGGGTAATGTCAATCCCATTGGGATTCGCAGTTGTTACGATGAAGGCAAGCGAGTGGCAGAAACCCTCGCATTTGACTACCATCGACAGAATGGTGTAGACATTCGTGTAGCCCGCATTTTTAACACCTACGGTCCTCGAATGCTGGAAAATGATGGGCGAGTCGTTAGCAATTTTGTGGTGCAAGCTCTGAAGGGGGAACCCTTAACCGTTTATGGTGATGGTTCACAGACCCGCAGTTTCTGCTATGTCTCCGACTTAGTAGAAGGACTAATGCGACTTATGAATAATGACCATACCGGACCGATTAATCTCGGGAATCCTGGAGAATACACTATCTTAGAACTCGCTCAGGCGATTCAAAAAATGGTCAATCCTGATACAGAAATTATCTTTAAGCCTCTACCTCAGGATGACCCCCGACGTCGCCAACCAGACATTAGTAAAGCTAAAACCTTACTAGGGTGGGAACCTACTATTCCTTTGTCAGAAGGGTTAGATTTGACAGTATCCGATTTCCGTAAGCGTTTAACTGCTCAAGAGTAAAACAATCAGATTTAATTAAATCAATCAACCTCAGGTCAGGGTGCCAATACTATCTTTGGCTCCAACCGTGAGACTTTCCTAACGTTTACTAACGATTGAAGTTTATATTAATTGAGGCATAGGTCCATGCGCGTTTGTGTAATTGGTACAGGATATGTGGGCTTAGTAACTGGCGCTTGCTTAGCCCATATCGGTCATCATGTAATCTGTGTAGACAACAACGAAGAAAAAGTTAAGCTGATGAAATCTGGACAGTCCCCCATTTACGAACCGGGACTGTCGGAAATAATGCAAGAGTCAGCTAATGCAGGTAGAATTGAGTTTACCACAGATTTGGCGGCTGGGGTAGACCATGGGGAAATTTTATTCATTGCAGTGGGAACTCCCCCCCTACCTACTGGAGAAAGTGACACTCGTTATGTGGAAGCTGTTGCCAGAGGGATTGGAACCCATCTCAAGGATGGTTACAAAGTAATTGTCAACAAATCAACGGTACCCATTGGTTCTGGAGATTGGGTGAGGATGATTGTCCTAGATGGGGTAGCTGAACGCCAGAAATCTTTGGTAACTGCAGGAGGTAAAGCTGAAACTGAACCAGCAGAAGACATTACGGCGGATTTTGATGTGGTCAGTAATCCAGAGTTTCTCCGAGAAGGCTCAGCAGTTTACGATACCTTTAATCCAGACCGTATTGTCCTAGGAGGCAATAGCGAACAAGCGATCGCAATGATGAAGGAACTGTATCAACCAATTGTTGAACGCCAGTTTGCCGAAGACAAATCCCTTCCCCCAGTTCCTGTACTAGCTACAGACCTCAGCTCAGCTGAGATGATTAAATATGCGGCTAATGCCTTTTTGGCTACTAAAATTAGCTTTATTAATGAAATTGCCAATATTTGCGATCGCGTAGGTGCTGATGTTACCCAAGTTGCCCAAGGAATTGGTTTAGATTCCCGGATTGGCAACAAGTTTTTACAAGCAGGAATTGGCTGGGGTGGTTCTTGCTTCCCCAAAGATGTCTTAGCACTACTCCATACCGCTGAAGATTACGGCTATGAAGCAGATTTGCTGACAGCCACTGTCAGTGTCAACAAACGCCAACGTCTACTTGCCCTTGAAAAACTCCAGAAAGAGCTGAAAATCCTCAAAGGTAAAACAGTGGGACTGTTGGGTTTGACCTTTAAGCCCAATACTGATGATATGCGGGATGCTCCTGCTCTAAATCTGGTGGAAGAACTAAACCGACTCGGAGCCAAGGTCAAAGCCTATGACCCAATTATTTCCCAAACTGGCATGCGTCATGGTCTATCTAACGTGATTGTCGAAACCGATCCAGAACGGTTGGCTGATAGCTGTGATGCTTTAGTTTTAGTTACAGATTGGGATCAGTTCCAGAAGCTCGACTATGGTAAAATGGCCGAGCTGATGAACTATCCGGTGATCATTGATGGTCGCAACTGCCTAGATCGGACCCAGCTAGAACGTGCTGGTTTCTCCTATTTGGGAATTGGTCGTTGAACTCTATCCCCTCCTCATACGAGGATTGATTGTCAACCTAAAGTTGTCAGAGCAGCTGATTCACTTTATCTGATTATCTGACAACTTTAGGTTTAAAACCAACTTTAGGTTTAAAACTTCCCGACAAACCTCTGACTGGGGACAATCAAGTTGTGTTGTTACTTCCTGCTCTAGGGAAGAGGACTTTCCTGGAGCGCTTTGATCAAGGAATTAGGGGCATCTTTTAGGTGCGACCCGGAGGTGCGACCCGTGATGGCGAGCAATCCCTTGACCGTAGGTCACGCGGGGCGCGTTCGCCATCACGGAAAGCGCACCTGTAGCGAATTTAATTCTTAATGGTAAGAGCGTACCTTTAGAATTTTTGTGATAGCAAGTTTACCTTACTTATATGTAAATTGCCATAAGTGAAATCCTGTACTAGAATAACTGAGGGGTCTGACCCCTCAGTTATTTTGTGAATACTAGCTAAATACCCAAACCCCATCCCCAAAGCTAAAAATCCTAGTTGTTGGGATTTGCCAACAACTTTGTGTTAAGACTAGTGTTGGTGTTGAACAAGAACAAAACCCCAGTCAGCACCCCCCACCCTTGGTGACGGGGCATCAAGCATCTAAATTGAGTTAACTGACCAGTAATCCCCATTAATATTGGCTAGGTGATCGGCAAGTGTTAAAGTCCTACCAAAAAATCGGCACTACCCCAAAAGGGGAGGTCAGGCAACTGATTTGGTTGTCAACTATTATGGGGGAGATTATATATCTGTGTTGATGGTTTAATGGCTTTATGGATGCCAGCAACCATTGACTATCAGCAAACCTAATCAGTAACCCTTAGTGATGTAGTTGGCGACAAATCGAGCTAAGCACTAAACTCTAGTAATGGTAATTTTGGTGATAGTTTTGGCTTAGATCACTAATAGTCCAGTTAATCCAAGGGATATGAGCTAATTTTGGTTCATTTTAAAACAAATATGAGCCAAAATAATCTATAAATGGGTGTGCCATAAAATTGTGACCATAACTGGTCGTCAGGAAATATCAATGAGAGTGGAGTGGCAACAAAAACACGAAAAACATCACTAAGGGTTATTAAACATGCACAAAGCTATCAAGACCAAACTAAAACTGAATAATCACCAAAAAACTTTGATGGCTAAACATGCTGGCTATTATAGGTGGGTTTATAACTGGGGACTGGCTTTATGGCAGCAAGCTTACTCAGAAGGTCTAAAACCATCAGCAAGTAAGCTGAGGAAGCTTTTTACCAACCATGTCAAACCCCAGTACCCTTGGATGAATCAACTATCCTCTAAAGTCTATCAATATGCTTTTATTTCCCTAGGCGTTGCCTATAAACGTTTCTTCAAGGGGCTAGGAGGATATCCAAAATTCAAAAAGAAAGGGAGAAATGACAGTTTGACGATTGACAACTCTGGTAAGTCGATTAAATTATCAGGCATAAGACATAAGTTACCCAAGTTAGGTTGGGTGAAAACTTATGAGCCATTACCACAGATAACCACCAAGAAAATAACTATTTCTAGGCAAGCTGACGGTTGGTATGTGAGTTTTCATTATGAACACGAAGCATTACCGACCCCCAAATTAAAAGATGTGGTAGGGGTGGATTTAGGAATCAAGGAATTAGCTGTACTCAGCACTGGCATTGTGTTCCCAGGTTCATTGCCCTATGGTCAAGCTTTTAAGCAACTAGTCAGATGCCAGCGTGACCTATCTAGAAAAATTAAAGGTTCAAACAATTGGTACAAGGCAGTAAATCGACTAGCTAAGAAACATCAAAAAGTAGCTAATATCCGCAAAAATACATTAAACCAACTCACTACTTATTTAGCTAAGAACCACGGCACGGTAGTGATTGAAGACTTAAATGTATCTGGAATGATGGCTAATCATAGGCTAGCTGCCTCTATTGCTGACCAAGGGTTTTACGAGTTCAAGAGACAGCTGGAATACAAATGTGAATGGTATGGCTCACAGTTAGTCATGGTTGACAGATTTTACCCATCATCTCAACTGTGTTCAAGCTGTGGGCATCGTCAAAAGATGCCACTGAACATCAGGACTTATAACTGTCCTGAGTGCGGGTTAAGTCTCGACAGAGATTTAAACGCAGCAATTAATTTGAGAAACGCCGTAGGCTCTACGGTGTCTGCCTGTGGACGGAGTGCTGCCGACAGTTCCGGAAGAAGCAGGAAGTAAACAGCTTTAACTAGCTAAGGCAAGTTTTGTATAAGTTTTATGGAGCAGGTAGTATGAGTCGCCCAAAACCAAGCCCTTTGCTAGAGCGGCGACAGGGTTTACAGAAAGGATTGATTAGGCAAAAAACCCAGACAATCCATCAAACAACTAGTCAATGTCTGAGATGGATAGTCAAGAATGTCCTTCTATGGATGCAACTGCTTAGTACTGGGTCATTCGTTGTAGTCTGGATGCTGTCCTTCAGTGCCATTGAACCAGCCCAGGCAACTGCTATATCTAAACATACTAAGTTCTTAGAGCAGCTCCGGACAAATCAGAGCAATGATTCAGAGCAATCCATTAGTGAAGAAAGTGAAGAAGTAGCCCCAATAAGTATTGTAGCACTAGGAAAGCTTGAAAGTCAACAGGAGACAATCCCTGAGCCAATTAAGACCCAAAGGTCTTCTGCCCCAAGGAGCAACTCCACCAGGAAACTGGATTCAGCTGTGCCGCCACACTTCTTACCCCAGACTGAAGAATCAGCTAAACCAGTAGCTAAGCGTAAGTTAGGGTCACGCCAGTCAAGGGCTACCCCTGAGGCTCTCCCGACCTTGCTGAAAACCAAGGAATCTGCTCAGCCCAGTTCTTATGCTACCAGGAGGAAGTTACCATTATCTCGGTTGCAGCAGCAAAAATTAGCCAAACGGGAGTCTACAGCTAAAGCTGTTTCTGCACCGCTGAAAACCCAAAGCTCAGCTACCTCAAGGACTGCCTCCCAAAAAACCGTCCAAAAAACCGTAGCTGCTCCAATCCAGCCGACGGCTAAGCCCCAGCCAGAGGAGATAGCCAAAGTTATTCCAGCACGGCCCAAAGGTAAAAAGTCGGCTTTACTAAGCAGTAACGGTAGAGAAAACGGTAGAGAAAACAGAACTACCCTAGCCCAGCCGACAGGTAACCACCAGCAAAGACAATCAACTAAACCCAAGTTCAGATCACCCTATGCCAGGTCTAGAGCTAGGGCAATGCCACCCTTTGGAAAAGCCAAAACGTCGGCTTCCCTAAACATCACCACTAGCCAACCTAACCTCACCACTAGCAAAAAGGTGGGTTCGGAAATCCCTGAGTTATCTCAACAGCCTCAAAAACCAGGGAAACTGGAGCTAAAACCAGGACACAGGGATGGGTTACCAAAGTCATCCCGGCTCAATAAAACTACTAAAGTCTCTCATCGACCTAACCCTGAGGCTACCTCGAAACTAGGCTCACCAGTCCCAGAGTCGTCGGAACTAAAACACAGCAAAGCAGCTAACTCTAAGCTAGTCACCCAGAAGAAATCTGCTGACACTAAAGCTGACACTAAAGTAGACCAGTTAGCGTTAACGCCATCACCTCAAAAGCCTTTAGTGTCATCATCGACGCTAAACCTAGAGAAAATCGACTTAACTTTCACGGAATTCAAGCTAAGCCAACTGTTGCCCTATGGCAGCAGTTCGAGTTTAGATTTGCAAGGAGTAGTTCCAGCTAACTGGAGCAACTGTCAAAACAACACAGCCTGTAATCAGCTGCTGCCATCCCTAATTCCGAAGTTAGTTCCCAATAGTCCCAACTCTAGCTCGAACCAGCAGACAACCTCCCAAGCAAAAACCGAACCTTTGCCAGTACCAACAGGGCCAATTCCGTCCAATGCTGGTAAACTGCCCAACAAGTTCAAGCAACTACCTCCTTCCCCACCAACCCTGCCCGAGCAGCTAGGGCAAGGAACAGCCACACCCCTATTTCTGAATAACTACCAAAACCAATCGGTAGGACAACTGCCTGTCTTCCCACAAACCAAAACACCAGCGCCATTGCCAGCACTTCCTAACTCGATGCCGTTGGTAAGCAATACTCCTAACCAGAATTGGGGCTATTTTCCTTACGTGCCACAAACGGTAGTATTGATGCCGATGATGCCAGGAGTAACTGGGACGATGCCGTTGGGAACGAGTATGGGTACGAATAATGGGTTACCTGCTCAATTGCCCTACGTACCACAAACTGTAATATTGATACCAACGGCAGGGTTCGGCATGTCTACCCCCCAGGGGATAAATAGCTATAACCCTAGCTATAACCCTGGCTTGGGTCAGCTACCTTATTTGAGAACTACACCGGCTCCCCTGCCAGCCCCAGTCAATACCATTCCGATGGGGGGTACTACCTATAACCCTGGCTTCGGTCAGTTGCCCTACCCGAGACCTATGCCCGCTCCTCTGCCAGCCCCAGTCAATCCCATGCCCATGAGGGGTAGTCCTTACAATTCGGGTTTAGGTCAGCTGCCCTATCTGAGAAGTTCCCCAGCCCCCCGGCCAGTAGTCCCGATCAATCCCATTCCCATGGGGGGCAGTAGTTATGGCTTGGGCTTAGGTCAGCTACCGTATTTGAACAATATTCCAGGGCAGGTACCAGGGCAAGTCATTGCGATACCAATGATGCCCAATCCCAACATCCCTGGCTTGAGCCAGTCTCCTTTTCCAGCCACCCCTCCAGGTCAGGTACCAGGACAATTCATTCCCATCCCAGTGGTGCCGAATCCCAACACCCCTGGCTTTGGTCAATCTCCTTTCCCAGCCACCCCCCAACCACCCCTACCAGGGCAAGTCACTCCCATCCCAGTGGTGCCAAATCCCAACACCCCTGGCTTTGGTCAAGTACCCTTCTTCCAACCAGCACTACAACCCTGGCCACCGGCTCCTAACTCAAACCTGAATCGACCAACCTCTCCCCCAACAGCCCAATCCACCGGTCGCCCCTTGCTGCCTACTACCGCTCTCACCCCAGCATCATTGCGTTTCCAGGGTAGTTTCGTGACTCAAGGGGAAAATTCAGTAGCCAGAGCTCGCTTGGACGGAAACTATGTGCTAACGCCCCAATTCCTGTTTGGAGCTACCCTAGATCTGACTAGCGAAAATGACCAATTGGTAGACTCACCTAACGAAGGGGCAACTATCAATCAGTTGTTCTTTACGGCTGCTCCTGCTAGCACCTTACCCACTCTGCGCTTTTCTGTCGGTCAGTTGGATTTAACCTCCTACTTTGATCGGAATAGTTTTGCCAAGGATGGGGTAAGCCATTTCTTTAATCCAGTTTTTCAAACTAATCCAGCCTTGAGTGCTACTGCGATCGCATCTCGTCCAGGTTTATTGGTTAACTGGGCAGTTACAGACAATATAGAAGGCAAAGTCGCTCTGTTTTCATCAGCTGAGAGTCTGGAGCGATTTGACCTCAATGGCTTGGCTGGAGAAATTGGTCTGCGTTACGATAATGTGATCGTGCGAGGAACCTATGCCTCAGGCAGGGATGGTGGTGCCAATAGTGGCTTCCGGGAAATTTTCTCCATCGAACGGGGAAGGGATGACTTTGGCATCAACAAGAATGATGATGAAGAAGCATTTGGTGTCAATGGCGAAGTGTTTATTCCTGAACTGAATATGGGCATATTTGGTCGCTATGGGATTTACCGCAACCGGGATTTGGATGAAGATGGAAACACCTTCAGTTTCGGAATCACCTTCTTGGATTTGTTTTCTAAGAATGACCGGGTAGGATTAGCCTATGGTCGGGACCTCTCCAATGAGGAATTGCGCCAGGAAAATGGGGATGATGTACCAGATGTGTTAGAGCTATACTACGATTTCCAATTTTTACCGAATGTGCGGCTTGGTTTTAGCCTTCAGCAACGCAATAGTTTCAAGGAAACGTTTGCCGGATTTCGATTGAAAACCGATTTTGATGTAACTCCTAGAGGTAGGTTTACTCCATGATTCTAGAGGAAGGCAAAAGGAACAAGGGAAAAGGCTTACCCCCGATAAAGAGCGGAGAATCCTCGGGTCAGAGGCAAAAGGCAAAGGGACTGGATTCACCTTGCCATCCGTGCCGCCGTGTGG
>NZ_JAAHHX010000249.1:0-2652 GCF_010672065.1 Moorena sp. SIO4A1 | reverse complement strand
CCTAGAAAGATGAGTGGAAGGCTTAACTCCAATTGCTGACTACCACTCCTCCCTCAGGCAACAATAAATTGCACCTTGACCGTTTTATACCGGATTATCCCGATTAATGACGGTTTAAGAGTATCTCGAGTAGACAGTACTCAGTTTGGAGATAACTTCGGAATTTCTAAGGATATCAAGGATGACCTAAAGGGACGAGGGGCAATCTTTTTTGAGGAGTCTCCGAGTCTACGTTCTGGAATTCTTGTCTGTTCCTGACCAAGCCATGGGCAGCGCTATACCAAATACTAATTACGACTTAGCCCTCTCAGGGATTGTCCTTGCAGGAGGGCTAAGCTCTCGTATGGGTAGGGATAAAGCCTTGATTCTGGTTGAGGGTGTCCCGTTACTGCGCAGAGTTTCTGATGTTGCCCTCAGCTGTATTGCTCAAGTCTCTGGTCAAGTCTCTGGTCAAGTCTATATCGTCACTCCCTGGCCAGAACGATACGTGGATATCTTACCTGAGACTTGTCGTGTCATTCGGGAAGTGCCGTTACCAGAAGAGACCACACCTCATGGTCCTTTGGTAGGATTTGCTCAAGGATTAGCTCATGTTGAAACAGATTGGGTACTGTTACTGGCTTGTGATTTACCCCAATTAAGAGCAGAGGTTGTGCAAGGTTGGCTCAAGCAGTTGGAGCAGACTCGGGAAAATGCGATTGACCAAAGGTCACGCTACGCGATAGCACTATTGCCAAGGAACCCCAAGGGCTGGGAACCCCTGTGCGGTTTTTACCGACGCCAGTGTCTACCGAGTCTCACTGAGTTTATCAATCAAGGGGGACGGTCATTTCAGCGTTGGTTGGCCCAGCATCCAGTACAGGAGTTGCTAGTCAGTGACACTAGGCTATTTTTTAACTGCAATACCCCTGGTGACCTAGAACAGTTGGAAATACAGAATTAAGGGGTGCTGATAACGCCCGAAGTTACTAGAAATTCCTAGTTGTTTTATAGCAATTCTGATTTGGGTGAGGTACAGAGTCCTGGGTTTTAGGGAGCAGGGAGCAGGGAGTAGGGAGCAGGTAAGAGGGAATAGGTAAAAAAATCTGTTTACCTCATAGCTATCACAAACGCCACACATAACTATTTTTGATAAGCTGGTGACAGGATTCGAACCCGCGACCAGCTGATTACAAATCAGCTGCTCTACCAACTGAGCTACACCAGCAATCTTTTTAACTATAACACTAAGTATAACACTTGTCAAAGCTTCCCGTCTGATCATCCATCACCCCTCATCTCCCCATCTCCCCATCTCCCCATCTCCCCACACTTCCCACACTTCCCACCCTCCCTGCGCCCGGCTCCCTTAATTATGGGTATTCAACCAGACTTGATATTAGGGGGAAAGCTACCTATCGATTGGGTGTGCAGAAAGCTTTCCATTACAATTTATGGAATAACATATAGTTTCTTTTTATTTGTGTTAATTTATGTTTATTTGGGTAAAAACCTAGAGTAAAAATTATTGTTAATCATATGGCTAAAGTAACCGTAACCCTCTATATGGAAGAAAAAGACAAAGAAGCGCTTCAACGATTGGCAGATGCCGAGGAGCGCTCCTTGTCCCAAATGGCAGTACTAATTCTCAAACGAGCGATTAAAAAAGCTCAGCAGGCAGGAGACATACCACCCAAAGACTAATAACTGATGGGTTGACAAGCTACCTTGTTAGCCTTACTGGGTTTAGGGTGTAGGGTTTAGGGTGTAGGGTTTAGGGTGTAGGGTTTAGGGTGTAGGGAAAACTTTTTTTGGAACTAAGGCAATCATTGTCTTAATGCACTTGCTCATGGGGATTTCCCTCAAGACCGTAATGGTGCGTTTTCCGTAGGCGAATTAAATTCGCCACGGGTCGCACCTCTGCATCGCTTCTGGATTTATGTGTACAGCTACCCGGTCACCCCACACCTCACAGGGGTAGGTTTTTTACATTTGGGTCGGGAGTCGGGAATCGGGAGTCGGGAATCGGGAGTCGGGAATCGGGAAAAGCGGGAAATGGGGAGAATTATCCCGGAAAATATTGTGTATTTTGATACATATTTTGAGGAATTTATACGTAATCAAAGTACCTACTCGCCCCTTTCTAAAAAACCTACCCTTATGAGTCACCCCACACCCGGTCACCCCCTCAGTTCCTGTGCTCTATCCTTGAGGCTACTAAACTTCGTAATCCACTGCGATGATGTCTCCTAGGATAGGTTTGATATACTTCTCGATTACTGCCTGGTGGACTGGGTGATCGGCATAGGTACTCAGAGCGTCGCAATCGAGAAGTTGCACTCTCAAAGCATGCTGAAATCCCTGAGACCTGAGGGGGGAAAAGTTCTCTCCACAGGAAAGTTCTACAATCCCAGGAATTTGGTCTTTCAGGGCCAGGATTCCATTTATAGCCAATGCGATCGCATCCGGTGAAGCGTCTTCTTTCCACTTGAACAAAACAATATGCTCGATCATCTTTACTAACAAGTTGCTAAATTCCCATTACCACAGGCCAGGTGCTAAACACAAAAACAATTACTGTACTTAGAGCCAGCAAGCCTTCAATTAAATTGCCAATTAGCGACCCTCTCGCCCCAAACTGTTCTAAATTACCTTTAATCATTCCACAATTAG
>NZ_JAAHHX010000248.1:0-2667 GCF_010672065.1 Moorena sp. SIO4A1 | reverse complement strand
GCTTACGTTTTTGCTCTTGGTCTTTTTCGATCTCTTCTCGCTGTTGATCTGCTTTTTGCTCTAGGGATTTTAGCTTTTCTTGGTGCTCTTGATTGAGCAAATGTAAGGCATCAGCTACAACTCGAACTTTCTGAAGGTATTGCAAGTGTTCAGTTTCTACCTTAATCGCCAGCTTTAGCTCATCAAGTTTAGAGGCTTCTGAGGATAATTTTTCTGACAATTCATTAACAATGGTGCCAAACTCTAGCTGTAAATCAGCCATTCCTTTGACAATATTATCAACGGTATAGTTTGAGGCCGTTTCCAGCACTTGTTGATTTTTAGCTTTTTCCGCCTCCTCTTCTTTGGTGGCAATTTTTGAGTCAATGTTTTGCCGCTCTTTTAGGATTTGCTCAAAGGCTTGGAAAATTTGGTCTTTACTGTCTTTTGTGGCAACCATATAGTGTGTTCCTTTGACGATATTTAGATTTTTTTACTTGAAAATGATTAGTTGAAAATTGCTATAGTACTGCGCGCAGGGAATCGGGAATCGGGAATCGGGAATCGGGAATCGGGAAACAATAGGTATGTGTACTTTATTAATATGAGAACCGCTATAGTAGCCGGTGGCTGGTTAGTAATATTGATCCACCCTGGGAGATCCCCCCTAACCCCCCTTAACAAGGGGGGAACAATAGACCCCATGAACAAAAAGGCTATGGTTCCTCTGGCTTCCCCCTTAATAAGGGGGACGGGAGGGGGATCACCCTTACTGCTTAACAAGGGGGGAACAATAGACCCCATGAACAAAAAGGCTATGGTTCCTCTGGCTTCCCCCTTCCGCGCGGGGGACGGGAGGGGGATCCCGACGGGGTTGGGGGGATTTATCCAAAATCCACGCAGTGCAGTATTGACAGTGCTCTTATCTGAGATAGTTCCCAAACAAGAGGTTTCCCTATCAGCCAGTTACTAATGGGGAGTACCCCACACTACCCACAGCGATACGCTCGCTGCTCTACAATCCTTCTTTGTAGGAGCGATGTGATCGCTCTAGGGGTGTGGGTGCAATGGTTAAAAGAAAACACTATAATAGTACACATGTTCTACTTTATTCTACTGAAACTTCAGTGCATAAGTCAAGGGCAATTTGCCCATGGGACCTTGGAACTCAAGTAGCTGTGTCATAGCAAAATACCCGAAACCAACTTTATACAAGGGTTTCAGGCTTACTTTAGTCAGAATTTACTCAAAACTCAGGGGTTTCAGCTATAGGGAATAGGGGATCTGGGCACAGCGGATCTGGGAACCAGCGGATCTAGGTAGAACCATGAAGGATTAAGACATAGTAGATGCACCCTGAGTGATCCCTCAGTTACCCCCTGGGGATTTTTTTTGTTCACTCTTGTCTCAACTAATCTATTAGTTCTATGTGGGATAGCCATCTTGGCTGTCTCCTTAGGGTAAGCATTTCTAATTTCTTCCGGAGCGAGACAGAGTAATGAAGGATTAAGAAATAGTAGATGCACCCTGACTCATCCCTCAGCTATCGGCTGGGGATTTTTTTTTGTTCAATTTTGTCTCAACCAATCTATCAAAAACTAGTAGATGCCCCCTGACTGATCCCTCAGCGGGTGCATCTCATTTTTCCGCGGATCTCTACTATACTTGTTGTAGCATAGCCTATTGCACAACCCTCAAATCAGTTAGAATCCTTCTATGCCAAACTCTTCTAATACACCCAACCCTAACCCTAATTCACCCAGACAAAATTTTTTTCAAAAACTTGTAGACATAATAAGTAGTGATAAACTTGCCAACTTAGCAAAAACTTATCCCTTGATTTTTAATCTTGTAGCATTTTCAGCAACATTATGCACAAGTATGTTTTTGATAATTAAAAATATGTATTCAGATTTAAGTCGTCCAGATCTGGACGAAAAATTAAAAATAGAAATCTGTAACAATTATGAAAACTTGGTGGAAGAGAGGCTAGAAATAGAAGGATACGAAAATGTATCCCTAGACTTCTCTCCTGTAGACAATAAGAATAATAGCCATAAAAATCAGCTACCATTTTATTGCAAGTACAAGATAACTGAAGCTAATCAAAATTTAATTTCAAAAGAACTTGCTATCGAACTTAACCCTATTTTTACTGATTACCATAATGAAATAAATAAAGATTATCAGGAAAAAATTGACTGGAAAGACGTATGTAGTGATCCAACAATTACTAAACAAATGAAAGAACAAGCCAAAGTAAATCAATGGTATAAAGACGGTGACGATATTATACCAAAAGGTGCTGAGCTTCTCGACGAAATTAAAAAAGACGTTTATCCTGTATTTCGATGGGTATGCTCTTACGAAATCATCAACCAACAAGTAAACAACGAAAGTTATGAAATAATATCTGAATATAAAATCGACCTTAACTTAGAACCTTATTGCGAAAGCAAAGCGAAACAACAAAAGACAAACCGAATAAAACCAACTCATCACTATTACAAAGACCCTTATTCCTTATATTGTGTTGATCCTCATTATAAAAATTATTATAAAAATTAATATAATGTTGTTCTCTGGTCTGTTGTATTCTAAAATCCCTCAGCGCTCCGCTGGGGATTTTTTTTGCTTAATTTTGTTTCAACAAATCTGTCAGTTGTATTTGGCGTAAGCATTTCTAAT
>NZ_JAAHHX010000247.1:0-2694 GCF_010672065.1 Moorena sp. SIO4A1 | reverse complement strand
CTTATTGATTCATGGGGTTTCTGATCACTGTGGTAATTCTGATGAAACCCCACCCAAGTCAACTTTTCAAGCCTTTTGTCCTGTACTGAGGTTATTTACCCGCTCTTTACGGGGAAAACGCTCATTTGAGGTAGATGTTTCTGCTTCTCGTCGTAAGCATCGAGAAAGCAATGTCTGGCAACGTCGGTTTTGGGAGCATACAATTCGTAATGACCATGATTTACACCGACATTTAGATTATATTCACGCTACATCCAGTTAAACATGGTTTGGTGTCTTGTCCTCATTTGTGGGAATATTCCAGTTTTCACAAATGGGTGGAGCGAGGCAAGTATCGACCCGATTGGGGGTGTTGTTGTGGCAGGAATTTACCACAAGTTCTAGATTTTAGCGATTTAGAAGATTTTGCAGGGGAGTAGGGTGGGCAAATTATGAATGTGGGGTAGGGTGGGCTAATATTCTACGTATTACCAATTGATCACCAATCATTTCCATTTGCCCACCCGACTTGAGCGAACACTTTGCTTTAACCCAACCAACAACATAGGTGATCGCTAGCCGTAGGGTAGTCGGGTAGGGTGGGCAAAAAACTATCGTTTGACTAATTATTCCGGAATCTTGTTCATTTGCCCACCAAACAATATCAGCGATCGCTTTATTAAAGCTGTTTTAAAAAACCGGTTATAGCTTGAATTTCCTAAATTAAGCAACAAAATAGTCGGGTAGGGTGGGCAAAGTACGATAGTTTGGCCATTTAATCAGTTCTCATGTCAATATGCTCACCTTACAAGATCCGCGATCGCTTTCTTAAAGCTTTTTTCAAAAACCGGTGATAGCATTAAATTCCTTTATTATGCAACAAAATAGTCGGGTAGGGTGGGCAAATTACGATAGTTTGGCAATTAGATCAGTTATCAGGTCAATTTGCCCACCCTACAACCTCTTGAACAGCGTACGCTCTTCTTGTCCATTTGAACTTTAACCATACCAACAACTTTTGTGTACCCATTCAGTAGGGTTATCTGCTTGCCTATCCTTTTTCTGTTCTTTTGCTTCTTTCTTTTTGTTTCTTATTCTTTCACCCTCCCTAGCTCCATCTATTTTCCCTTTCTTTTTTTTTTACACGCTAGGTCTAAGCGCCAAATATTTCCTTCCATAATTCTTTTTTAACTCTGTCCTTTATTCCTACTCTTTCCATAGCCCCTATCAATTGGTCTTTAGTTTCTATCACTCGGCTCGGCTCCCTTGCTTCATTCTCTGCTACCCGGTTTCTCCTTTCGCTTCCTGTTTGTTGATTTACAATTTTCGATGATATATCTATTGGGTTCCATCCATATAATTTGATTATTCTATTTTTTCTTGTGTCTTCCGAGCTCCAATCGATTTCTAATCTTTTTACAATAATATCATATACTCCTAATTTCAATACTTCTCGTTTTATTAATATTTCTACTTTTAGTTCTTCGCCTTCCTTGAGCGAATTATACTTTTCGGTCATTTCTTTCTCTATCTTTTTCCATGTCTCTTGGTTCATTGTACTTGACATCGGCACCAGATTTATGTAATCATCAGCCGACTCAACATCATTATCTAATATGTCCCACAGTGCGTGCGGTATTAGATGGCCTCCCTCAAACCTTTCCCATGTTCCTGTTCTTAACCAATAAAGATTCTTCCCTATCTTTCCTATGTTTCCGCTTTTATAGGTTTTTCGCTTGGGGGTGACATCATCATCATCTTTCTCCAATATCGCTTCCACTTTCACAGGAACTTCGATCAGACTCTGAGTCGTTTTCAGTAAACTATTTGATAATTTATCATTAATTATTTTCATACTCTCCTGGCTGAAAACCTTTTCTAGTTCCTGGCTCAGGTCAAAACCTGGTGGAAAATAATTCTTAGACTCAATAGCCTCAAATTTTTGTACCTTTCGTTGAATTACTGGGGACTGCAACACCCTTTCGTCTGACCATCCCACCAACTTGCTTTTCCGTCGGTCTGCCTGCTGTTCGACCATTGTTAGGCTCACGCTCCCCATCAAATCCGCTTCATGCTCCAACCCCATCTCCCTATTTATAGACATGCCATTCACCTGCCACGTCGGTTTGACACGCCCCTGCATCTGCTGCACCACATGCCAAGCCTCATGGGGCAAATGCATCTCCTGCCCCGGCCCCACATGAATATCCGTCCCCTGTGCATACGCCAGTGCTTGCAATTGTGCCGGTTTCGACGAGTTGTAATGTACCCTCACATCATCCATCGAATAGCCAGAGAGGTTCTCTATGCCTGCCTTGAGGCGATCAGGCAAGCCCGTTTTGTTTTCTTTTTTGCTCCTCGATGCCCTCATGCTATCGCCATAGGTCACCGAATCCCCCGTCAACGGTTGTGCTCTCCGCTGCACCATCATCCTTTTTGGCTGCACGACCAATTGCCCACCGTTATTCGCCCCTTGCCAGCTTCTCTCTCCCGGCTGTCCAAAAGAAAACTTCCCTTGCCGCCCCATCTCTCTCCTTCCCGTTTCCGGCTGGTATTCTCCTGATTCTAAGGTGCGCATCACATTCGCACTCATACTTCCCCATTCCCCCACCGCATTTTCCGCGTTCCAGTCCCTTTCCTCTGCATCCAATATTTCTCTTAAACCATTCCGTCTTTCGTCTTTCTTTTTTTGAGCTATTGACAACGAGGTAGAGT
>NZ_JAAHHX010000246.1:0-2712 GCF_010672065.1 Moorena sp. SIO4A1 | reverse complement strand
GAAGGTTTAAAGGTTTAATGTTGAAAGTTGAAAGTTGAAGGTTGAAGGTTTAAAGTTTAAAGTTTAAAGTTTAAAGTTGAAAGTTTGTTCGCGTAGCCTGGCCTTTGGCCAAGGTTATTAGCCAAATGCGAATAACCAAAAAACCTACCCTTCACCGAACTCCAAAGGCGAACAACAAACAAACCTTGGCCTATTGGCCACGCTACGCGAACAATCTACCCTTAACCCTTCAACAAACAACATTCAACCTTGGCCTTTGGCCACGCTACGCGAACAACAAACCAACCTTCAACTTTCAACTTTCAACCTACCCTTAACCCTTCAACAAACAACATTCAACCTTGGCCTTTGGCCACGCTACGCGAACAACAAACCAACCTTCAACTTTCAACTTTCAACAGTAAACAATGAAACAAAAACGAATCAAAACCCCCACTCTATTGCAAATGGAAGCAGTAGAATGTGGTGCCGCTGCTCTAGGAATTATTCTGAGTTACTATGGTCGGATTGTGCCGTTAGAGGAACTTAGGGTTAGTTGTGGTGTGTCCCGCGATGGCTCTAAAGCATCTAATTTGGTTAAAGCTGCTAGGCGTTATGGAATGCAAGCCAAGGGTTATAAAAAATCCCTGGCTAACCTTAAAAAATTGCATCCTCCGTTTATTGTGTTTTGGAATTTTAATCATTTCCTAGTAGTAGAAGGATTTAGTAAAAAAATCGTCTTTCTCAATGATCCAGCTGCTGGTCCAAGACGGGTAACCAGCGAGGAATTTGATCAGGGTTACACGGGGGTAGTGCTGGTAATTGAACCAGGACCAGAGTTTAAAAAAGGGGGTCAAAAACCCAGTGTTACATTCGCGCTATGGTTACGACTAAAAGGGTCTATTCCTGCAATTACATACTGTATAATAGTAGGATTTTTATTAGTTTTCCCTGGCTTAGTTATTCCCGTCTTTAATCAAATTTTTGTAGATAATGTGTTAGTCGAAAGTCGCACTGATTGGCTACGTCCCTTGATTTTAGCCATGGCAATTACGGTGCTCCTGCAGGGGGTGTTGACCCTGTTACAATTGCGGTATTTGAGACAACTAAAAATTAAGTTATCCGTAGGAATGTCCAGCCAATTTCTCTGGCACATCCTGCGATTACCAGCAAGATTTTATGCCCAGCGGTTTGCTGGAGAAATTAGTAATCGGGTTAAGCTAAATGACAAAGTGGCTGACGTGCTTTCGGGTCAGTTGGCAACAACAGTGATTAATTCGGTAATGGTAATCTTTTATGCCCTGGTGATGTTTGCCTATGATGGGGTACTCACTGTAATTGCTATAGTTTTTGCCTTGGTAAATGTCTTGACCTTACAATGGCTGGCTCGTAAGCGGGTGGACAGCTATATGCAATTAGCCCTAGACCGGGGTAAGGCAGCTGGGGTAGCGATCGCTGGACTACAGGGCATAGAAAGTGTCAAGGCATCGGCAACAGAGTCGGATTTCTTTGCCAGGTGGTCCGGTTACTATGCTAAAGCGGTTAATGGTCAGCAGAAACTGGAAGTAGCAAACCAGGTTTTAGGGGTTTTACCGCCTCTGCTAACCTCCTTAACCTCTATGCTAATTTTGGCAGTTGGGGGTCTAAGGGTAATGGAAGGATCTCTCAGTATTGGGATGTTAGTGGCTTTTCAAAGCTTGATGAACAGTTTTCAGAAGCCTGTCAACCAGTTAGTCAGGTTTGGCAGTACTCTCCAGGAACTCGATGGTGACCTCAATCGCTTGGATGATGTATTGGGCAACCCGATTGACCCCCAGTTGACCGAAGGGTTAGCTCAAACCACTCATTCCCCTAACCGACCCCAAGATCCGGTGGCAGCTCAAAGGGGAGATCAAGCAGAATCTGATTCATTTCCCACTCTCCAGGTCTGCCTTCAAGGTCATGTAGAATTACGCAATATTACCTTTGGCTATTCCCGGATAGATCGACCGTTAATTGAGAACTTTAATCTGACCCTGAAACCTGGTCAAAGGGTAGCGCTAGTAGGGGGTAGTGGTTCGGGGAAGTCTACCATAGCCAAGATAGTAACTGGTCTATACCAACCTTGGTCAGGGCAGATTCTATTTGATGGGATTCCAAAAGAGCAGATTCCCAGGTCGGTGTTGACGAATTCCTTAGCAATGGTGGAACAGGAAATCTTTCTGTTTGGGGGGACAGTGCGGGATAATCTGACTTTGTGGGATAAGACGGTACCCCTGTCTGAGATAGTGCGCTCTTGTCAGGATGCGGCAATTCACGAGGTGATTCAGGCACTACCTGGGGGATATGAAGCCCAACTGATGGAAGGAGCTGGAAATTTAAGTGGGGGTCAGCGTCAACGTCTGGAAATTGCTAGAGCGTTGGTTAATGACCCAGCGATTTTGGTGATGGATGAGGCAACTAGTGCCTTGGATGGGTCAACGGAAACGATTATTGACCAGAATCTCAGGCGTCGGGGTATTTCTTGTATTATTGTAGCCCACCGATTGAGTACGATTCGAGATTGTGATGAGATTATTGTTCTGGAGCGGGGTAAGGTGGTGCAACGGGGTACCCATGAGGAATTGTGGCAGCAAGGGGGAGTTTATGGGCAGTTGATTAGTTCTAGTTATTAAGTAAACGGACTGACGGGGTGCTGAGGGGGTGACATGCAAGCTGAAATATTTACTGGGTAATCATTTCAGACCATAATTT
>NZ_JAAHHX010000245.1:0-2716 GCF_010672065.1 Moorena sp. SIO4A1 | reverse complement strand
TGGAAAATTTGTTAAATTTACTAAATGATTCTAGCGCTGATACTGATAGCAAGATCAGAGAAAATTTATTAGATATAGTAAAAGCTTGTCTTTGATTAAACCAGAGCATTACCCAGCTCTCTACTATACCAAAGGGAACAGGGAACAGGGAGTAGTGAGTAGGGAGTAGGGAACAGGGAACAAAATTCTCACAATTCATTTAGGATTGCTATACCATCACTGTTGCTTCAATGCTCCCTTGCTACAAGTTACAGGTAAATCAAAGGGTCTCTGGCTCACATCAGCCTTGATCAGCTCAGTTATTGACAAAAGTCATAACTGGGGGTATAGAGTTAAGCAGAAAATTGGGGAAAAAGGGATTGACCGTAGGTCACGCTACGCGATGCTCCTTTGGAGCCGCTACGCGATCGCATTCGGCCAATCCCCTGTCCCACTTACCTTCATGTAGGGTGGGCAGTGCAGCAGACCGATTCACCAACCTAGTCATAGCCTTGCTAAGCACTGCCCACCAAACCATTAATCACAATGGTCCGAGATCTAGGGTGGGCAGTGCAGCAGACCGATTCACCAAGCTGGCCATAGCCAAAGTAAGCACTGCCCACCAAACCATTAATCACAATGGTCCGAGATCTAGGGTGGGCAGTGCAGTAGACCGATTCACCAACCTAGCCATAGGCTTGAGTTTGCACTGCCCACCAAACGATTAATCACAATGCTCCGAGATCTCAGTTAAACGGAGAGGAAAAACAGGGGAAAGACGCGCTAGATCAAAGAGATTTTAACTAGTCAGTTGTTTCCGAGACGGTGTACTAAGTAGTCCCAGAGAAAAAAAGAGATGTTTGTAAAGGATTATTTCACGCCTCGCAGGTTGACATATTCAACCTTATGTCCGTTGCGCTGTCCTCGAGCCTCAAGTCCTACACTCACGTGGTACGCTAATTCCGACTCCGATTCAAACATCTGACCAACCAATTGATCGCGCTTAAGATGCTCCCACTCCAACTCAATGGGGTTCATTTCGGAACAGTAAGGTGGCAAAAAGAACAAGTAAAGTCCCATCGCTTCCCATTGGGGAAGTTTCTGCTTCACAGCTTTACTTGTATGAATCGAGCCGTTATCGAGGGTGATAACACGGATTCGACCCGTGCGTTCGTAAATTGCACCAGCCACTTGGGCTTGTTCGTGCATCAGTTTGATGAAGTCTTCGCTTTTCCAACTCCCCAACACCAAACTACACACAAATGTCACCAACGGTTGCCACAGACCCAAAAGGCTCAATCGTTTCCCCCGTTTTTTCGTCTGTTCTTGCCGCTTCTGCTCTCCTTTAAAGTAATAGCTGTAGCTGGCGGCACTCCACAAACAGCATCCCGATTCGTCGGCGTAAAGCAAATCAATCTCTCCGGCAGCAGCCGCTAGTTCAAGCATTTCCAGGTCGTTCTGCTTAGCCAGCCGCTTCTGTGGATCTTGCCGTTTTTGATGACTCACTCGCGTCCGCTTCCAAATCACCCCCTTTTTTTGAGGATCTGACGTAGATACTCAGGACTGAGGTCAACTTGTCGTTCCCAACAGAGTTTTTCGGCCAGTTGTAAGCTGTTGTAGGTTCTCGGGTCAATTCTTAGACAGTCTTCTAGGTATTCGATGTCGGCTTCCGTCCATCTTCTTTGTCGCCCTCGTCCTGATGCCTCCCATAGTCATGCCCTACCTTTTGTTTTCCAGGCGTTTAGTGTCTTCCTAACCGTTTTAGCAGTCGAGTGCAGGTGAGTGGCGATCTGTTCAACATACCAACCTTGATGACTTAAACGAACTGCTTGTGCTCGATCTTTGACTCGTTGACTTACGGTGGTAGCCCTCCTCAACTCCCAGAGTGTTCTTTCTTCTTCTTGGGTGAGAAACACTCTCAGTCTGGCTCCCATACCTCTGACTCCTTTCTAGGGCAACACTTTATAATTTGTAACATACCTCCTTTTTTCTTGCACGACCTACTTAGTCGTTATACAAAGATCAGATCCCCTTGGCTATAGCCATCAGGAACTATAGCAATAATGTCAATGTTCAAACTAGCCGGCATGGGAACAAGCTTCAAACTATCCGCTACGCTCATACCTCCAGCAATATTATTAGCAATCTGTTCCACTGAACCAATATTTGTCAAATCAGAAGGAGACAAGCCTGGAGTGATAGCAATAAAGTTTTTTAACAAGACATAGTTGCTGCCTTTGTGGAGTTGAATTGTATCTATACCAGATTCGAACTTCTCAATTAGAGCAAAGTCATTGAGACCATAAGTTCCTCCCCCCCGACATAGTAAGGATTGTTCTTATCTCCAATCACGAATGTATCTTTACCAGCTCCTCCGTTTAACCTATCAGTTTCATTCATACCTGGATTGTTACTGGTGGGATCTACACCTATGAGGGTGTCATTACCAGAGCCCTCAAATATAAAGTCATTACCTAAGCCGCCAATCACAATGTCGTTACCTGAGCCGCCAGACAGAAAGTCATTACCTGAGCCACCTAACACAGAGTCTAGGAAAGGGATGATTGAGCTCAGCGATGGTTTTGTCGTCTTGCCTAACAGCATTAGCGATGCAGCGCGGTCTTGGGGGTTTCCCCCACTCGCGCTTTGCATCAAGACAGGGAGCAGACCTATTTGTGAACACCATCGAGCTGTCAATCACCCCTTGGCTTAACGACTGCCATTAGATTAGCGATCG